>NZ_JAMYVM010000013.1:0-166149 GCF_040324035.1 Mesorhizobium sp. M0016 | reverse complement strand
TCGGCGCGAGAGCGTCGGCCGGTCGCATGGTGCCGAAGGGATTCCCGCGGACCGGGAAATTTGGTTGAAGCTGCTGATCTCCCCCCAAGTGGGGGAGATGGCCGGCAGGCCAGAGGGGGGCGCTGTCCCGCCAGCGCATCAAATGGTCATGGCTCGCCACTCGGTCGCAACTCTTGGGTCTTCAATGTCGGGTGCCAGGCTGGCGATCCTTCGCGACCCCCTCAGGCCTGCCGGACATCTCCCCCACAAGGGGGGAGATTGGCAGCTTCACCAACCATTTGGACTATCGTCACGATTGCGGCACTATAACAGTGCATAAACGCTGTTAGGCCGGGGAGAATTGACCGTTTGAAGGAAGCGAAGATCCAGAAGCCTGAGCGTCAGCAGCGCCTGTTCGGCCTGTCGACTCCGTTGCGATCAGCTGTCATTCCTCCGCTGTCGGCGGCGCGCTGGCTGTTGGTGCTGATCGTCGCCGCCGGCGTTTATTTCTTCCACGGGTTCCTGTTTCCCGTGCTGGCAGCCCTCGTCATTGCTTTTGCCAGCTGGCCGCTCTACCGCCGGCTGCTTGCCGGTGTCGGCGGTAACCGCACCGTCGCCGCGACGCTCGCCATCCTGTTCATCCTCGCCTTCCTGGTGGTGCCGATAGCGCTCGCCGGCACCTACGCCATCAACGAGGTCCGCGAATGGGTCGGCTGGGCGATCGAGACCAACAGGCACGGCGCGGTCACACCGCACTGGATCACCTCGCTGCCTGTCGTCGGCGAGTGGCTGAACGAACAGTGGATCGACAATTTCGGCCATCCCGGCGGCATCGGCGAGCTGATCCAGCTGGTCAGCGGCGCTAATATCGGCAGCATCTATCGCGGCGTGCTGGCTGCCGGCGGCAGCGCCTTCGGCCTGTTGCTGACGCTGCTGTTCATGATGATCGCGCTGTTCTTCGCCTACCGCGACGGCGAACACTTTGCCAGCCAGATCGACCGGCTCGGCGAACGCATCCTGCCGACGCGCTGGGAGCGGATTTCGCGCGTCGTGCCGGCGACCATTTCCTCGACCGTTACCGGCATGACCGTGATCGCCATCGGCGAGGGGCTGGTGCTCGGCATCGCCTACTGGCTGGCCGGGGTGCCGTCGCCGGTGACGCTGGGCGCATTGACCGGCGTGATGGCGCTGATCCCCGGTGGCGCGCCGCTGTCGTTTACGCTTGTGTCGATCTACCTCGCCGCCAGCGGCTCGCCGATGGCGGGTCTGGCGCTGTTCATCTGGGGCGCAGTGGAACTGTTCATCGTCGACAAGACCTTGCGCCCGAAGCTGGTCGGCGGGCCGATCAAGCTGCCCTTCCTGCCGACCTTTTTCGGCCTGATCGGCGGCGTCAAGACGATGGGCTTTCTCGGCCTGTTCATCGGCCCGGTGCTGATGGCGCTGCTCGTCGCGATCTGGCGCGAATGGCTGCGCGAGGTGGAACTGGCCGAAGACACCGTTCCCGACGCGGCGGCCGAGCTCGAAGGCGGGCCGCCGCAGATCGAGATTGTCGCCGGCCCGGCGAAGAAAAGTCAGGCTGGGTAAGCGACGGCGAGCGCTGCCCGGCGCTTGCGCCCTTCATGCAACTGCCACAGGGAATGGGCAACCAGCGTGACGATCAGGATCACGCCGCCGATCAAGCTGTTGCGCGACGGCGTCTCGGCAAAGATCATCCATATCCAGACCGGCGCCAAAACCGTTTCCAGGAGATAGAACATCGCCACTTCCGGGCCTGAAATGTATTTCGGCCCGTTGGCTAGGCAGAAGAAGGCGAACGGCATGATGACGGCGCCGTTGAAAACGATCCACCATGGCGCCTCCACCTGAAAACCGGTCCTGGAGACCATGAGCGCCGCCAGCCCGAACGGCAGCAGGACGCCGGTCAGCGCGGTGAATCCCATATCCCTGCCGCTGGCGCGTGAAACGGTGATGGCGCAGGCAATCGCCAAGGCCGAACACAGCGCCATCACATCGCCGAACAGATTTCCCGTGCCGACGGAATCGCCGACGATGATCGCGATGCCGACGATCATCAGCGCCATTGCCGCAAGCGTCAGCGGCTGCGGTCGCTCCTTCAGGAACAGCCACGACAGCAGCGCCGAGAACATGGTGGAGAAGGCCAGGATGAAAACCAGATTGGCGGTCGAGGTGTTGTAGACGGCAGTGATGAAGGCGATTGCGCCGAGCCCGTAGAGGGTGGCGACGACGAGCCCCGACCAGCCGGGTATCAGCTGCGGAGCATTCTTGCTGAACGAGCGCCAGATGGCCCATACGATCAGCCCTGCCACGAAGGTGCAGCCGGTGCGCAGCAAAAGGATCGTCCAGGCTTCGCCATGGGCGAGCCGGATCAGGGGAATGTCGATGGTCAGCGCCAGCCCGCCAAGCGCGGTGAGCAGAAGTCCTTTGGTGTGGGCATTGTGAGAGGACATGCAACGGCTTTCGCAATGATTTGAGCAGATGCCAGTCGGCGCAATCGCCCCGCCAACGGGCGGAAAGACCAGCATCGTCTCGGCTGAAAATGTTTAGATCAGGATCTGGTAAGAAGAAAAATCAGCGCGTGACCGCTTCGTGGTCGTAGCGTTCCCAGCCCTTCGGGCCGAGATGCTCCTGCGGCATGAAGCGCATCTTATAGTTCATCTTGCGCGAGCCGTTGACCCAGTAGCCGAGATAGACGTGGGGCAAGCCCATGGCCCGGGCGCGGGCGATATGGTCGAGGATCATGAAGGTGCCGAGCGAGCGGTCCTCGAACTCGGGATTGAAGTAGGAATAGACCATCGACAGGCCATCGGCCATCTTGTCGGTCAGCGCCACGGCGATCAGCTCGCCCTGGCCCTTGCCGGTGATGAATGTGTCGGGGCCGCGGCGCCGGTATTCGATCACCTTGGTGTCGACATGGGTATCTTCGACCATCATGGCGTAGTCGAGCACCGTCATGTCGGACATGCCGCCGCGGCGATGGCGAGCGTCGAGATAGCCGCGAAACAGCGAATACTGCTCGGTCGACGGCTGCGCGTCGTGCATGGCGCCGATCAGATCGGAATTGCGCTGGATCACCCGCTTCATGTTGCGGCTGGCGGTGAACTCCTGCGCCAGGATACGCACCGAGACGCAGGCGCGGCAGGTCTCGCAGGCGGGACGGTAAGCGATGTTCTGCGAGCGCCGGAAACCGCCTTGCGTCAACAGGTCGTTCATCTCCGGCGCCTTGTCGCCGACCAGATGCGTGAACACCTTGCGTTCGAACTGGCCCTCGAGATACGGGCACGGCGATGGCGCGGTCAGGAAGAACTGCGGCGACTGGGTCGGATGGTGCGTCATCGAACCTTGGGAACACTCCTGCGAATCGCTCTACCTTTGGCTTGGCTGGCGAAAAATTCAACAGGATTGTGAAGGCGGGGTTGAACGGACCCCTTCACATTTGCGCACAAATGCCTGTTGGCGTCGGTTGGACGCCGGTTCAACGGTCGCTGCGGCTGACGACCGTGCCAAGCAGCAGGTCGTGCAGTGTGCGCTTGCGATCGGAAAACAGCGTCACCAGGAGGACGAGCGGCGTCAGGATGACCGTGCTCGCCCAGAACAGCACCGAATGGACAACGGCGGTGAGGCCGTCGATACGGCTGCCGTCGAGACGATCGAGCCGAATGCCCATCATCTTCATGCCTGATGTGGCCTGGTTGCGACCGCCCAGCGTGTTCCAGATGTAGAGAATGGCGACCGCCGGCACGAGGATGGAATACAGCGCCCAGCCAAGACCGAATGTCAAAAGGCCAAGCACGGCCACCAGGATCGCGAACGGAATGGTGAGCAGCGCCACGATGCAATAGTCGATGATGAAGGCCAGGATCCGCCGCGTGCGCACACCGTCATAGGCCCTGACGTCGTCGAGCCTGCTGGTGATGATTTCGCCGTCAAGTACGCGCGCGTTCATGTCATGTCCTCGCAACAGGCGCCACGCTAGGGTGCGCCGCCACTGAAATGGTGAAGACCGCGGGCGGAATCAAGATCGGTTCGTCCATCGGTCCTGCTCGGCAGTGTGACGCGGTTGAGCCGATTGAATTTGGTGGACGGATGGCGTTAGCTTGCTGCGGCGCAACAAGACGCCGAGGGGACGGGGTTACATGGATTACGACATGCTGGTCATCGGCAGCGGCCCTTCCGGGCGCCGCGCCGCGGTGCAATCGGCCAAGCTCGGCAAATCGGTGCTGGTGGTCGACAGGGGCCGGCGCCTCGGCGGCGTCTCGGTGCACACCGGCACCATCCCGTCGAAGACGCTGCGCGAGACGGTGCTGAACCTGTCCGGCTGGCGCGAGCGGGGCTTTTACGGCCGCGGCTACCGGGTCAAGCAGGACATCTCCATCGCCGACCTGGTCGAGCGGCTGCACAAGACGCTCGACCACGAGGTCGAGGTGCTGCAGCACCAGTTTATGCGCAACGCCGTCAAAAGCGTGCGCGCCATGGCGAAATTCGTCGGCCCAAACAAGGTCAGCCTGACGGCAGACAATGGCGACTACTCGGAGGTTGGTTTCACCAATGCGCTGATCGCGGTCGGCACCAGGCCGCACCGGCCGCGCGACGTGCCTTTCGACAAGATCCGCGTCTTCGACAGCGATGAGATGCTGGAACTCGACCATCTGCCGCGCACGCTGACGGTGATCGGCGCCGGCGTCATCGGCGTTGAATATGCGACGATCTTTTCGGCGCTCGACGTGCCGGTGACGCTGGTGGAGCCGCGCAACACCATCCTCGATTTCGTCGACCGCGAGATCGTCGACGACTTCATCCACCAGATGCGCGACCGCGGCATGACCATTCGCCTCGGCAGTACGGTCAAGGAAATCGTCTCAAAACCCGACTATGCCGAAGTGACGCTCGCCGATGGCCGCACCATCCGCTCCGAGATCGTGCTTTACGCCGCCGGCCGCAGCGGCAATCTCGGCAGCCTCGGCCTCGACGTGGTCGGCATCGAGGCCGATTCCCGGGGCCGCATCAAGGTCGATCCGCAGACCTTCCAGACCAGTGCGCCCAACATCTATGCCACCGGCGACGTCATCGGTTTCCCCAGCCTTGCCTCGACATCGATGGAGCAAGGCAGGGTGGCCGCCTGCCACGCCTTCGGCGTGCAACTGCCACCGCCGCCGGAAACCTTCCCCTATGGCATCTACGCCGTGCCGGAAATCTCCACCGTTGGTCAGTCGGAGGAGCAGGTGCGCGAGAGCGGCGCTGCTTATGAAGTCGGTCTGGCGCGGTTCCGCGAAACCTCGCGCGGCCACATCATGGGCGTCAACTCCGGCTTTCTGAAGCTGCTGTTCTCGGTCGAAACGCGCCGCCTGCTCGGCGCCCACATCGTCGGCGAAGGCGCCACCGAACTGATCCATATCGGCCAGGCGGTGATCAACCTCGGCGGCACGGTTGATTTCTTCGTCAACAACACCTTCAACTATCCGACGCTGGCCGAAGCCTACAAGATCGCCGGGCTCGATGCTTGGAACCGGATGGGACAGGGCTAGGCGACGAGCATCTGCTCAGCCGTTCCGCCGGGCGCCGATGCGGTCTACCAAGGTCTCTTAGCCTGCCTGGCGTGCGACCAATGCTGGTCCCGCCAGCCATTGCCGGACGATGGCGGCATCCGGGTCGCCGATTTCGTGACCTGAAGGCACGATGCGCGCATCGACCTCGGCGCCATGTTTGTTGAGCAGCCTCACCAGTGGCGGCGCAAACGGCCCGTAGGTCTCGTCCGCGGCACCAGCGACAATCAGGACGCGCCTTCCTGTCAGATCGGTTGCCGGCGCATCGTCAAGCACGGGCATTGCTCTCAGCAACGCCGCTTTTCGGACGAGGCCGGAGTTGAGCAGCATCAGGCTGGAAACCAGATTGGCGCCGTTGGAATAGCCGAGGAAAGTCGCCCGGGCGAGGTCGAGCCCGTGGCGCTTTGCGGCCTCGCTTGCGAAGGCGGCAAAGTACGATGTTTCGGCACGGATGCTCGCCTGTTCGAAACTGGTCGGCGTGATCCGCTCGAACCAGCGGAAGCCGTCTTCTTGGCGGATGCGGCCACGCACCGCGACCAGCGTGGCGTTAGGGGCGATCTGCCTCGCAATCGGGACCATCGTCGTTTCGTCGACACCCGATCCGTGCAGTAAAAACAGGCTCTCGCCGCCGGCATTCTCCGGCTTGAGGAGGCGGTAGGGAAAGGCCAGATCCTGGTGCAGAAAGGCGTTCTCGTCGCTATATCGATCCACGCTCATATCTCGTTGTTTTCACGGAGACATTGGTCCTTTGCCAGCTTCAAAACGGAATATTTTCACGCTCCGCCAAATGTGATTGCAACAGGCTCATTTCAGACCGTTTCTGCGCCGATATGCTCCCTGCGGGAGGAATCGAAGCGGTGTGCGCCGATGGTCGCATCCCGGCATGAACAACGCGAGCATCCTTGCTCTCCTTTGAGGCCTTTTGTCGATGACCCTGCCAGTCCCGCCCGATCGCGCCCCGCCTATCGCCGATCGCGCTCCGCGTATCGCCGATCGCGCTCCGCGTATCCCCGATCGCGACACGCGCATTGACGTGTTCCGTGCGCTCGCACTCCTGACCATCTATATCGACCACGTGCCGGGCACCGTCTTCGAAACGCTGACCTACAAGAATTTCGGATTCTCGGACGCGGCGGAAGCCTTCGTGCTGATTTCCGGCATGTCGGTCGCACTCGCATATGGCACCAAGTTCCAGCCGGGCGGCCGGCTGCTGGCGATGTTGAAGATGTGGCGCCGGGCCGGCGTGCTTTACAGCGCCCACATCGTCACCACCATGGTTGTGATGGCGTTGTTCTGCGCCGCGGCGGTGTTCGGCCGGCGGCCGGAACTGCTCAAGCTGATCAACATCGAGCCGCTGATGAAGAACACGCCGGAGGTCATGATCGGCATTGTCACGCTCGGCCACCAGCTTGGCTACAACAACATCCTGCCGGTCTATGCGGCGCTGCTGTTGATGGCGCCGCTCTTCCTGCTCTTCGTCAGCTACCGGCCGCTGCCGGCGCTGGTCTTTTCCGGCGCGCTGTGGCTCGTCGCCGGCCTCTGGCAGATCGCGCCGCCGAACTATCCCGAGCCCGGCTTCTGGTTCCTCAACCCGCTGTCCTGGCAATTCCTGTTCAACATCGGCCTTGCCGGCATGCTGCATGTCAGGCGCGGCGGCACAATTCCCGTCAATCGTTGGCTGGTGGGCGCCGCGGCGACCTATGTCGCGGCAGCGGCGGTCTGGGTGCACAGCCCGCTCTGGGGCGAGATAACGTGGTTTAACCTGCCCGTGGTGATCGGCGGCTTCGACAAGACGTTCCTGTCGCTGCCGCGGCTCCTGCACATATTGGCGGTGAGCTATCTGATCGTCGCCCTGCCGGCTTTCTCGAACCTGTTCCGTCTCAGCCCGGACCATCCGCTTGCCCTGCTCGGCAAGCGCTCCTTGCCGGTGTTCCTCGCCGGCACGCTGATCGCCATGGCGGCGCAGGTGATGAAGCTGATCAATCCGGGCGGCTTTGCCTATGACGTCTTGCTGATTTCGGCCGGCATCGCCATGCAATTCGCGCTCGCCTTCTATCTTGAGTGGCTGTCCGGCATCGGCTTGGGCAAAAAGCCGGTTCGCAAAGAAGCGCCAGCCGTTCACCAGACCTTCGGCATGCCCGCGATGCCAAGGCTAAGCCGATGATCCCACATCAGCCGCCTAGCTAGCAGGCGAGGGGCCGGACGACCCCCGCACCACAAGATCGACCGGCAGCAATTGCCGGTGCTGCGAGCCGTCATTTTCGAGGATCGCCTTGACGGCCAGCCGGCCCATCTCGGCGATCGGCTGGGCGACAGTGGTTAGTGGCGGCTCGGAGTCGGCGCCTTCCGGCACGCCGTCGAAGCCGACGATTGACACATCGCCCGGCACGGCAATGTTACGCTCGCGCAGCCAGTCGAGCGCATGCAGCGCGATCTTGTCCGACATGGCCAGGATTGCCGTCGGCGTCTGCGGCAGCGCGAAAATATGATCGAGGCCGGCCCGAACGCTCGCCTCGTCATTGAGGGTTTCGTAGATTGGCACTTGCGAGACGTCGATGCCGAAGCGGGAGAGCTCGCCGAAATAGCCACGCAGACGGTCGCGTGTGCCCGAGTAGAGGGATGTCGTCTCGACTTGCTCCTGCGTGACGGGACCAAAGCCAGCGTCGGCAGATTCCAGGGCGAGTACGGCAAAGCTGCGATGGCCGAACTCGGCCAGATGGCGCGCCGCCAGACCCGCGCCGGCGACGTTGTCGACGCCGATCGCAGCGACCGCCTCATTTTCCGAATCGAGATCAAGCGCCACGAAAGGCAGTTTGCGTTCGCGCGCCAGTTCGACCAGCCGCGACCCACCCTCGATGCAGAACACGATGAAGCCGTCGACCAGGGCGCTCTGGATGTTCCAGGCGAGCTGCTCGCTGTTGGCGGCCGAGACCAGCGAAATTCCGGCGCCGGTGGCGTCGCAGGCCTGCGAAATGCTGGCCATCATGACGCGGGCAAAGGGATCGTCGAAGAAATAGGACAATGGTTCCGCCGTTGCCACGCCGATGGCGTTGACCTTGCCGGCGCGCAGCAGCCGGCCCTTGGGATCCGGGCCGGCATAGCCCATCGCTTCCGCCGCCGCCTTGACCCGCTCACGGACCTCTTCGCGCACGATTTCCGGGCGAGCGAACACGTTGGACGCGGTACCGTGCGAGACCCCGGCCGCCTTGGCGATGTCGGCAAGCCGCACTGGTCTCGTCTTGCCGGAGGTCAATGCCGTCATTTTCGTCTCCTGAACCGGAGCCTGTTTAGCACTTTCGTTGGATCGGTTCAAATTTTCCCTTGATCGGACGGCGGAGAGGGTCTATATTTGAATCGATCCAAGGGATTCACCAAGTATAACTTGGATCGATTCAAGAGGAGGGTGCCGTGCATCCCGTGAATTATCTGTTCGAAGACATCTACGGCAATGATTGGGGCATAGTCTCCGACGCCGCCACCCGCAGGCGCCGCGACAAGGTCGGGCCGTGGAGGCGTGACCTGCAATACCTTGTGAAACGCAAGCGCAGCTGATCGGCCCCGGCATTTTCGTGCCAGCTGATTGGATCGATTCAAGTTCTTGAAGAGGAGACGAACATGCATCCCGTGAAGCATCTGTTCGAAGACATTTATCGCAATTACTGGGGTATCTCGCCTGCCACGGAGCAGCCGGAAAGGCGGCGGCCGACCAAGTCTGCCAAGCGCAACCGCGACCTGCTGCCGCAAAACCGGCAGGATTAAGCCTCGTGTGATATCTGATGGGACAGGGTTCTTGGCTCGTCAGGACCGTTGCCGCACGAGCGCCGAGGCCGCGATCACCAGCCAGCCCGCGATGAGCAAGGTGCCGCCGATCGGCGCCGACATCGGGAACAGCCGCGATCCCACGAAATCCCGTGCCAGCAGATCGCCGCAGAACAGAACAAGCCCGACGAGCAGCACCAGGCTGCCGATCCGCAAGATCCGGTTTGCGCCGGCGAGGCCGACGGCCAAAAACACCGGCGCATGCATGAGCAGGAAGGATGCGGCCGTGCCGACGAAGGCGCCGCCGAGATGCGCTGATGCCGCCGACAGCGCCACGCCCGCCGCGCCGGCAATGCCGCCGGCGAAAACGAGGATGCGCGCGCTGTTTGCTGGTGCTGACTCGGCGATGCTCATGTCTCGGGCTCCGTGATTGACGATAGGCGGCGCGACCTGTCTGTCAGGATTTTTCCGATATCGCCAGCATGTCGCGCGTGCGGCGCGCCTGGGCCAGCCAATTATACGCGGCACCGCCCGCCATCAGCAACGACGTGCCGAGAAACACCGCGCGCATGCCGAAATGGCCGCCGACGAAGCCGCCCAGCAGCGGCCCCGCAACCTGGCCGACATATTGCGCCGAGATTGCCAGGCCCAGCACATTGCCGCCGACCCCATCGGGAACATTGTGGCGGATGACGCTGGTGATGCAGGGCAACAGCCCGCCCAGCACCAGACCCATAAGGAACCGCAGCCCGACCAACTGCCAGCTCTCGGTGACGAAGGCCTGCGGTATCAACAGCAGCGCCGAGACGGCCAGCGATGCGACGATGACGTTCCAGTGGCCGATGCGGTCGGCGAGTTTGCCCAGCCGTGACGCCGACAGGATGGCGCCCAGCGCCGCCGCCGACATGACGACACCTGAGACCAGGGCCACCCGGCTTGCCTCCGCGACCAGTTGCTGGACGTAAACGGTGATGATCGGCTCGATCGACATGTTGGCGAAGGTGAACAGCATGCCGGTCGCCAGCATGGCCACGACAGGGCGTTTGTCGGGGATCTGCGCCCAACTTCCCTTTGGTTTCTCCTCGCGTTTTGCCTGTACTGGCGGGCGAGGCATCTCCTTTATCAGGAACGTCGTCGCCAGCGCCGCCAGGAAAATGACGCCGCCCGCGATGAGGAAGGTGGCGCGAATACCGATCAATGGCGGCAGCGCGCCGCCAAGCAACGGGCCGACCAGGGAGCCTGCGGTGATGCCGGCCGACAGCACGCCAAGCGCCCAGCCGGAGCGCTCCTTCGGCGTCTGCATGGCGACAAGGATCGTCGAGCCTGAGGAATAACCGCCGGCAAAGCCGATCAACAGGCGCAAAAGCACCAATTGCCAGACGGTCTGCACCATGCCGGTCAGCGACATGCAGATCGCCATGCCGAAACTGGCACGCACCAGCATCACCTTGCGGCCATAACGGTCACCCAGCCGTCCCCACAGTGGCGCGACAAGGGCGGCGGCAAGGAAGGTGGCGCCGAAAGCGATGCCGGACCATTGCACGATCGCCGCGTGGCCCACGGCGCCCAGCTGTTCGACATAGAGCGGCAGGAACGGCAGCAGCAACGTCATCGCCACAAGCGTGCTGAACGATCCGGCAAAGCACACGAACAGGTTGCGCCGCCAATGAATGTTGTAGGTGGAAGGCGCTTCGGCGGCCCGCGCTGCACTGTCCTGCGGCATGTCCTGTCCTGTCCGCTTGCTGCGGATACCATTTTGGGATACCAATTTGGCACCCTCATGGACGCAAAGCCCGGCTGCTGTCAATCAGGCGCCCTCAATGTGATCGGCAAGACCAATGGGCAAGGCCGATCGCCAGCAATGGAAGCAACTATGTCGCAGATGCAGATCGTCGAAAAAGCGCTTCGCGAGATGATCCTTGGCCTCGAGGTCGGTCCTGGCGAGCGGCTGACGGAGCGCTGGATCGAGAGCCGCTTCGGCGCCTCGCGCACGCCGGTCAGGGCAGCCCTGCTGCGGCTGGAGACGGAAGGGCTGATCTGCCGCGACGGGCGCGGTTGGACCGTGTCGCCGATCAACCTTGCCGAACTGGAACAGATCGCGGTGTACCGCGAAGCCGTCGAGGTCGCGGCGGTCAGGCTGACTTCGGCGCTGGCCGACAGGAGCGCAGCCGATGTCATCAAGGCGATGCTGGACTCCTGCGACACTGCCACGCCGCGCGAGGAATGGCACCGCGTCGGCATGGATTTCCATATCGAACTGGCGCGGCTCTCCGGCAACGAGTTCCTGTTCCGGGCCGTGCGCGATGCCATGACGCGCCTGTCGCGGGCGCGCTGGCTGGAGGTGCGCGACGAGGCAGCGCTCGGCCGCGCCTGGAGCGAGCATCACGCCATTCTGGCAGCGGTGCGGGCCGGCGATGCCGATGCGGCGGCGGCGCGACTTTCCGCCCATATCGCCGGCAGCCGCGCCCGCCTGGTGACGTCGTTGCACAATGACCGGCGCGGCCTGCGCGCCAGGGGTTTTGCCGTCGTCGCCGCTTGATACCGGTCACGAAAACGAAAGAACGCCGTCGCGATCCGCTTTCGGCCTCGCTTCGCGGACGCCGATGGCGTAAGAGGCGGCCATGGAAAACAACCGATTTGAAACACCCGTGACCGTTAAGTCGGGCACGGAGGGAAGCACTCAGCTCTTACGTACGGTGCGCGAGGCTTCCGATTACCTGCTCAACAGCTGGCCCGGCAAGCGCAGCCCCAAGCACCGCGAAGCGCTGCAGGCCTGCCATGACGCGCTGGCCGGCGACAAGCCGGCGATGATTGCAAGACGCGCCTTCATCGCCGCCGCGCGCGAGGTCAACGTCTTCGTCAGCGACAAGGCCCCGGCCTGATCACATCGGCCTGATCAGACCGGCATTTTGCCAGGATCCGGCCCGTTTCGCGGGCCGGTGATCCTGTCTTGCCTATTTTTCTGTCTCGGTGTCGGTTTTGGAACTTGCCTCGTTCTCAGGCTCGGCGCGCTCCTTGGCCGCGACCTTGGCGGCGAGCTTCTCCGCCTTCTTGGCGGCCTTCTGCCGGTCGCGCTCTTTGCGTTCCTGACCGTAATTCGGTGGTCGAGCCATATCGTTTCCTTTCGCTGTGCCTGATCCTGCCTAGAAGCATTGGCCGGCAAACACAACAGCGCCGCGAGGGCAGATGCCAGCGGTTGTGGACTTGCGTGATGGCGAACACAATGGTTTAGAAAAGGCTGCGGGACAGTTGCTGGAGCCGCCGCCGACCGATTTCGAATCAAAACGACCGATGGCCACGCTTCAAAGAAACGCACAGAAGCTGATCTACTATGCGCGCAACGCCATGCGCGACATCGCGCCGCCGGTTCTTTTCCGGCGCCGGCTCGGCCGGCTGCTCGATCAGGCCAGGCTTTCCGACGCATCGGTCCGCCAGCGGCTCAATTACTACAACACGCTGCGGGAGCCTTTTAGCCCCAGCCCCGAGGCCGTGCCGGTCAGCCGGCTGCCGTCGGACCGCAGCATGTACTATTACGATCTGAAGGAGTTCACCCGTTATTTCGACCCAGATCTGCGCATCGACCTGGAATTCGGCGACGTCATCGAAGTGCCGAAGATGCCGTCGATCGTCAAGGACCGGCCGATAGCGGGCGACAACGGCAACGGCGTCCTGTTCAAGCTGAACAAGTTCCGTCATTTCTACATGCCGGCCGACGATGTCGCCTTCGCCGACAAGCATCCGCTCGTCGTTTGGCGCGGCGAACTCAACAATCCGATCCGCACCTTGTTGCTGGATGCAGCCCGCAATCTGCCGTTCTGCGATGTCGGCACGCCGAGGGCGACAGCACCTGCGGAATACCGCAAGCCCTATCTCAGCATCGATCAGCAGCGCCGCTACCGCTATATCATCTCGCTCGAAGGCAATGATGTCGCGACCAATCTGAAATGGATCATGAGCTCGAACTCGCTCTGCCTGATGCCGCCGCCGACCTATGAGACCTGGTTCGCGGAAGGGCAGCTCGAGCCCGATGTCCATTATGTGCCGCTGGCGCCCGACTTCAGCGATCTGGCCGAGCGCGTGCACCATCTCGAGAAACATCCGGCCGAGGCCCAGCGCATCGTTGCGGCGGCCAACGCCTATTGCCGCAAATTCGCCGACGAGCGGGCCGAGCAGGCGATCTGCCTGCTCGTGCTCTACAAATATTTCGTGCTCAGCGGCCAGATCGAGCCCGATCCGCAGGTCTGGCGGTTTATCGCGGGCTAGCGGCCTCCGGCGCCCTTAAGTCAGATGACGCTGCGGTCCATAACCAGATCGGCCGGGCCGAAGCGGTCCTTCGCCGTAAACTGCTGGTGCCAGTAGGGATAGAGCACCGGCGGCCGGCTGACGGCATCGAGACGCTGGCGTTCATCAAAGGACAGCGTCAGGCTCGCCGCGGCGAGATTGTCTTTCAACTGGGCTTCGTTGCGCGCCCCGATCACCAGCGAGCTGACGGCCGGCCGGCCAAGCAGCCAGGCCAGCGCCACCTGGGCCGCCGAAACGCCGCGTGCCGCACCGATGTCGACCAGCACATCGACGATCCGCCACAGCCGGTCCTCGTCGCGGATCGGCGGTTCCGACCAGCCGCCGATCTGGCGCGCCGTCGGGCTGTCGCGGCGGTATTTTCCCGACAGCAGGCCGCCGGCGAGCGGGCTCCACACCAGCACGCCAAGGCCCTGGTCGACCGAGATCGGCAAGAGCTCATACTCGGCCTCGCGTGCTTCCAGCGTGTAGTGGATCTGCTGGGTGACGAAGCGCGGCTGGTGCTGGCTGTCGCTGATGCCCAGCGCCTTCATGACCTGCCAGCCGGAATAGTTGGAGCAGCCGACATAGCGGATCTTGCCCTGGGCAACCAGCGTGTCGAGCGCGGCGATGGTTTCCTCGAGCGGCGTCGCGCCGTCCCATTCGTGAAGGAAATAGATGTCGATGACATCGGTCCTGAGGCGCTTCAGGCTCTTCTCGCATTCGCGGATCAGATGATGGCGCGACAGGCCTTCGTCATTGGGGCCCTTGCCGATCCGCATGCGCGCTTTGGAGGCGATCAGCACGTCGTTCTTGCGCTTGCCGCCGAGCGCCTCGCCGATGATCTCTTCCGACAGACCGTTGGAATAGACATTGGCGGTGTCGATGAGATTGATGCCGGCATCGATGCAAGTGTCGATGATGCGCGAGGCCTCCGCGAGATCGGAATTGCCGACGGCAGCGAACGGCCCGCTGCCGCCGAAGGTCATGGTTCCCAAGGTCAGCGCCGAAACTTTCAAGCCGGAACGGCCAAGCGTGCGGTATTCCATCTCAGATCCTCGTAGTTTTTGTGGGGAGGCGGTTTTATCAGGAAGGGGCGGGGAAGCCCGAACCGGTCCGCCATTTGTAGGACAATTTGAGCGGCTTGTCGCCATGCCAGGGCGCTGGATCGGCAATGCTCGCTGCTTTGCAGTGATGACCGGCTGGCCGGCGGCTTGCAATAAAACCGTCATTCCCGGCCTATATCAAGTCGGCTCAGGGTTTCATGTCAGCCGGCAAGCGGAGCAGTGGAAATGACCGAGTTAAAGCAGAATTCTCCGGCCAGGGATTGGCTGGAAGCCGAACTCGCCGACACGCTCGACGAGGACTATGAGCTTGAAATGTCGGAGCCGGCGCTGTCGCTGGAGATCGCCAAGATCTACAAGAACGCGCATCCGCCGTCGATCGACCGCATGCAGTATTTCCGCGACCTGATCGGCTTGCAGTCGGAACTGATCAAGCTGCAGTCCTGGGTTGCCTACCACAAGAAGAAGCTAGTGGTGGTTTTCGAGGGCCGTGATTCCGCCGGCAAGGGCGGCGTCATCAAGCGCATCACCCAGCGCCTCAACCCGCGCATCTGCCGCGTCGTGGCGCTGCCGGCGCCGACCGAGCGCGAAAAATCGCAATGGTATTTCCAGCGCTACGTGCCGCATCTGCCGGCCGGCGGCGAGATCGTGCTGTTCGACCGCTCCTGGTACAACCGCTCCGGCGTCGAGCGGGTGATGGGCTTTGCCGAACCCGATCAGGTCGAAGAGTTCTTCCGCGACGTGCCGGAGTTCGAGCGCATGCTGGTCCGCTCCGGCGTCACGCTGGTCAAATACTGGTTCTCGATCACCGACGAGGAACAGCAGATGCGCTTCATGATGCGCATCCACGATCCGATGAAGCAGTGGAAGCTGTCGCCGATGGACCTGCAGTCGCGCGCGCTGGGAGCAGTACACCAAGGCCAAGGAAGAGACGTTTGCCCGCACCAACATCCCAGAGGCACCGTGGTACATCGTCGAAGGCAACGACAAGAAGCGGGCGCGGCTGAACTGCATCGACCATCTCCTCAAACAGCTGCCCTATGAGGACGTGCCGCACGAAGAAATCACGCTGCCCGAGCGGGTGTTCAACCCGGAGTACGAGCGCCAGGTCCTGCCGCGCGAGCTTTACGTGCCGGAGAAGTATTGAGCACTTTTCCTTCTCCCCGTTTCACGGGAGAAGGTGCCCGAAGGGCGGATGAGGGGCAGCGCCGGCATCGGCGAATTCACAGTCGTCGGACGCTGCTAACCTCCAAAAGCAGCGCTGCCCCTCATTGCCTGCCGGGCATTTCTCCCCGTAGAACGGGGAGAAAGAAGCCTGCGCCTATCACTTCGCCACTACACCCGCTTGATCGTCACATGCGTGGCGAGCGCTGTCGCCACCTGCTCGGTGCACTGGTAACCCAGCTTCAGCATATCCAGCCCGGCAAACAGGCTCTCGCCCCTCCCGAGCAACACCGGCGACACAGCCAGATGCAACTCGTCGATGAGCTTCTCCTTGAGATATTGCCGGATAGTGGAAACGCCGCCGCCGACGCGGACATCCTTGCCGCCGGCCGCAGCCTTTGCTTGTTCGAGCGCGGCGTGGATGCCGCCGGCAACGAAGCGGAAAATGGTGCCGCCTTCCATCACAATGGGGTCGCGCTTGTGATGGGTCAGCACGAAGGTCGGCACGTGATAGGGCGGGTTGTTGCCCCACCAGCCCTTCCAGTTCTCATCCGGCCATGCGCCGCGGATCGGGCCGAACATGTTGCGGCCGAGGATCCAGGCGCCGACATTGTCGAAGCTGCGGACGGTGAACCGGTCGTCCACGTCGGTGCTGCCGCCATCCTTGCCGACCATCTCGTGGAAGGTGCGGGTGCCGGTCATCCATTTGTGCAGATCTTCGCCACCAACGCCGAGCGGATTTTGCAGGTCCTGGTCAGGACCGGCGCCGAAACCGTCGAGCGACAAGGTGAAGGCATTGACGCGCAGTTTGGACATGGAAGACTCCCTTTGGTGACCAGTTGTGATTTGCAATCAGTATTCAAACTGATTGCATTTTGCAACTAGTATTTTTAGAGGCAAGCCGATCTGTGGAATGCGCAGGGACCTCAAGCCGCCACGCGCTTCGGCATCACCGCAAACGGGCTGAGCCCAAGCCAGATCTGCATCTTGCCGGCGACGTCGAGATCGCCGGTCAGGCTGATCTTGTCGCGTTCCTTGTGAACTGTCGTCAGCCCCATCCAGATCGAGGTCATGGTGCACAGATCGGTCGAGACGTAGAGATCGACGTCGAAGCCCGGATCGTACCAGCAAAGATCGACCTCGCCCTGCTTTTCGACGATCAGCCACCACGATCGTTTTGACGCCGGCAGGTCATGGTACAGGAATTGTATCACGGTGCGCCCGTCCGGCAGCGGACTGGGGTTCAGATTGCGCCGCATGTCCCACATCAGCAGCGACGGATCGAGGTTTTTGAGCGACAGCCTGGCCTCGACCCATTTCTGGCCCCAAAACCCCATCGCCTCGACAACCGGGCGCAAATCCCGGCCCGCCTCGGTCAGCCGGTATTCGAACACGCCCTTCTCGGTCGCGATCTCGGTCCGCTCGACGATGCCGCCGGCCTCGAGGTCCTTGAGCCGTTGCGACAGAAGGGTTGGCGACATTTTCGGCACGCCGCGGCGCAAATCGTTGAAGCGGGTCGATCCCGCCACCAGTTCGCGCAGCAGCACCATGGTCCAGCGTGTGCAGAGCAGCTCGGCGGCCATGGAGAGCGGGCAGAATTGCTTGTAACCGGCTTGTGTCATGTGGTGAGCTCCAAAAGATGTTGCCGGACCTTATTCAGAAAACCTGAGTTCAGCCAGTACAGAAGCTGTACTGGCACCCCCGGTACAGTTCTGTGACTGGAGCGGTCCGGCGCTGCCATGCGAGGCAGCGGTACGTCGCCGGGCAGTCCGGTGCCGATCCATGAGGAGTTTTGAAATGACCGCTTACGTGATCGCAGACATCAAGGTGAAGGACGACAAATGGGTGCCGGCCTATGCCGCTTCGGTGCACGACCTCGTGCACAAGCATGGCGGCAAATACCTCGCCCGCAGCGGCAACGTGAAGACGCTCGAGGGCAAGCCGCTCGACACCAGCCTGATCGCCATCATGGCGTTTCCGTCGGCAAAGGCAGCCGAGGCCTTCACCAACGATCCGCAATACGCCCCGTTTGTGGCGGAGCGCCGGAAGGGCAGCGACAGCCGCTTCCAGCTGATCGACGATACCGATCTCGCCGGAACGATTCCTTATTTGCCAAAGGCGTGAGGAAAAGCCGGAACCCGGAGCATCCAGGTTCCGGCTAACCCTTCAGCATCTGCGCCACTTCCGGCGCGAAGTAAGTCAGGATGCCGTCGCAGCCGGCGCGCTTGAAGGCGAGCAGCGATTCCAGCATCGCTTTCTCGCCGTCGATCCAGCCATTGGCGGCCGCCGCCTTGATCATCGAATATTCGCCCGAAACCTGGTAGGCGAAGGTCGGCATCTGGAACTCGTCCTTCAGCCGGCGGATGATGTCGAGATAGGGCATGCCGGGCTTGACCATCAGCATGTCGGCGCCCTCGGCGATATCCTGCTCGGCCTCGCGCACCGCTTCGTCGGAATTGGCGTGGTCGAGATAGTAGGTCTTCTTGTCGCCCTTGAGCAGGCCGGCGGTGCCGACCGCCTCGCGGTAGGGGCCGTAGAAGGCGGAGGCGAATTTCGTCGCATAGGACATGATCGCCACATCCGAAAAACCGTTGGCGTCGAGTGCGTCGCGGATGGCGCCGATGCGGCCGTCCATCATGTCGGACGGCGCGATGATGTCGGCGCCGGCCGCTGCCTGGATGACGGCCGCGGCGGTCACCTGTTCCACTGTCTCATCATTGACGATGATGCCGTCGCGCAAGATGCCGTCATGGCCGTGCGAGGTGAACGGATCGAGCGCGGCATCGGTGATGATGCCGATCTCGGGCACTGCGTCCTTGATGGCGCGGGTGGCGCGGTTGATTATGTTTTCCGGGTCGAGGATGTGCGATCCCGTCTGGTCGCGCAGGCTGAGTTCAACATTGGGGAAGGTGGCGATCGCCGGAATGCCGAGCTTAGCGGCCCGCTCGGCCTCCTTGACGGCGAGGTCCAGCGACAGGCGGAAGACGCCGGGCATGGCGGCGATCGGCTCGCGCGTGTTCTTGCCGTCGATCACGAAGATCGGCCAGATCAGATCGTTCACCGTAAGCCGGTTTTCCTGCACCAGGCGGCGCGACCAGTCGGCCTTGCGCATGCGCCGCAAGCGGCGGCTGCCGGTGATCTCGTCGACGCTGCGCGCACCGGCGGGCTTTGCCGGTGCGAATTTGTTGCTCGTCGCGGGGGTGAATTTGTTCATCGCAAAAACTCCGGGTCGGGGCGGCTTTTACCACGAGGCCTTGCCGCTGACCAATGCGACACGATTGTGCCAGTCGATAACGCGCTGCTTACGGCTTCGGCGGCCACGCCAGTTCTGGGCCGGTTTTGAAGAACGACACATTGTTGGTGAAGGTGCTCTCCGGGGCGAGCCGGATCAGGCGCCCGTCCGGATGGCCGATGTCGGCGACATTGTCGATGAACCAGCGGTTCCAGGTCGCCTCCGGGCCGAGATATTTGTGCAGCAGCCGTTTGAAGCGGTTCGGCGCCATCGCTTCTATGGTGGCGACGCCGCGCAGGCCGAGATGCAGCAGGATGCCGGCCTCATTGTCGAAATGGACGATCTCCACGGCGCAGCGCGGGTCACGTTCGAGGTGTTTGACAGCACTTGCGCCGGTCGAGCCGAGTAGCCAGATCGCAGCGTCCTCCCAGATGAACCACATCGGCGCGTTGCGCGGCGCGCCGTCAGCGGTCACGGTCGCCAGATTGGCCATCAGCGGGCGGCTGAGAACATCATCCGGGTCGAACTTTTTCGGCATCTCCCAGCCATGGCTCGGCGCTGCGGTTTCAAGCGTCATGCGTTTGTCCCTGCATCAGAAGAAAGGCTGTTTTGCCCGGCAATTTTGCGCGCATTTCTGTCGGGGGCAAAGCACGGTCGCGTTGCCTTGCGAAAATCCAAACCGCGCCCGCCGGTTGACGCACCCATGCGCCACCTTTAGCACTTCAGTCCCGCAGGCGCGGGGAGGGATTCTCTGACGATGGACTTTGGCGGCGGCGACGAGATCCGCTTCGAACGGTTGGGCAAGGCAGGCGTCGTCACGCTGACGCGGCCGCAGGCGCTCAATGCGCTGACACATCGCATGATCAAGGCGCTGGACAAGGCGCTCGACGCTTTTGAACGCGATACCGGCGTCGATGTCGTCGTCGTCAAGGCCGAGGGCAGAGCGTTTTGCGCCGGCGGCGACATCATGCACGTCTACGAGGCCCGCGCCGGGAAGCCGCCGGTCGAGTTCTTCGCCGACGAATACCGGCTCAACGCCCGCATCAACAGTTACAAAAAGCCCTATGTCGCGCTGATCGACGGGATCGTGATGGGCGGGGGCGTCGGCATCTCTTTCCACGGCTCGCAGCGCGTGCTGACCGAGAACGCCCAGTTCGCCATGCCCGAAGTCGGCATCGGTTTCTTCCCCGACGTGGGCGGCAGCCATCTGCTGCCCGACCTTGGCGGCAGCTTCGGCATGTATCTGGCGCTGACCGGCAACCGCATTCGCTATGGCGATGCGCTGTGGTCGGGCCTGGCCACCCACACCATCAAGGCCGCCGACCAGGCTGCCTTTCTCGACCGGCTCTGCGCCAATGGCGATCCGGAATCGGTGCTGCGCGGCTTCTTCGTGCCGGCCCGGCGCGAAACCGCCCAGCCGGTGCTGGAAGCCATCGCCCGGCATTTTTCCCAACCGTCGCTCGCCGAAATCCTCGAGAGCCTGGAGCGGGCGGCAGGCGCCGACGAGTTTGCCGCCAAGACGCTGGCCAACATCCGCACCCGCTCGCCGACCAGCCTCAATGTCGCGTGGCGCCAGATCAGCGCCGGGCTGACGCTGTCGATGGAAGCCTGCATGAAGATGGAGTTCCGCATCCTCAACCGCATGCTGGCCGGGCACGACTTCTATGAAGGCATCCGCGCCGTCCTCGTCGACAAGGGTTCGACGCCGCAGTGGCGGCCGGCAAGCCTGGCCGAGGTCGACGCTGCTTCGGTGGACGCCTATTTCGCGCCGCTCGAACGGGAGCTCGAACTGTGAGCGAGGTCACGTCGCGGCGCATCGTGCTGCAGCCCTCGGGCGTCGAGATCATCTTCGCCTGGTTCCAGCGCGTCATAGCGGGCTATTGCCTGCTGTTCGGCATCCTGTACTGGATCCGGCTGATCGGTTTTTATCCCGGCCCGCTGTGGCGCTTCGACCTGATGCCGGTGCACTGGCAGGTCGTGGCGGTGATGCTGGCCGTGTTCTTCCCCTTCGCCGCCGCCGGCCTGTGGATGCTGGCGTCGTGGGGCCCGGTGATCTGGTTCATCTGTGCTGTCACCGAGACCATCATGTATGCCGGCTTCCCCGATCTCTACGGCCACCGGCCGCTGATCGTCTTCTCGCATGCCGCGGTCGCGCTGCTCTACATCGCCTTCCGCGTCGTTATCTGGATGCGCAAGCGCCCCGCGCGCGCCTGAAACGCCGCCCCGCAGCCATTGGTTAAATCTTTAGGTTAATTATCCTTGCTCGGGTGACCGTTCGTTAAGCGTCTTGCGAAACCTATTACCGGTAAGCTCTTGTTAGCCCTAGCGTTTAAGTCGAATTTTATGAGTATTCGATAGTGTCGCAATCAAGGTGAAAAACAAAAAATCACCAGGGCGACAAACGAGAGGCAAAGACAATGATCAATTCGCGTCCGGCGGCGAAGACCGCCAACGTATCCGACGATCGCCGCGAGGCTATCCGTTCGCTTTACATGGAATCGCTGCAGCTGGTGGAGCGTCTGCATCGCCGTCTGCTTGACGTGATCAAGGACGAGTTCGACCGCAACGGCCGTTCCGACATCAATGCCATCCAGGCGCTGCTTCTGTTCAATATCGGCAATTCCGAACTGACCGCCGGCGAGCTGCGCTCGCGTGGCTACTATCTCGGCTCGAACGTCTCCTACAATCTGAAGAAGCTGGTCGATCTCGGCTTCATCAACCACCAGCGCTCGCGCATCGACCGCCGTTCGGTCCGCGTTTCGCTGACGCCGAAGGGCAATGAAGTGGCGGAAGTCGTCGCCGGTCTCTATGAGCGCCATGTCGGCTCGATCGAACAGGTCGGCGGCATCAACAGCGAAGAGTTCAAGCAGATGAACCGCGCGCTGCAGCGCCTCGACCGCTTCTGGAACGACACCATCGCCTACCGGATGTAATCAGCGGGCCATTGAATAGCAGCTGCGCCGGAAGAAGCGCGGCCGGAGGAAAGTCTCAGCCAACAGGCCGGTGCCGAAAAGCACCGGCCTTTTCTTTTCGAGCCGCCGGCGCTTCCAAATTCGGCGTAAGCCACGTTGCCGCCATATTCGCGGTGGAAGCGGGGATGCGGGTGATGCGGCGGCGAAAGCTGTTCGCGCGCCTGTAATGTCGCATCGCGGTCCGCTTTTCACGGCTCAGTGATGCAGGTCATGGTTGGCTAATTGTTAACAGTGCCAACTTTAGAGTGCGGGCGATATCGCCCAAGATCGAGCACGTAGCCGAACGCTGCAACAGCCAAACGCTAGAAGCCAAACACGACAAGAATGTCTGGAACGTCCATGAGAACCAGCCGCCGCCTTTTCCTTTCCGGAGCTTCCGCGCTCGCCGTTGCCATGGTTGCCAATGCCGCCAGCGCGCAGGATGTGATCGACGATATCCTGAAATCGTCGGGCCGCGGCAATTGGGACGACCAGTTCGATGCCCGCGCCTCGGAAGGCGGCAAGGTCGCCTCGACGCTGCCGATCTTCAGCCTGCAGACGGTCGCCTTCACCGAACAGGCGGTGGCGCAGTATCAGAACATCGTCGCCCAGGGCGGCTGGGGCGAGGTGCCGGCGACCAAGAAGCTGCAGCTTGGCGTCGACGATCCGGACGTGGTGCCGCTGCGCAAGCGGCTGATGATTTCGGGCGACCTGGCGCAGAGCGCCGGCATTTCGACGTCGTTCGATTCCTACGTCGACGCCGCGGTCAAGCGCTTCCAGGCGCGCCATGGCCTGCCGGCCGACGGCGCCATGGGCAAATACACTTATGCGGCGATGAACGTTTCGGCGCAGATCCGCCTCGGTCAGCTGCAGACCAACCTGGAGCGCCTGCGCGAAAAGGCCGGCACGCTGGGCAGCCGTTATGTGCTGGTCGATATCCCGGCGGCACAGATCGAGGCGGTCGAGAACGATCGCGTCGTGCTGCGCCACACCGCAATCGTCGGCAAGATCGACCGCCAGACCCCGGTGGTCAATTCCAAGATCAACGAGATCATCGTCAATCCTTACTGGAACGCGCCGGTCTCGATCGTGCGCAAGGACATCATTCCGCTGATGCGGAAGAACCCCGACTATCTCAAGGACAGCCACATCCGGCTGTTTGCGCCTGATGGCAGCGAAGTCGATCCGATGACTGTCGACTGGTCGACGGATGATGCCGCAAAATACCGCTTCCGCCAGGATCCGGGTTCCGGCAACGCCATGGCCTCGGTGAAGATCAACTTCCCCAGCCCCGACGGCGTCTACATGCACGATACGCCGCAGCAAAGCCTGTTCGGCAAGATGATGCGCTTCGATTCCTCGGGCTGCGTGCGTGTCCAGAACGTGCGCGACCTCGTCACATGGGTCCTGCGCGACACACCCGGCTGGGACCGCCAGCATTTCGAGGCGACCATCAAGACCGGCGAGAACACGCCGGTGCAGGTCGTCAACCCGGTTCCGGTCCACTTCCTCTATGTGTCGGCCTGGTCGACGGGTCCGGGCGTCGTGCAGTTCCGCGACGACGTCTACGCGCTCGATGGCGCCAGCGAACTGCAGATCACCTCTTCGCTCTAAGCGGCTGATCTCCTTCAGGAAAGGCCACCGCAAGGTGGCCTTTTCCGTTCGACATCCCAACAGAAGAAGACTGGTGGCCGCCAGCCATGCAGGCCATGAACACTGCCGGACGTTGCGCCGCAGGCCCATCTGGACGGACTAACGGCAATTGCGCATGGTCCTCAAAACAGCCGGAATCGCGCCATGCAGGTCGCAATCTTCATCCTCGCCGTGCTGGTCTTCGTCGCTCTTTCCGGCGCACTGGTGCGGTTGGTTCGGGTGCCGCTGCCGGTGCTGCAGATTGCCATCGGCGCCGCGCTCGCCTGGCCGGTGAAAGGCATCCATGTCGAGATCGACCCCGAACTCTTCCTGCTGGTGTTCATCCCGCCGCTTTTGTTCGGCGATGCCTATGGAGCGCCCAAACGCGAGCTGATCGCGCTGCGCGGACCGATCCTCGATCTGGCCATCGGGCTGGTCTTCTTTACCATTGTCGGCTTCGGTTATGCCTTGCACTGGTTGGTGCCGAGCATCCCGCTTGTCGTCGCCTTCGCGCTCGCTGCCGTGCTGTCCCCGACCGACGCCGTGGCGGTGTCCTCGATCGTCGACAGAAGCCTGGTGCCGGCGCGGCTGATGCATATTCTGGAAGGCGAGGCGCTGCTCAACGACGCCTCGGGCCTGGTCATGTTCCGCTTCGCCGTCGCCGCCGCCGTGACCGGCAGCTTTTCCTTCGCCGATGCATCGCTGAGCTTCTTTTATGCCGTCGCCATCGGCATCCTGGCCGGCATCGCCGCGTTGTTCATCGCCGCCAGGCTCCTGCAGCTTCTGAATCGCATCGGCGGCGTTCCGGCCGAGGCGCAGGTTCTGGTCATGGTCCTGCTGCCCTTCATTGCCTATCTCGTCGCCGAACATCTGCATGCCTCAGGCATTCTGGCGGCGGTCACCGCCGGGCTTTTGACCGGCGGCTCCGGCGTCTTCCGCTTCCTCGGCGTCTCGGCGCGCATGCAGACGATCTCGCTGTGGACAACCTTGTCCTTCGTCTACAATGGCGCGCTGTTCATCGTGCTCGGCATGCAGCTTCCCGAAATCATTCGCCGCGTGCCGCCCGAACTGACTGGCCATTACCCGATCATCCAGCCGGTCGCGACGGTGATTGCGCTGACGCTGTGCCTGATCGCGCTGCGCTTCCTCTGGATCTGGGTCGGCGACATCGCGGCAGGCCTCAAGGCAAAATGGGGAAAGCGCAAGGCCGAGCCGTTCGGGATGCGTGTGCGGCTTGCCGGCTCGGTGGCGGGCGTGCGCGGCGCGATCACGCTGGCCGGCATCCTGTCGCTCCCGCTCGCCATGCCGGACGGCTCGCCTTTTCCCGCGCGCGACCTGGTGATCTTCCTCGCCGCCGGCGTCATCATCTGTTCGCTCGCCATCGCCAGCGTGGCGCTGCCGAAGATAGCGCGCGGGCTGGTCGAGCCGGGCGAGGATGGCAGCGCCATCGAGGAGCGTCTCGCCCGCATCGGCGCCGCCAAGGCGGCCATCGCCCGCGTCGAAAGCATGGCGGGCGCCAGCGACGACGACCAGGGCGAGGTGCCCGGCGCCAGGCTTGCCGCCGCCGAAAACATCGTCGCCGGCTACCGGCGCCGGATCGCCACTTCGGACGAGGCCGACGACGCCCGGGCAGAGGCCCGCGAAGCCGGGCGGCTGGAGCTCGAAATGCGGCTTGCCGGCATCGAGGCCGAGCGCATCGCCGTGCGCGACCTGTTAAGCAGCGGCGCGATCAACGACCATACGGCGCGGGCGCTGTTTACCGAGATCACGCTCACCGAAGCCTTGCTGCAGGGGCGGCAGGAGCGAAAATAGCGGTTCAGGGCCGCTCTGGCGCAATCCGGCCAGCAAATTTCGCGCTGCAAACGTGGCGAGGCGAAAACAACTGTGTTAATGGCGCGGCAATGCATGTCGCCCGGAACCGTGCAGCGGTTTCGGGGCAGCGATATGCATAGATAGATGCCCCGAACCGAAGGATTTCAGGCCATGGCAACTGCAGCGGCAGCGTCGAACAAGTTCGAATCCTTCTTCGAAACCACGCTGGAAGATGCCGATCCGGAGATCTTCGGCTCGATCCGCAACGAGCTTGGCCGCCAGCGTCACGAGATCGAGCTGATCGCCTCGGAAAACATCGTTTCGCGCGCCGTGCTCGAGGCGCAGGGCTCGATCATGACCAACAAATACGCCGAGGGTTATCCGGGCAAGCGCTATTATGGCGGCTGCCAGTTCGTCGACGTCGCCGAGGAACTCGCTATCGAGCGCGCCAAAAAGCTGTTCGGCTGCAACTTCGCCAATGTCCAGCCGAATTCCGGCAGCCAGATGAACCAGGCGGTCTTCCTGGCGCTGCTGCAGCCGGGCGATACCTTCATGGGCCTCGACCTGAACTCCGGCGGCCACCTGACGCACGGCTCGCCCGTCAATATGAGCGGCAAATGGTTCAAGGTCGTTTCCTATGGCGTGCGCAAGGACGACCATCTGCTCGACATGGACGCGATCGAAAAGACCGCGCATGAGACCAAGCCGAAGCTGATCCTGGCCGGCGGCACCGCCTATTCGCGCATCTGGGACTGGAAGCGCTTTCGCGAGATCGCCGATGCGGTCGGCGCCTATCTGATGGTCGACATGGCCCATATCGCCGGCCTGGTTGCCGGCGGCGTGCATCCGTCACCGCTGCCGCACGCCCATGTCGTGACCACGACCACGCACAAATCGTTGCGAGGCCCGCGCGGCGGCATGATCCTGTGCAATGACGAGGACATCGCCAAGAAGATGAACTCAGCGGTTTTCCCCGGCCTGCAGGGCGGCCCGCTGATGCATGTCATCGCCGCCAAGGCCGTCGCCTTCGGCGAGGCGCTGAAGCCGAGCTTCAAGCTCTATGCCGAGAGTGTCGCCGCCAACGCGAAGGCGCTGGCGTCGAGCCTCAAGGAAACCGGCCTCGACATCGTCTCCGGCGGCACCGACAACCATCTGATGCTGGTCGATCTCAGGCCCAAGAACGCCACCGGCAAGCGCGCCGAGGCAGCGCTCGGCCGCGCCAACATCACCTGCAACAAGAACGGCATCCCGTTCGATCCGGAAAAGCCTTTCGTCACCTCTGGCGTGCGTCTGGGCACGCCGGCCGGCACCACGCGCGGCTTCGGCCAGGCCGAGTTCCGCGAGATCGGCAAGCTGATCGCCGAAGTGCTGGACGGGCTGAAGGTCGCCAATTCCGACGAAGGCAATGCGGCTGTGGAAGCAGCCGTGAAGGCCAAGGTCGTGGCGCTGACCGATCGTTTCCCGCTCTATCCCTATCTCGGTTGACCGCCAGCGGCGCTTCGTCTTTTATCCCGCGCTCTGCGCCGCTTGCTGTCCGGGCGGCGCGGCCTGTGGAGATCTGACGATGCGCATGTTCCATCCTGCCGTTCTGGCCTTCCTCGGCTTGCTTGCCGCTTTCACCGCGTCAGGCGCGATCGCCCAGGAGCAGACGCAGCCGGGCACGGATATCCCGGCCACCAACACCTTTGGCAGGTGGACCACGATCATCGATGCGCTCGACACCGGCCAGGATTCGCACAAGACCTGTGCGGCCTCGACAGCCTTTGTCGACGGCAACGGCAATGCCGGCACGCTGACGCTTTCGATCTCGACTGGCGACGCCCTGCCGCCCGATGCCTATCCGGCGATCATGTTCACCATCGCCAACAAGGAGCTGCCGACCGGCAAGAAGATCGCCGCGACCTTTGGCGACCCCGGCGTCAAGGTTTCCGCGACCGTCTATTCCAATGATGCCGGCCGCCCGAGCTGGACCGTCGACAACCAGGCCAAGACCAGTCTCGCTTTGTTGCGGGCCATGCGCCAGGTCATCTCGCTCGATGTGACGTTCGGCAAGCAGGCTGTCGCCAGCATCCCGATGGATGGCTTCACCAAGGCCTACCGCAACCTCGGAACGTCCTGCGGCTTCCCGACCAAGGACGTCGCCCCCTGACATATCTGGCGCGGCTGGCAATTTTCCTCCCGCCTCGCTATCTCTGAGGGCGCGAGCGGCCGTTGCCGAACCTTTGCCGTCCCGGCAAAAACCTCTAAGCCTATCGTTCCGCCAGAATCGCCAACCCGAAGGCTCTCCATGCGCTGTCCCTATTGCCAGTCCGAAGATACGCAGGTGAAGGATTCGCGCCCCGCCGAGGATGGCGCCGCGATCCGCCGGCGGCGCGTTTGCCCCGATTGCGGTGGCCGTTTCACCACCTTCGAGCGCGTCCAGTTGCGGGACCTCGTGGTGGTCAAGAAGTCCGGCAGAAAGGTGCCGTTCGACCGCGACAAGCTCTTGCGTTCGGTGGAGATCGCGGTACGCAAGCGCAATGTCGATCCCGAGCGCATCGACCGCGCCGTCACCGGCATCGTGCGCCAGCTCGAAAGCTCCGGCGAGACGGAAATCGCCTCGGGCGAGGTCGGCCGGCTCGTGATGGAAGCGCTGAAGTCGCTCGACGACGTCGCCTATGTCCGCTTCGCCTCTGTCTATCGCAATTTCCGCGAGGCCAAGGATTTCCACGATGTGCTGGGTGAGCTCAAAGGTGACGAACTCAAAGGCGACGAGCTGAAGAGCGAAGAGGACGCCGGCTGAGCATGGCAAGCCAAACGTCAGGGAAGGCCGATCAGCAGGCCCTCGATCGCCGCTTCATGGCCGCGGCGCTACGGCTGTCGCGGAAAAATGCCGGCCGCACCTCCACCAACCCTTCCGTCGGCACCATAATCGTTCGCGACGATGGCGCCGGCCCGATGATCGTCGGCACCGGCGTCACCGCTGTTGGCGGCCGGCCGCATGCCGAGACCGAAGCGCTGGCTGAAGCCGGCGAGTTGGCGCGCGGTGCCACCGCCTATGTCACGCTGGAGCCCTGCGCCCACCATGGCCGCACGCCGCCTTGCGCCAACGCGCTGGTCAATGCCGGAGTGGCGCGGGTGGTAGGCGCTGCCAGCGATCCCGATCCGCGCGTCTCCGGCAAAGGCTACGCCATCCTGCGCGCCGCCGGCATCGAAGTGGTCGAAAAGGTGCTGGTCGAGGAAGCCGCCGAGCAGATGGCCGGCTATTTGATTCGATCCCTGAAAAAGCGCCCGGAAGTGACTCTGAAGCTTGCGCTTTCCAGCGACGGCAAGATCGGCAGGCATGGCGCCGGCCAGGTTGCGATCACCGGCGATGTCGCCCGCCGCGAAGTCTATCTGATGCGCGCCGAAGCCGATGGCATACTGGTCGGCATCGGCACGGCGCTGGAGGATGATCCCGCGCTCACCGTGCGGCTGCCGGGGCTGGAGAACCGCTCGCCGGCGCGCATCGTGCTCGACCGCCAGATCAGGCTGCCCGAAGCCTCGAAGCTGGTCTCCGGCATCGACCGCGTGCCGCTCTATATCGCCGCGAGCCTGGAGGCCGACCCGCTGCGGCGGTCGGTGCTGGAGCGTGCCGGTGTGCGCTTCATCGGCACCGAAACCCATGAAGGCGGCATTGCCTTGCCGGAACTGCTCGAGGATCTCGGCGCGCTCGGCATGGCCAGCGTTCTGGTCGAAGGCGGCGCCAAGGTGGCCAGCGCCTTCCTCGCCGAGGGATTGGTCGACCGCATCGTGCTGTTCCAGGGACCGGAAGCGATCGGCGAGGGCGGCATTGCATCGCCCATCGACGCCAACCATATCCCGGCAGGCTTCCGCAAATTGCGCGAGATGCGCTTCGGGGAAGACAGCTATGCCGAATGGGTGAGAGATATCTGAAATGTTCACTGGAATTGTCACCGATATCGGCACTGTCGCGGCCATCAAGCCGCTGAGCGAAGGCGTCGGCCTGCGCATCGACACTGCCTATGATCCCGCGACCATCGCTATTGGCGCCTCGATTTCCTGCGGCGGCGTCTGCCTGACGGTGACGGCGCTGCCAGATGGCGGCTCGAATGCCCGCTGGTTCGAGGTCGAAGCCTGGGAAGAGGCACTGAGGCTGACCACGGCGTCGGGCTGGAAATCAGGCACCAAGGTCAATCTCGAGCGGGCACTGAAGATCGGCGACGAACTCGGCGGCCACATCGTGTCGGGCCATGTCGATGGCATGGCCGAAATCGTCGAGCGCAAGGACGAGGGCGATGCCGTGCGCTTCACGCTGGAGGCGCCGCGCGAACTGGCGAAATTCATCGCGCCCAAGGGTTCCGTCGCACTCGACGGCACCTCGCTCACCGTCAACAAGGTCGAAGGCGCCCGTTTCGACGTGCTGTTGATCCACCATTCGCTGACCGTGACGACCTGGGGCGAGCGCAAGGTGGGCGACAAGGTCAACCTCGAGATCGACACCATGGCCCGCTACGCCGCGCGACTGGTCGAGGCAGTGAAAGAGGGGCTTTGAGCCCCCCTGGGAAATTAGACCGGGCCTGAGCGTCGGACAAAGCTTGCGAATGTGACCGCTTCAGCCTAAGTCACCGGTACCCCCGGAGACATTCATGGCAGGCACATCCCAACACGGCAAAGCGTTCATTCGCCCGAAGAAGAAGGCCCACCTTCTGATTATCGAGGCGCGCTTTCATGACGATCTTGCCGACGCGCTGCTCGACGGCGCGACGAGCGCGCTCGACGAAGCCGGCGCGACCTATGACGTCATCACCGTTCCCGGTTCGCTGGAAATTCCAGCAGTGATCACTTTTGCGCTCGACGGCATGGGCGAGGGCGGCAAGGACTATGATGGTTTTGTCGCGCTCGGCACCATCATTCGTGGCGACACTTATCATTTCGACATCGTCGCCAATGAATCGAGCCGCGCGCTGATGGATCTCTCGGTGCAGGAAGCGATTGCGATCGGCAACGGCATCCTGACCACCGAGAACGACGCGCAGGCCTGGACGCGCGCCAAGCGCTCGGAGGGCGACAAGGGCGGCTTTGCCGCGCGCGCGGCGCTGACCATGATCGCGCTCAAGGAGAAGCTGGGAGCGCAATCGTGAGCGAACCCGCTTCGCCCGGCCAGCCCGCGACACGCCATGCCAATAAGCGTGGCGCCGCCCGTCTGGCCGCCGTGCAGGCGCTTTACCAGATGGACGTGGCCGGCAGCGGCGTCTTCGAGATCACCGCCGAATACGAGGCGTTCCGGCTCGGCAAGGAAGTCGACGGCGCGCTTTATCGGGAGGCCGACGCGCAGTGGTTCCGCGCCATCCTGGCCGGCGTCGTCGAGAACCAGACGACCATCGATCCGATCATACGCCAGGCGCTGACGGAAGACTGGCCGCTGTCCAGACTCGATTCGACGTTGCGCGCCATCCTGCGCGCTGGCGTCTACGAACTGATGAAGCGCGACGACGTGCCGGTGGCCGTCATCGTTTCGGAATATGTCGACATCGCCAAGGCCTTCTACGAGGAAGACGAGCCGAAGCTGACCAACGCCGTGCTCGACCGTGTGTCGCGCCGGGTGCGGGGCGAGGGGCGCGGCAAGGACGCATTGTGACCGGCACCGTCGCCGGCGCAGCAAGGGAAGCGCGCCGCACGGCGATCATCCTGGCGACGTCGCAGGCGATTATCGGTTCGGCCGCGCCGATTGCCATTTCCATGGGCGGGCTGGCCGGGCAATATCTGCTTGGCCCCGATAAGTCGCTGGCAACGGCGCCAATCACCGGCTTCAACATCGGCGTGGCGCTCGGCGCGTTGCCGGCCGCGGCCATCATCCGTTGGCTCGGCCAGCGCGGCGGCTTCATGACCGGCACCATCGTCACCGCGCTTGGCGGCGTCATCTCCACGTTGGCTCTGTTCCACGCCAGCTTCTGGCTGTTCGCTTTCGCGCTGCTGGTGATCGGCGTCGGCGGCGCCTTCGTCCAGCAGTTCCGCTTCGCCGCCGCCGATAATGCTCCGCCCGAATTCAAGGCGCGCGCCATTTCCTTCGTGCTGGCCGGCGGCGTCATCACCGCGATTCTCGGGCCGCAGATCGTCATCTTCACCCGCGAATTGCTGGCGCCGGTGATGTTTGCCGGCTCGTTCGTGGCCATTCCGGTTCTGGCGGCGGCCGGCGCCATCATCCTGTCATTCCTGCGCATCCCGGCCAGGGCTCCCGGCCACGCGCAAGTCGCGTCAAGCGACGCCCGGCCGCTGTCCGAGATCGTCACCCGGCCGCGTTTCGTCGCGGCACTGTTTTGCGCCGTCGGCAGCTATGCGCTGATGAGTTTCGTCATGACCGGCGCGCCGCTGGCCATGGTCGGCTGCGGCCTGTCGACGGACGACGCCACGCTCGGCATTTCCTGGCATGTGATGGCGATGTTTGCGCCGAGCTTCTTCACCGGATCGCTGATCCATCGCTTCGGCGCCGAACGCATCGTCGCCACCGGCCTGGTCCTGCTCATCGGCTGCGCCGCGGTGGCATTGTCCGGCCTGCATTTGTGGCAGTTCTGGACGGCGCTGATCCTGCTTGGCCTCGGCTGGAATTTTGCCTTCATCGGCGCCACCTCCATGGTCGCCGACAGCTACCATCCGTCCGAAAAGAGCAAGGTGCAGGGCTTCCACGACTTCGTCCTGTTCGGCTCCGTCGCCTTCGCCTCGCTAATGTCGGGCGCCATCTACAATGCGTGGGGCTGGGAGATGCTGAACTGGCTGGTTTTCCCGGTCGTCGCCCTCTGCTTCGTCGCCCTTGGCGCGCTCAAACTGACCGGATCGCGCAAAGCGCGCGCCTGATCCGGTTCTATCTTTGGCTTGGCACGACGTGTCAGCATGGCGCCGACCGAATCGCGGCGACCGCACAAAATTATTGCGTCTGTACCCATTGTTATGAAACCGTGTGCCCCGACGGGGCGTTGAAGCCATGCTCATATGCGGCCACCGCATTTCGGTCCAAAGCAAGGGGTTTTCACAATGTTTTCAGTCAAGATTCTGGCCGGCGCGGCGTTGGCGCTCGGCATCACGGCCGCCTCCGCCAATGCCCAGGTGGTCGTCTCCTCGAAGATCGACACCGAGGGCGGCGTGCTCGGCAACATCATCCAGCTTGTGCTCAACGCCAACAACATCAAGACCACCGACCGCATCCAGCTCGGCGGCACGCCGGTGGTACGCAAGGCGATCACTGCCGGCGAGATCGACATCTATCCCGAGTACACCGGCAATGCCGCTTTCTTCTTCGAGAAGGCCGACGATCCGGTCTGGAAGGATGCCGCCAAGGCCTATGAGACCGCCAAGAAGCTCGACTATGATGCCAACAAGATCGTCTGGCTGTCGCCGTCACCGGCCAACAACACCTGGGCGATCGCGCTGCGCAAGGAGGTTGCCGAGACCAACAAGCTGGCGACCCTGACCGACTTCGGCAAATATGTCGCCGGTGGCGGCACGGTGGTTTTGGCGGCCTCAGCCGAGTTCGTCAATTCGGCGGCAGCCCTGCCGGCGTTCCAGACCACTTACGGCTTCACGCTGAAGCCCGAGCAGTTGATCACGCTTTCGGGCGGCGACACCGCCGCGACGATCGGTGCTGCCGCCAACCAGACCAACGGCGCCAACGCCGCCATGGTCTACGGCACCGACGGCGGCATCGCGCCGTCCGGCCTGGTCGTGCTCGCCGACGACAAGGGCGTGCAGCCGGTCTACCAGCCGGCGCCGATCATCCGCGAAGCGGTGCTGAAAGAGCATCCGGAGATCGAGACGCTGTTGAAGCCGGTGTTCGCCAAGCTCGACCTCGTCACGCTGCAGGAACTCAACGGCCGCGTCCAGGTCGGCGGCGAGCCGGTCAAGGGTGTCGCCGAGGACTTTTTGAAGAAGAACGGGTTTTTGAAGTAGTCAGCGCATAGCTGATCGTGACGCTGGTGCGAGACACCTCTCTCTGGAAGCTGCTGATCTCCCCCCTTGCGGGGGAGATGTCCGGCAGGACAGAGGGGGGTGCTGTCCCGCCGACCTCACAACCGGTAGCAGGTGCGTGCCTCGACAGGGTTGCTTCTGAACAAGCCGACGCTCGAAAGCTGGCGATCCTTCACACCCCCCTCTGGCCTGCCGGCCATCTCCCCCGCAAGGGGGGAGATCGGATTTCGCGTCGGCTTTCGCCGATCACCGGCGTAGTCTGCGCAACGTGGAAAATCGCTCCTCATGAGGGGCATCCATGACCCTGCGTTTCGACAAGCTCGGCGTGGTTATCGCGGCGATCGTTGCCTATGCGGCGTTTCTGGCCCCGTTCGCCACCTTCCGCGCCAATCGTATCGTTCCCGGTCAGGCGCGCTCGATCCTCGAGGCGCTGCCGGCCACAGTCGGGCCGCTGCTGCTGGCGGTCGTCGTCGTGGCCGCAATTGTTGCGTTGCTGAAAACCCCGCTTGTCCTGCGCCTGGCTGCAAGCGTCGTGGCGCTCGCCGCCCTTGCCATCCTGATCGGTGTCGCCGGCACCTTCCTGACGCCGGCCGGCAACACCTTCGCCCGCATCTCGCCGGCTTCCGGCTTCTGGCTGTTGATCTTTGCCTTCACATTGTTGCTCGCCGACGTGCTGACCAGGCTCAACCTGTCGCCACCGGCCCGCATCGGCGTGCTCGTCCTCGCGGCGCTGGCCATCGGCTTGTTGCTGATATCGGGGCAGTGGGACAGCCTGTCGATCCTCAAGGAATATGCAAACCGCGCCGATAGTTTCTGGGCGGAAGGCTCCAAGCACATCACACTGGCGCTGGGGTCGCTGGCGGCGGCGGTGATCGTCGGCCTGCCGCTCGGCATCCTGTGCCACCGCGTCGAACGGTTGCGGGCCGGCGTGCTCAATGTGCTCAACATCGTCCAGACCATACCCTCGATCGCGCTGTTCGGCCTGCTGATCGCGCCGCTCGGCTGGGTTGCCGCGCATGTTCCGGGTGCCGCAGCGCTCGGTATCAGAGGCATCGGCACCGCGCCCGCCTTCGTGGCTTTGTTCCTCTATTCGCTGCTGCCGGTGGTGGCCAACACCGTGGTCGGGCTTGCCGGCGTACCCCGCGCGGCCAATGATGCAGCGCGCGGCATGGGCATGACCGATGGCCAGCGCCTGTTCGGCGTCGAGTTTCCGTTGGCCTTTCCGGTGATCCTCACCGGCATCCGCATCGTGCTGGTGCAGAACATCGGCCTGGCCACCATCGCAGCACTAATCGGCGGCGGCGGCTTTGGCGTCTTCGTGTTCCAGGGAGTTGGCCAGACGGCGATGGACCTGGTGCTGCTTGGCGCCGTGCCGACGGTGGCGTTGGCCTTCGCCGCGGCCATCATCCTCGACGCAGTAATCGAAATGACCGCCACCAGGCGCAGGGTTGAAACGGCATGATCGAGATCGAAGGCATTACCAAGCGCTATGACGCAACGACCGTGGTCGACGACGTGTCGATGGTCATTGAGCCGCGCACGGTTTGCGTCATCGTCGGCACCTCCGGTTCCGGCAAGACAACGCTTCTGCGGATGATCAACCGGCTGGTCGAGCCGACCGCCGGCGTCATCAAGCTCGACGGCAACGACAACCGCACGCTGCCCGGCTACGAGCTGCGCCGCAGCATCGGCTACGCTATCCAGGGCCACGGCCTGTTCCCGCACCGCACCGTTGCGCAGAACATCGCCACCGTGCCGGTCCTGCTGGGCTGGGACAAGGACCGCATCAACGGCCGCGTCGATGAGTTGATGACACTCTACCAGCTCGACCCCGAGGCCTATGGCCCGCGCTACCCGCACGAATTGTCCGGCGGCCAGCAGCAGCGCGTCGGCGTTGCCCGCGCGCTCGCCGCCGAACCCAACGTGCTGTTGATGGACGAGCCGTTCGGCGCGCTCGACCCGATCATCCGCACCAAGGCGCAGGAGGACCTGCTGGCGATCCAGAAGCGCTTCGGCACCACCATCATCCTCGTTACCCACGACATGGAGGAGGCGGTCCACATGGGCGACAAGATCGCCGTCATGGATGCCGGAAAGCTGGTGCAATACGCCAAGCCGGAAGAGATCCTGGCGCGGCCGGCGAACGCCTTCGTCGAAACCCTGGTCGGCGCCAGCGAAAAGCCGTTCCGGCTCTTGTCGCTCGGCCGCGTGCGCGACGCCGTGGAAAAGGGGTCTGCCGAAGGCGAGGCGATCCCAGGCGACGCCAGCCAGCGCGACGCGCTGGCCGAGCTTCTGTGGTCGGGCCGGCCGGCGCTGCCGGTCAAGGGCGAAGACGGCAAGCCTCTCGGCCGCGTCACCGTCGACGGGCTGGTGAAGCGCGCGGCGAGACCGGCATGAAACGGGCCGGTCTAAAAGCCTGGCTGCCTTCGCTGCTCAGGCTTGCCCTGGTGGTGCTTCTCATAGCCTTCGTTACCAATCCCGGCTGGTTCGAGCCGCTGTTGAAGCCGCTGACCGAAAACAATGCGCCGGCGATCTACAATCAGGGCAGCCTGCTGACGCTGACCCTGCTGCATCTCAGGACCGTGCTGATCGCTACCGTCGCCGCAACCATCGTTGCCGTGGCGCTTGCCATCCTGGTGACCAGGCCGGCGGGCGCCGAATTCCTGCCGCTGTCGCGCAGTCTGGTGAACATCGGCCAGACCTTTCCGCCGGTGGCGGTGCTGGCGCTGGCGGTGCCCGCCGTCGGTTTCGGCGAGAAGCCGACGCTGATTGCGCTGTTTCTCTACGGCCTGCTGCCGATCTTCGAGAACGCGCTGACCGGCCTCACGACGCTGCCGGGCAACATCATGGAGGCCGCGCGCGGCGCCGGCATGACCGGCTGGCAAAGGCTGATCAAGGTCGAATTGCCGCTGAGCGCGCCGATCATTCTGGGCGGCATAAGGCTGTCGGTGGTGATCAGCCTGGCCACGGCGACGATCGGTTCGACGGTTGCCGCCAAGACGCTGGGCGAGGTGATCATCGCCGGCCTGCTGTCCAACAATCTCGCCTTCGTCCTGCAAGGCGGCCTGATCGTCGCGGCGCTGGCGGTGCTGATCTATGACGGACTGTCCGCCATCGAGCGCTACACCGCGCGCAAGATGGGGCAGGAGACTGGCGACTGACCGTCGCTGGACTGCGGGCAAAGCATTGACTGACGCGGCGTCATTTCAATCGATCTAATAGCAGGGCATCGGCAATGGGAATGTTGTGGCCTAAACCTTTTGGCTGAAAGCGGGGCAAAAACCGAACAATATCTTGACGTTCCGAGCCCTGTTTCGCATACACCGCTGCGAAGGACGGATTCCGCCTAGGCTTATCCGCTCCCCGCACCAACGGCCCAGGGAGGGGTTCTTTTGGGCCATCAATCGAGGAAAATTCGGCAATGACCATCATTTCTGCCGTCATCGCCTGCGGCTTGCTTTCAATCCTTTACGCCATCTGGGCGACACGATCGGTTCTTGCAGCCGATCAGGGCAATGCACGCATGCAGGAAATCTCCGCCGCCATCCGCGAAGGCGCGCAGGCCTATCTGGCGCGCCAGTACACCACCATCGCCATCGTCGGCGTGGTCGTGCTCGTGCTCGCCTGGTGGCTGCTCTCGATCACCGCCGCGGTCGGCTTCCTGATCGGCGCCGTGCTTTCGGGCGCCGCCGGTTTCATCGGCATGCACGTCTCGGTGCGCGCCAATGTGCGCACCGCGCAGGCGGCGTCCAACAGCCTCGCCGCCGGTCTCGACATCGCCTTCAAGTCGGGCGCCATCACCGGTATGCTGGTGGCTGGCCTGGCGCTGCTCGGCGTGTCGATTTACTACTATATTCTGACCGGCCCGATGGGCCTGCAGCCCAATGACCGCATCGTCATCGATGCGCTGGTTTCGCTCGGCTTCGGCGCTTCGCTGATCTCGATCTTCGCCCGTCTGGGCGGCGGCATCTTCACCAAGGGCGCCGACGTCGGCGGCGATCTCGTGGGCAAGGTCGAAGCCGGTATTCCCGAAGACGATCCGCGCAACCCGGCCACCATCGCCGACAATGTCGGCGATAATGTCGGTGATTGCGCCGGCATGGCCGCCGACCTCTTCGAGACCTATGCGGTGACCGTCGTTGCCACCATGGTGCTGGCTGCCATCTTCTTCGGCGGAACCGCCGCTCTGGGTGCGGCGATGCTCTATCCGCTCGCCATCTGCGGCGCCTGTATCCTGACCTCGATCGTCGGCACCTTCTTCGTCAAGCTCGGTTCCAACGGCTCGATCATGGGCGCCCTCTACAAAGGCCTGATCGTCACCGGCCTGCTGTCGATCGTCGGTCTCGGTGTCGCTACCTCGGCAACCGTCGGCTGGGGCGAGGTCGGCACCGTCGCCGGCATGACCATCATCGGCAAGAACCTGTTCATCTGCGGCCTGATCGGTCTCGTTGTGACCGGTCTTATCGTGGTGATCACCGAATACTATACCGGCACCAACAAGCGCCCGGTGAACTCCATCGCCCAGGCCTCGGTGACCGGTCACGGCACCAACGTCATCCAGGGACTTGCGGTGTCGCTCGAATCGACCGCACTGCCGGCAATCGTCATCGTCGGCGGCATCATCTCGACCTACCAGCTCGCCGGCCTGTTCGGCACGGCGATCGCGGTCACCACCATGCTCGGCCTTGCCGGCATGATCGTCGCCCTCGACGCCTTCGGCCCGGTCACCGACAATGCCGGCGGCATTGCCGAAATGGCCGGCCTGCCCAAGGAAGTGCGCCACTCCACCGACGCGCTCGACGCGGTCGGCAACACCACCAAGGCGGTGACCAAGGGCTATGCCATCGGTTCGGCCGGCCTCGGCGCGCTGGTGCTGTTTGCGGCCTATTCGAACGATTTGAAGTTCTTTGCCGCCAATGGCGACAAATATCCGTACTTCCAGGGCATGGGCGATGTCTCCTTCGACCTCTCCAATCCCTACGTCGTCGCCGGCCTGATCTTCGGCGGTCTGATCCCGTATCTGTTCGGCGGCATCGCCATGACGGCCGTCGGCCGTGCGGCCGGCGCCATCGTCGAGGAAGTGCGCAAGCAGTTCCGCGAGGATCCGGGCATCATGGCCGGCACCTCCAAGCCGAACTATGCGCGCGCCGTCGACCTTCTGACCAAGGCGGCGATCCGGGAAATGATCATCCCCTCGCTGCTGCCGGTGCTGGCGCCGCTCGTCGTCTATTTCGGCGTGCAGCTGATCTCGGGCTCCAAGGCGTCCGCCTTTGCGGCACTCGGCGCCTCGTTGCTCGGCGTCATCGTCAACGGCCTGTTCGTCGCCATCTCGATGACTTCGGGCGGCGGCGCCTGGGACAATGCCAAGAAGTCGTTCGAGGACGGTTTTGTCGACAAGGACGGCGTCAAGCACCTCAAGGGCTCCGAAGCGCACAAGGCTTCGGTCACCGGCGACACGGTTGGCGATCCCTACAAGGACACCGCCGGCCCGGCGGTCAACCCGGCAATCAAGATTACCAACATCGTGGCGCTTCTGCTGCTGGCCGTGCTCGCGCACGGCTAAGGCAACGCCACTGCTTCAGGAACAAACCCGCGGGAGCGATCCCGCGGGTTTTGGTTTGAGATTTACGCTGGTGGCAGTCAACCCTCATCCGGCTCGGTGCCGGCATCGCCGCGCTTGCTGTAGCGATCGAGCAATTCGCTCACGCCAGGTTCGCGCTCAGGCATCGGCGCCAGGCCACGCAGGCGCCGCAGCTTGGCAAGGAAGGCGCCACGCTTATACTTGCGGCGGAAGGCGCGGGCGCGGGGATGGATGCCAAGAGCCGCCATCAGCCTGCGCCTGAGATAACTCGATGCCGCCAGGCGAATGGGTTCGCCCGCGCAGCCAAGGATTTTCACGCGCAAGGCGTCTGGCGTCTGCATGGCATCCAGAAGATCCTTCTGTTCCTGCGCATTGTCGCCGAGATAGGAACCCTTGCGTATGCCGGAATGCAACTTGATCACCGTGAGGTGCGGCATCGTCGCGATCACCGCGCCCTTTCGCCATGCCCGAAACAGCCAGTCCTGCGAGCTTTCGCAAAAGCACTGGCTGGCGGGTCGCCAAGGTCCGAGCAGGCTGAACGAAGCGCGGCGAAACATGTGTGCCGAGCCAAATCCTTCCGTCGTGACGGGGTCGTAAAAACCATCCTTGCCGATCCCGAAGATCGAATTGACAGGATTGCCGGCCGCCGACGGCGGCTGGATGACGGCACCGCGCGCCAGCACCACGTCGGCGCCCGAGGCGTCGATCCAGCCGGTCATCGCCGCCAAATGGTCGGGAAACCACAGATCGTCGTGGTTGAGCAAGGCGACGAAGCGGCCACGCGCCCTGGCAAAGCCGATATTGTTGGGACCGGACTGTTCGCCGAAATTGACAGGAAGATCGATGTAGACGATGCGGGCATCGTCAAATTCAGCGACAACGGCCGCCGTATCCGGCCTGCAATCGTCGCCGATGACCAAGGCTTCCCAGCCTTGCAACGTCTGGCGCATGACGCTGGTCAATGCCTGCCGCAGTGCTGCCGGCCGGTTGTGCGTCGCGATCACGATCGAGACCAGCGGTTCGCCGCCGGCCTGATCGCGCTGCGCCGATGCTTCCACGCTACACCAGTCTGTAGGGAATGTGGTCAGTGTCTGGCGGCAGGCGCCAATGGTCGGGCTGATCGTAGGCATAGGCCTTGTCGACGAGGTTGAGCAGCACCGCCGTCTCCGCTCCGAGCGAAACAACACCGTGCCATATTCCGGGTGGAATGATGACGACCGCCGGGCGCAACGGGCCGATAATCTTGTGCCAGACGGCGCCGAAGGTCGGCGAGGCCTTGCGTCCGTCAAACAGCGAAATGCGAACGCTGCCGACGCAGCAGAACAGCCGGTCGGTGGTCACCGCGTGTGCATGCCAGCCAGTCACCGCGCCGGCATACAAGGTCCGTTGGAAGACCTGGCCGACCGGCTCCGAATCGAGCTCCCACTCCTCGCGAAAGATCTCGGTCAGATAGCCGGTGGAGGTTGCGACCGGCCTGATCTCCTTGACCCTCACGCCATCGATCGCCACCGGCTCGATGGGTATCCAGTCAGGCGTGACCACCTGGCCGTCAGCCGTTCCGGTCGCCATCCAGCCTGTCGGTTTTGTCCGGGTTTTTTCCGGCACGGATGCTCCTCCCAATTCAGCGTGATGCGCCATTGGCCAGCACGGTCTGATACGAATTTGACCGGTCGCTGGCAAGTACGCGTCAAGGTTTGCTGATAGGCTTCGATCTCACGGCACTTGATGTTTCCGACGCAATCGGAGGGCCGCATTGCCCAAAACATCGTTCCATCCTACCCAAGCCCGGACCGTTCGCCTGCTTTAATACCCCGGCCATTGGCCAGGACATTGCGATCGACGCGGTGTCGGGCTCGCCTCTGCGGCGATTTTGGCCAGGGAAACGACATTCGGGCAGGGAAAAGACATGGACATTTTCTTGATGGCGGCTTCGCTTGCGCTGGCTGGAATTATTGCCGGCATCTACGTCTCGGGTGTAATCCACGATTTTCGCATCGATGATCTTACCGCCGGCCAGTACATGGCCATGCATCAGATGCGCGACCGGACGTTTACCCGGGTGATGCCGTTAGTCAGGCTGACGACGCTGGTGCTGATCGCGGCGATGGCGATGTTTGCGGTCGATGCCGGCCTGCCGCGCATCCTGACCATCGTCGCCGCGGCGCTGGTGGTGATCGACATTGGCTTCACCGTCAGCCGTCAGGTGCCGCTCAACAAACAGGTGCAGAGCTGGACGCCGGTGACCATCCCCGATGATTGGGCGCAGACGCGCGACAGCTGGGCGGCCAACCACAATTTGCGCCTTGTGCTTGGACTGGCCGAATACGCCTGCCTGTTTGCCGCGGTCATCCTGACGCTCAGCCGGTGATTCAGTTTTTGCGGAACGCCGCGGCATGGGTCGGCACTTCTGCCGGCCGCCGCCGTTGAAAACAGGAGTATTGCCATGCTGCATCACGCTTCATTCAACGCCCGCGATCCGCAGGCCGTCGCCAGCGTCCTTGCCGAAATGCTTGTCGCCACCGCGGTTCGTGCGCCGTCGCCGCCATTTCCTGAGGGCGCATGGTTTGTCTGCCTCGGCGACGATTTCGGCTCGCTGATCGAAATCCTACCGTGCGGCACGGTTCTGGACCAGCAAGCGCCGCTCGGCATCGGCTTCGACCCGAACATGCGCCTGCGCTCCGGCTCGCATGTGCTGCTCAGCACGCCCAATTCGACCGAAACCATCCAGGGCATTGCCGCCCGCATGGGCTGGCATAGCGAGCTGATCGATGCGCGCCTGTTCAAGGTGCTCAAGGTCTGGGTCGAGGACGAAACCCTCGTCGAATTCCTGACGCCCGAGGTCGCACCGCTGTACCGCGCGAGATTCGGCTGGGGCGGCATGGCGACACTCGACGCCAAGCTGCGCGAGCTGGAGAGCCAGATGGCGGCAGCGCTTGCCGCCAAGGCCGCGAACCAGTCGGGCCGCAAGGATGAGCAACCGGCCGGTGCAATGAGTCCGTGAGCACCGGGGGGCACCTTCTGCTGACCTCCCGAGGAGAGTTCCCAAACGGCCGCCGAGGTCAACCGGCGCCGGCGCTGTCGCCGGCTTCCGCCTTCAGCCAGTTGATGAACGATCTGGCAGGCTCCCAGGCGGAGATGGACGGGTGGACGACGACGTAGTGGTTCCAGTTCGTCGGTATGTCCGTTGTCAGGAGGCGCACGAGCCTGCCGGTGCGCAAATCGCTCTCGACCAGCGACTTCCTCGCGATAGCGACGCCCAGACCGCTGGCCGCCGCTTCGACCGCCAGCAAGGTGCCGTTCAGATTCATGCCGTCGCCAACCGTATCCAGCGGCAGATTGTTTCTCTCGAACCAGTGGCGCCAATTGGCGCCGCTCTCGTCATTTTCGGCCGTCGTGTCGAGGATGCGAAACAGTCGCAGCACATCGTGCTGGTCTCTGACCGGGCCGTTGGCGGCGAGATAGTCGGGACTGACGACAGGAAAGATCGCATCAGCCATCAGCCATTCGGTCTCGACGGCCGGATAGTGTCCGCCGCCGAAGCGCAATGCGATGTCGACTGTTCGCTGCGAAAGGTCGACGACTGCAAGATCCGCATTGATGTCGATCTCTGTTTCGGGATGCTTTTTGCGAAACCTGTGCAGACGCGGGGCCAGCCAGCGCACGGCATGCGAAGGAATGGCGGTGACCCTCAGCCTCGTGCGCTCGTTGCGCGCGACACTCGCGATCGTGCTCTGGATTTCCAGCAGTGCGCGTCTCACGCCCGCGGACAATCTTTCGCCTTCAAGCGTTAGTTCGACGCGGCGGACATGGCGGGTGAACAGAAGCACGCCGAGATCGGCTTCGAGATCGGCGATGCGGTGGCTGAGCGCGCTTGGCGTAACATTCAGCTCATCGCCAGCGCGCTTGAAGCTGCCCAGCCGGGCAATGACCTCGAAAGCCCGAATGGATTCCAGTTGTGGAAGCCGTCTTGTCATCTGCCGTTACCCTATCTTGCCCCTGGGTTTCTTAGCATGAATGAACTAATCTCATCCATAGCTTCGTAAATAGTCTTTTGTCCAAGTGCGCAAATCATTGTAGCCATCCACTGCCCCCCGATTGCCGCCGTCGGAATGAGAGGCCGTTCATGGAACGAGCCTCGACTACGAACGACAGTGAAATGAAGACAATCGCTTGGGAGTACCCCATGACTATTCGACCCCCCGAGTTTGCGCGTGCGCGCTTTTCGACCTCCATGTGGCCGCGAGCGGAATGGCGAAACGTCTATTGCGACCTGTTGCGCCGGATGGTGACCGACATGGATTTTAACGTCACGGAGGAAAAGCTCTCCGTCGACGCGACCATCCTGCGGCTGCCGGGCGTCGGCATTGCCGATTCGAGGACCACCGCCTTCCGCACCATCCGTTCCCGCGCCATGGCCAAGGGGACCGATGATTACATTTTCTTCATGTGTCTGGAGGGCGCTGCCACCTTCTCGCATCTCGGCCGCGAGGCCAGCATCGAGGCCGGCCAGGCAATCCTTCTGTCCTCCTCTGATCCGCATGTGATCGAGCGGGCGATGTCGCATCATCTCTTCATCACCATCCCCAAGGCAGCGCTCGGGCCCATGGCTGCGAATGCGGACGCCGCCCTGATGACGCCGATGTCATGCGTGGGCGAAAAGTTCTTGCTGCTGACCAGCTATGTCCGTCTGCTGATGCAGGAGCCGAACCTGGCCGCGTCCGAATTGCGCTGGCTTGCCGCCAAGCACATACAGGACCTTGTCGCGGTCGTGGTCGGGGCAACGCAGGACGCCACCGAGGTCGCCGCAGGCCGCGGCATACGCGCCGCGCGGCTGCGCGCCATCAAAGCCGATATCGAAAGCAATCTGGCTTCCGGCGATGTCGGGTCGGACGCCCTGGCCGGGCGCCACCGCGTCAGCGCGCGCTATATCAGAAAGCTGTTCGAGGGTGAGGGTACCTCGCTGTCGCAGTTCGTGCTTGGCCGGCGGCTGGCGCTGGTTTGCAGCAAGCTAGCCGACCTGCGCCTGGCACACCGCACCATCGGCGCCATCGCCTTCGACGCCGGCTTCGGCGATCTCTCGACCTTCAACCACGCCTTCCGCCGGCATTTCGGCATGACGCCTTCGGAAGCGCGGCAGAGTGCGGCTGTGCACCGCGCCTCGCTGGAGCCCGGCGGCCGAACAGGCCACGCGCGGCAAAGCGCGACGGGTGTTGCGGCCGCATGACCTCAAAACAAAAGCCCGCAGGATCGCTCCCGCGGGCTTTTGGTCGCCTGAGATGGTGTCGCTTCGGGGGAAGCAAAAATCTAAGGAAGGCGGTCGCTTCTTAGGCGCCGCCGCCAGGAATGGGGGGCGCCAGCTTGCTGGCGCCTTTGATGATCTGGCTGAGGAAGTTCTGGTCCTTGCCGCCGGTCGGCGTGGTGCGCGAGATGAAGTCGAAAATCTTGCCGTCCTTCAGACCGTAATTGGCAATCTGGGTGACGCGCCCGTCCTCGCCAAAATAGACCGCGAGCACTTTCTGGTCGACCAGGCGCGGCTTGTCGAAAGCGACATAGCGCTTGCGCGTCTGCGAAATGTAATAGAACGCCTCATTGTCGAAGGTGGCTTTCGTCGATGGCGTGCCGAGCGCCAGAAGCACCTGTTCGCGGCTGGAGCCCACCGGCACCGAATCGACCGCCTGCTGGTCGATAACATAGCCCTGCGTCAGCGTCTCGCTAGGGTTAAGGTCGCCGAACATCTTGGACGAATTGCAGCCCGACAGCGCGGAAGCCACCAGCACCAGCGAAACCGCGGCGGTGGCCCCAGGCAGAAAAGTCGACTTGAATTTCAGCGCGCGCAACAACAACTCCATTAGCTGACCGCAACTTGCGCTGGGCGGCAAAACCGGTAAACCAGCTTGCTTGCCGATGCAACAAGGCCCATTCAAACAATCGGTCCCCAGGAGACCACCCTCAATGTTCCAGCGCCTTTTTGGCCGCGAACGCAACGCCAACGGCGCTATCACCGAGGCGCTTTACGCACAAATCGTGGCGGCGGCGCGGCAGACCGTGTTTTATTCCCACTGGAATGTGCCGGATACGCCGCTCGGCCGTTTCGAGATGCTGTCGCTGCACATGTTCCTGTTTCAGCACCGGCTCCGCGGCGAAGAGGGCGTCGCGCATGAGGTCGCGCAGGTGCTGATCGACGAGTTCTTTCTCGATGTGGAGCATTCGCTGCGGGAACTGGGCGTTGGCGATGTCGGCGTGCCCAAGCGCATGAAGAGGCTGGCCAAAATGTTCTACGGCCGTACCGCCGCCTATGACGACGCGCTGGAACGCAGCGATCGCGACGCGCTTGCTGCCGCCCTGGCGCGCAATGTCAGACCCGATGCCGGCGCCTGGCCGCAAGCCTTGCCGCTGGCGTCCTATGTAATCGATGCCGCAAGGCAGCTTGAAGCACAGCCGTCCGAATCGATCGTTTCCGGTGCCGTGGCGTTTCCCGTCGCGAAAGCGGAGTGAGGAGGGGAGACCAAGATGAAACATGTGGACACGCCTAGCCCGGTCTCATTCGCGGCCAATGTCGGCCGCCTGCCCCACAAAGGTTTGCAGGTGGTGATCGACGCCGACGCCGCGCAGCGCGCAATGCTTGCGCGCGAGCACGAGCTGCTTTCTGTCGAAAACTACCGTGCTGAGCTTTTGGTGGCGCCGTGGAAGCGCAATGGCGTCAAGGTCAGCGGCCGCGTCGAGGCTGATATCACCCAGGCCTGCATCGTCACCGTTGAGCCGGTCGCGGCCCATATCGACGAAGAGGTCGAGGCGCTGTTCCTGCCGGAGCAATCCAAGCTCGGACGGCAAGGGTTCGAAGGCGGCGGCGAGATCCTGCTCGACGCCGACGGGCCAGACGGCCCGGAAACATTCTCCGGCGACACGATCGACGTCGGCGCGCTCGCCGAACAGTTCTTCGGGCTGGCGATCGATCCTTATCCGCGCAAGGCAGGCGCCTCGCTCGATGCCGCCGGCCCGAACGAGCCCGTCGAGAATGAATTCCAGCAAAAGCTGCGATCCTTGCTTGGAAAATCCTAAAACACGAAGCGATCGGAGAAAAGCCGGTTGTGCGGCAGCCCAAAACCGCTATTTTCGCCGAACCTTCGCGAGCCCCCGAATTTCGCGAGTTTAGTATTTCTTTCGCGGGCCATGTGCCCTGGCCCAAGCTAGTGAGATAAAGACCGCGTGATCAGGATTTCCATCGATGCCATGGGTGGCGATCACGGGCCAAACGTGGTCATCCCGGCACTCATGACGGTCGCCGTCAGGCGTCCCGACATCCGCTTCGTCATATATGGGCGCGAGGAATTGGTGCGCCCCGAACTCGCCAAATTCCCCAAACTGGCCGAGGTCAGCGAGTTCCACCATTGCGAAGTCGCGGTCAGGATGGACGACAAGCCGAGCCAGGCGCTGCGCCACGGCCGCTGGAAGTCGTCGATGTGGAAGGCTGTCGAAGCAGTCAAGAGTGGCAGCGCGCAGGCCTGCATTTCGGCCGGCAATACCGGCGCGCTGATGGCGATGTCGAAATTCTGCCTGCGCACGATGGCGACCATCGACCGTCCGGCGATCGCGGCGATCTGGCCCACGATGCGCGGCGAGAGCGTGGTGCTGGATGTCGGCGCCACCATCGGCGCCGATGCGCACCAGCTGATCGACTTTGCCATTCTCGGCACCGGCATGGCGCGCTCGGTGTTCGGCATCGACCGGCCGAAAGTCGGCCTGCTCAATGTCGGCGTCGAGGAGATCAAGGGACAGGAAGAGGTCAAGGAAGCCGGGCGCATGCTGCGCGAGGCCAACATGGCCTCGATGAATTATCATGGCTTCGTCGAGGGTGACGACATCGGCAAGGGCACGGTCGACGTGGTCGTCACCGAAGGATTTGCCGGCAACATCGCGCTCAAGACGGCAGAAGGCACTGTGCGCCAGATCTCAGGCTATCTGCGCGCCGCGATGAACCGCACGCTGATGGCCAGGATCGGCTATGTCTTCGCCAAGGGCGCTTTTGACCGCCTGCGCGAAAAGCTCGATCCGGGCCGCTCCAATGGCGGCGTTTTCCTGGGTCTGAACGGCATCGTGGTAAAGAGCCATGGCGGCGCCGATTCGGACGGTTTCGCGGCAGCGATCGAGCTTGGCTACGATATGGTGCGCAACAATCTGATCGACCGCATCGAGGCCGATCTCGACCTGTTCCATGCGCGCAACCCGCATGCCCAGGCAAGCAGAAAATCCGACGCCACCGTCGACGAAAAGGAATAGGAAAGAGCTTTGATCAGATCAGTCGTGCGCGGCACCGGTGCTGCGCTGCCCCGCCGCATCATGAAGAATGCCGATTTCGAAGGCATGGTCGAGACCTCGGACGAGTGGATCGCCCAGCGCACCGGCATCCGCCAGCGCCATATCGCCGCCGATGACGAGACGACGGCATCCCTGGGCGAGGCGGCGGCGCGCGCAGCACTCGACAATGCTGGTCTTACGCCTGCCGACATCGACCTGATCGTGCTGGCGACCTCGACGCCCAACAACACCTTTCCGGCGACCGCCGTCGAGATCCAGAACCGGCTCGGCATGCATCACGGCTTTGCCTTCGACCTGCAGGCGGTGTGCTCGGGCTTCGTCTATGCGGTGACCACCGCCGACCTCTACATCAGAGGCGGCCTCGCCAAGCGCGTGCTGGTGATCGGCGCGGAGACCTTTTCGCGCATCCTCGACTGGAGCGACCGCTCGACCTGCGTGTTGTTCGGCGACGGCGCCGGCGCGCTGGTGCTGGAAGCGGATGAGGGCACCGGCGGCATTGCCGACCGTGGCGTGCTGGCGATGAGCCTGCGCTCCGACGGCGCCCACAAGGACAAGCTTTTCGTCGATGGCGGTCCCTCGACCACCGGCACGGTCGGCCATCTCAGGATGGAAGGCCGCGAGGTGTTCAAGCACGCCGTCGGCATGATCACCGACGTTATCGAGGCGACGTTTTCGCAGGCCGGCATAACCGCCGACGACCTCGACTGGTTCGTGCCGCATCAGGCCAATAAACGCATTATTGACGCTTCGGCCAAGAAGCTCGGGATTGCTGAGCAAAAGGTGGTGGTCACCGTCGATTTGCACGGTAACACCTCGGCTGCTTCCGTGCCGCTGGCGCTTTCGGTGGCTGTCGCCGACGGTCGCATCAAGAAGGGTGATCTCGTGCTCCTGGAAGCGATGGGCGGCGGCTTCACCTGGGGCGCGGTTCTCGTTCGCTGGTAAGTGCCGAACGGTCCGGTTTCGGTCCTTGACCTTGCCGGATCAATTACTTAGGCTCTGCCTTTACCTGTATCGATTTATGGTTTTTGAACTGATGGGACGGTCGCATGGGGGGAAAGACACTTACGCGCGCCGACCTTGCCGAAGCTGTTTACCGTAAGGTCGGCTTGTCACGCACTGAATCGGCAGAACTCGTCGAAGCGGTGCTGGACGAAATCTGTGAAGCCATCGTACGCGGCGAGACGGTGAAGCTGTCGTCCTTCGCCACCTTCCACGTCCGTTCCAAGAACGAACGCATCGGCCGCAATCCCAAGACCGGCGAGGAAGTGCCGATCCTGCCGCGCCGGGTGATGACCTTCAAGTCGTCGAACGTGCTGAAAAGCCGTATCCTGCGCTCGCACCAGAACAGCAAGGCCAAGGGCGGCAAATAGGTTCTGCCGCAGGCTTCGGTTGAAAACGCCGGGCCGTTTTGACGCCGGGCTTGAATATTGTTTCATAAACCGCTGAAATGATACCCGATTCGGCAGACTGGGCCGGATCGCCGTCCAGCGTGAGGATTTCGCCCATGGACAAGAGCCCCGACGCTTTCCGCACCATCAGCGAGGTCGCGGAGGATCTCGATCTGCCGCAGCACGTGCTGCGCTTCTGGGAAACCCGTTTCAACCAGATCAAGCCGATGAAGCGCGGCGGCGGCCGCCGCTACTACCGGCCGCAGGATGTCGAACTGATCAAGGGCATCCGCCACATGCTCTACGACCAGGGTTACACGATCAAGGGCGTGCAGAAACTGCTGCGCGAGAACGGCAACCATTTCCTGGTCGCCATCGGCAATGGCGACATGGCTGCCGTCGAAGCGATCTCGCAGCGCAGGCAGGCCGATCAGGTGCCGCTGACGCCAGCCGCCCAGCCGCGCGGCATGGATGACGAGATGCTGGTCGGTCAGCCCAAGGTAAAACCCAGCCGCCGCTTTTTCGGCCTGGGCAAGACCGAGGAGGAAGGTCCGGTCCAGCCCGGCGCATCGAAACTGTCGCGCGACAACCGGGCCTTGCTGCAGGAGGCGCTGTTTGACCTCCTGGAGTGCAAGCGCCTGCTCGACCAGGTGCGCTAACCTTTCCGCTGTCTCGGGCAAGCAGACCGGAACCGGTTCTGCGGCCATGCGTTTGGCCTTCTCTCAAAAAGAAGGAAAACAATCATGGTATCGCTTTCGACCCTCTCCGATCTCGATCTCGAAAAGCAGGTCGCGACCCTTTCCAAAGAGCTCGCCGCGTTGCGCAAAGTCGTGGCCAAACGCGGCGGTGCTTACTACGAGGACGGGCGCGATGCCGCTTCGGACTATTATGGGCAGCTTGCCGACCTTGTCAGCGATGCGTTGCCGGCGATCAGGAAGCAGGGCAGGGCGATCGAAAAGACGGCGCGCGATCGTCCGGCAACAGCCGCTGCTGTTGGGTTGGTCGTGGTCGGCCTTCTCGCCAGCCTGTTGCTCAGCCGGCGCTAAAACAATTCACGAAAACAAAAAGAAAATGGCGGCCGTCCCGCGGACGACCGCCATTTCCCTGATCTGCGGCCGATTACTTGGCGAGCTTGATCTTGGCCTGCGGCGAAACCTGCGCGGTCTGGCTGCACTTGCCATAGACAGTGCCATTCTTGTCCGTGGCGTCGGTATAGGTGCCTTTGCACTCGATCGAGAGCACCAGGCAATGACCGGAGCCCTTGCAAACCGCGCCGCCGTCGCCCGTGGGATGCGTGCCGTTGGCGAAAGCCGAGGTCGGAACGGAAGCCGAACCGAAGGCCGAGACCATGAGGGCCGCGGCGAGCGTGATGCGCTTGAAGTTGGTCATTTGAGCATTTCCTTCTCTGGATCGAGGATCGCCACCATGGCGTCCTTCTGTGTTGGGATCGCCTTCTCGGCGTCCATGCCGGTTAGTGCGGCCTCCAAAGCAAAGGTTCATGCGTGGTTCGAATTTTCTTCGCCTTTTTTTGCGACGTCGATTTTTAGCCTTCGCCAACGGACGGCGCCTGGCGGGGCGGGCATCGATCATGCATTTCGCGTGAAGGGCGCTGACGTAGCAGCGCGGCATCCCATGCGAAGGTCACACGGTGGCGTGCCCAAATGGCCAGCCAAGACCGAGTCCGCCCCCGGCTCTTGTCAGGTGGCGGCAGCAGTCATTGCCGCCACTTGGCACCGCGCTTTCTGCCACTCCCGGCTGCGACTATAACGCCAGTCCAAAGGTACCGGCGGAGGAGACGGGCGTGGTCGCAAATTACATCGACGAGTTCATCATGTTCTGCGCTGGGTTGTGGATGACAGGCGTTGGTTTTGGGCTGCTCCAAAGTCCTTTTCAGGCCCAGCAAGGTCAGCAGCCATGGTGGCTGCAGGTCGCGAAGCATTTCAAATGGATGGGGCCGCTTTTGATTTTGATCGCAATAGTGCTCGCGTTCGCGGCGCCGTCCTAGCGGGTTCCGACGGCATTGAGAGACCCGGGGTGTCCTGCAGCTGGCTACCGCTGTGTTGTCGGCCTTGCGCCTGATACGTTCGTTGGGTGCGCTGTGGTTGCTCGCATTCTGGCGCATGGGCGCCATCGAATCCTGCCTTCAGCTTTTCCACGTGTCGCCTGGCAAAAACCAACGGGAAGGCGGCCTTGACGAGGACTCCAGGGCCAGCCTTCCCGTTGGGCAAGTCGGCCGTGTCAGGCCTTCTTGGCCTCCACCTTGTGGTGGTGGCGGTGGTGATGGTGATGGCGGTGATGCTTGTTGTGATGATGATGATGGTGGTGATGCTTCTTGTGCAGCGGTGCTGCGTCGGCGCTGCTGGCGCCGATGAGGGGCAGAGAGACAGCCAGGGCAAAAGCCAGCCCGAGAGCCGACAGGAGGGACTTCTTCATGACTTCGTTTCCTTTTCTGCGCGGGCTGAATTTGGCCGTCACCGAGCAAGATCGGTGCCGGTGAACCCCGCAGTCATGACTATCGCCTCCGAACTTTTCGACAGTTTTTCCGGACTGTAGAATTTTGTTTCTGGATTGTGTCTGGCGGCTTCGTCGGCAACTTACATCGGCGGAATGACGCCGTTTGTGCCGACAACGACCCGGCCCGCGGTCAGCTTGCCGTCACTGCCGCGCTCGGCGTTGACGAACACCACAGCGCCAGGCTTGAGGTCGGCGGGCGTCGCCGGCGCAAAGGTCACCACCGGCGTCGTCTGCGGGATCGCGATCTGCTTTTTCTGGCCATTGTCGTAGGTCAGCGTCACCGTGCGACCTGCAATCTCGGTGACATCGGCGACCGTGCCGTTGGTCATCCGGCTGTTGGGCTCGAGATCCCACGGGCGGTCGCCTTCGCCGGCGCCCTTCAGCGCGGCCGGGAAGATCACCACCTCGAGCGCGCCGCTGCCGCCATCGGCCTTCGAAACAGAGGCAATGCCGAGGAAATCGCCTTGCTTGATATCCCCGGCATCCGCCTTGGCGACGCCGGAAATCTTCCACCCTTCAGCCAGCGCGATGGCGTCGGTAGCGCCTTCGCGGGTCTTCACCGTCAGCGTCGCTCCGGCAAAGGCGGTCACCGTGCCGCGAATGCGCACGGCCTCGGCGGCTTGCGCCGCGACCATGCTCGCGCCGGCGAGGCCTGAAATCGTGGCGAGCACGATGGCTGATGTCTTGAATGTCATGGATCTGATCCTCTTGGGAAAAGCTGGCCCGATGCGACTGCCAGCAACATCAGGCTAACGCGCGAGCGGCGCAAAACCGCTGAACACTTCGGCGTGCGGCCCTTCAAAAGAACTTGATTGGGAGATCGGGGCGGAGATCCTATATGTGCCCTGGCGCCTGCGGTTTTGACGCCGGTTCACGATGCTGTGACGGTCGGTTTGGGCCTTGGCAAATCGCCGTCAAGCGGGCATTGTCCCGGCTCTCAGGCAACACCCTATCATTTGATCCAAAACTCTTTAGCCCCATGGAGTTGCCAATGCCCCAAACTGCAAAACACGAACCCTTCTCCAGGCTGGCGGCCGACGTTGCGCTCGAGCACCCCGGCCTCAAAGCCATCCGGGAGACAAAGGGATACAGTATTGAAGAGCTTTCCCTGACCTGCGGTCTGTCGACCAGCGAGATTGCCGACATAGAGAGCGGCAAGGACACCGATCCGACGAAACTTCGCCGGATCGCCGCAGCATTGCAATTGCCGGAAACGGCCCTGATCGATGCCCCGGCGCCCACGGCGCCTGTGGAAAACCGGTCCGTTTCATAAACAACGGCCAAGCGTCGTTCAACAAGCCCGCCATGGTTTGCCCTGGCGGGCTTGTTGCATTCGCCAACGGCGAATGTCACTTCTTGCTCGGATCGTCCGCCGGGTTGACGTAGGTGATCGCGAACGGCCCCTCGCCATGAACCTGGACGATCGTAGCGCTTGTCGTCCAGGCGTAATGGTTCATTCCCTGTGGGGCTACGCCGAAGCCGCCGGCGGTCAGTTCGATGCCCTTGGTCTCGTCGAGCTTGTCGCCCATGCCGATATGAAAATTGCCGGAAATCACCGTCACATATTCCGAGGTGGGATGGTTGTGCGCGGCAATCCTGTAGCCGGCCGGCAGCTTCAACCGCAGCACGTAGATGCCATCCTTCGAGGGGTCCCCGGCGATGACAGCCATGTCCGCGCCGGCGGGCAGCACAGCAGGAGCAGGGCCCCATTTGATGGCGTCCGCGTTTATCGGCATGTCGTCGGCAAGCAGCGGCGCCGTCCCGACAAGCAGCAGCGCCAGAGCCGAGGCGAGCTTGAGCATGATGATCTCTCCGGTTGGTCGTGGGAGCACAGCATCAGCGCCGGCCCTGATCCATTGCGACCTACCAAGGCAGCAGCCCGAACACATCTCCCGCACGGGGGATGCGCCTTGCGTTGCCGACATGCGGCGCGACCCGCCTGGCCTGGTATCGCTGCAGCCGTCGAGGGGCGGGGAGGTTGCCGCCGACCGAGCGTGAAGCTATCCAGTGTGAACGCTAACCGTTTTCGAATGGGACAATGCCGAGATGAGCCTTGAATCCGTGCGCGCCTTCCTGGCTGCCCATGCGCCCGATGTCGAAGTGCTCGTCACCGAAGCGAGTTCCGCGACGGTGGCGCTGGCGGCTGAGGCGCATGGCGTGGAGCCGGCGCAGATCGCCAAGACCATCTGCCTGCGCGTCGGCGGTGAGACCATGCTGATCGTGGCCGGCGGCATGTCGAGGCTCGACAACCGCAAATTCAAGGACCGTTTCGGCGGCAAGCCGCGCATGCTTGACGCCGACGAGGTTGTCGCGATTACCAGCCATCCCGTCGGCGGCGTCTGCCCATTCGGCCTGCCGGCGCCGCTGCCGGTCTATTGCGACGTCTCGCTGCGCGCCTTCGATGAAGTCGTGCCCGCGGCCGGCGCCACCAACGCCGCTGTAAGGCTCAGCCCGCTGCGCATGGCACAGATTGTCGGCGCCGAATGGGTTGATGTGTGCCAAGGATGAATGTTGGTGATTTGAGAAGCAGGACCTTTGGGGGCAAGTCCTGTCTAAAAATGGTCGGAGTGGCCGGATTCGAACCGACGACCCCTTGACCCCCAGTCAAGTGCGCTACCGGGCTGCGCTACACTCCGGACCGCGCAAAGCCATATATTTTCAAGGGGTATGGTGCAAGCGCTAAAACGGCGCGCCGGGCCTGAAAGTCGCCAGCATTCGGCCTTGTCGCCGCAACGCCAAGGCGATATGGCTCGCGCAGTATCGATACGAAGGATTGCGCGTGGCAAATTCCTGTTTTTTTCTGGCGGCCGACGCCAATTATTTTCCGTATGCATGCTTGGCGGCGCGCAGAATTCTGGATGTTTCGGGAGACGCAACGCCAGGCTTCATCCTGCATGTCGGCGCACGTGATGCCGATATGCGTGTTGCTGAACGCCTGCTGAAGAACCGTCTTCGCATAATGGACGTTTCGGGGCTGTTTGCGGAGGCTGGCCATACTTTCCGGCCAAGCAATGTCGGCACTTTTGTTCGGCTTTTCGCCGACCAACTGCCTCAGTTCGCGGACTATGACCGCATCGCTCATGTCGATTGTGATGTTCTGTTCAATCGAGATATCGCCGACCTGGTGGGCCAGACACTTCATGCTCCGTTGTTGGCCGCTCACGACGATTACATGTATTTCCGCCCGGGCTATCGGAACAAACTGTCGATGCAGCCGGGGGCGCCTTATTTCAACGCCGGCATCATCGTCTTCAACATGCCGCCCGTGCGTCAACAGGGACTTTTGCACCGCGCCAGAGATGTTGCCGTTGCCGGGCAAATGAACGATCAGAACGCGCTGAACATCGTCTTCGAGGGCAAGTGGCAGACGATGCACCCGAACTGGAATTTGATGTCCAACGATACGAAGGAGTTTCGGTTCGCCCAAGCCTATGCGCGGCATTTCGCCGGCGGCAAGCCCTGGGGAAGCCAGGTCGACGTGGAGCCCGAGGCGCTTGCCGTCTGGCGCGATCTGGCAAGGGATACGCCGTGGCTTGAGCCCTTCCGGCAGCGTATTCCCTTCGAGCGGGGCGTCATGAGGCGGTTCGCCCGAAGGTTCGACGGTATCATGGGGATGTTGCCGAACAAGGACCGGTATCGGCGGCGCGCACGGTACGACGGCAGCAAGGTGCATAAGATATATGCCGAGCATGCTGACGCCGGGGCGATGGCTGTGCAGTTTCCGGAAGTACTCGGTGGTTTCGCCTGAGACCCGCAACGGAGCTCTCGCGAATGGGTCAGGCAACAGGTTGTAGCATGCCGCAAAAATCGTGTTTCTTTTTCGCCACCGACCAGAGGTATTTCCCGTATGCCAGCCTGGCGGCGCGCCGCGTGCTGAATGTGTCGGACCACCTCGACGGCTTTATTTTGCACACCGGTGTCATCTCCAACGAAGACCGAGCTATCGGAGAGCGTCTGCTCGGTGGGAAGATCCGCATCCTGGATGTCACGAAATTCATGGAAGCGACAAACTTCAACCGCGGAACGCACCCAACCCTTGCGACCTACATCAGGCTGTTTGCCGATCAATTGCCGGAGTTCGAACCATATGACCGCATCGCCTATTCCGACGCCGATGTGCTTTTCAACAGATCGATAGAAGACCTCTGCAACGTCCCGCTCAACGCTCCGCTGCTGGCCGCACACGATGAGCAGACCTATTTCGACGTAAAGTATCGACAGCATTTACCGATGCAGCCAGGCGCGCCGAAGTTCAATGCCGGCGTGCTGGTGTTCAACATGCCACTGGTCAGGCAGGAGGGGCTTCTGGAGCGTACCCGGCAGTTGGCCTCCGAGCAGGTTTACGGGATGGATCAAGGTGCATTGAACGTGGCTTTCGAGGGCAGGTGGCAGACGATGCACCCGTTCTGGAACGTGATGACCAACTACACCAGCCAGATTTCTTTCAGCCGCTGCTACGCCCGCCACTTCGCCTGGGGCAAGCCCTGGGACCGTCCGCCGATCGGTGTCGAGGTCGGCGCCATGGCGATCTATCGTGATCTGGCGAAAGGCACGCCCTGGGCCGGCCGTTTCAACAGCAACTGGCCGATCAAGAGAGGCATATTGAAAAACCTCGGCCGCAAGTTCGACGCCATCAGCGGGATTTTGCTGAACGACGAGAAGCGCAAGCGACGGGCGCGGTTCGACGCCGAAGAGGTCAGCGCCATCTTTGCCAGCCATGCGGACAATTCGATGTTGGCCGTGCAATACCCCGAACGGGTAGCTGGCATAGCCAGATAGAACTTGACGCTCCGCCGGACGCGGTTCCTCCCGCCAATCTTCCTCGATAAGTCTATTGCCTCGCTGGTTGATGCCCTCCGGCTAGCACGCTCAAGGCCGAGCCGATACTTAGCTCCAATCCAGATTGATGTTGCGGATGCCTTCCTGCGCGATCCGGCCCCGCAGCTTGCCGATCCGGTCGGCCAGGTCTGGCGAGAACCGTTCATGTGTCTCGACCAGGATTTGTCCAATCGAACGGTGAATGCTGGCGTCCAGCATGGCTTCGATGCATTCCGCTTCGGCCCCTTCTATGTCCATCTTGACGATGGCGATCGGCTCATGGAGACCTTGCAGGAACTGCACCAGGTCAACCACCTCAACTTCAAAGCTTTTCCCGTTCGTGTGTTCGTGTGTCTGGATCAGGGACGACGATTCGGTCCTGCGGAGATCGCTGACGTCCGGCCTCTGATGGAATGTGGCCGCTCGCGCTGATCCACCAACAGCCTTCGGAATGATCGTCACCCGGTCGTTGTTGCCAAACCTTTTCGTCAAAATCTGGCGAGCAACAGGGTCAGGCTCGAAAGCAATCACCCGCATCCCATAGGCTAGTACATGTCCCGTGACGTCGCCAATATTGGCGCCGAGATCGATGAACAGACTATCGGCGGGAAGCTTTTTCATAAGCTGATGGAAGTCGTATTCGGCCTGCCGCACACGCCGCGGGGGCCTGTGCCATCGGCGATACGCGTACCAGCGCAGCATGAATTCGAAATAGCTTTCCCTCAGCATAACCACGCCCGTCAGATTAGTGGCGCCCACCAACCCGGAATATTATCCAGCCCGGCAAGCACGCCAACTCAATTGGAATTTTGTCAGTCGCGTTTAGCGACGTTTTCCCACCATCACAACATAAATGCGCCGCCGGCAACCGTGCTCAATTCGACCAGGGGTTGGAGCAAGCAGATCAAAGCCTGCGAGGGCCTGCACAACCCCGGTATTGGCGTGCGCGGCTGTTCCTGTCCTTTAGGATTACTCGGCTACCTCGGTTGCGCCACCGCCCGCAACCCGCGCTGATGCCTGTATTCCAGCGCGATCGCGCCCCAGATTAGGCCGAGCAGCAGGTAGACATGGCGCCAGTGGTCGATATCGATGAATGTGCCGAGCCCGATATTGCCGATGAAAGCGACGTAGGCGCAGAGCAGATAGGGCTGCCACGGCCGGTCGCGCAAAAGAATGCGGAAGCCGGCGGCGATCGTCCACAGCGTCAGCGACAGGAACGAGACGAAGCCGAGCCAGCCATAATCCATCAGCGTCTTCAACCAGATGTCGTGCGTGTCTTCGCCGAAAATGGTGCCGAATACCAGCGGGCCGATGCCGAGCGGACGTTCGAGCGCCATCTCGAAGCCGATCGTGTAGCGGGCAAAGCGGCCAAGGCGCGCCGTGTCGTAGCTCTGTTCCAGCTGGGCGCGGCTGGAAAACATCTCGCCGACGCCGGGCAGCTGCAGGATGACGATCATGGCGACCACCAGCAGGGTGACGGCGGCAATGGTCATGATGATGACGCGCAGCCGGAACTTGCCGCTGTTGCTTTGCAGGAACAGGGCGCCGGTGAGCAGGATGGCCGAGACGGCGAACATGCCCCAGGCGCCGCGCGAGAACGAAAAGAAGATGCCGGCGGTGATGATCAGCAGCGGCACCGCCAGAAGCGGCATGCGCGCGATCGAGCCGGTCAACAGGAGATAGAGCAGATAGATGCCGGGCAGCACCAGGAATGGTCCGAACACGTTCGGATCCTGGAAGGCGCCCTGGGCGCGGTCGTATCTGGTGAAGATTTCAGCGCCCGGGAAAGCGTGGAAATAGCCGGCAATGCCGAGCAGCGAGGTCACCACCGCGGAGACGACATAGGCGATGAAGATCAGCCGGTAGAGGCCGGGCTGCACCGCCGTCACCGACGAGAAGAACACCGCGGTGAACGCGAGAAACAGCGAGACGGCGAGATAGAGCGGTGTGTTGGCGAGATCGGCCATCTGCGTCATGGCAATCATTCCGCCGATGTTCATCGTGATCAGCAGCACGAGCAGCGGCACGGCGGCGCGCGATATGCGCAGGCCAAACAGCACCCACACCCCGATCAGCCCGAGCATGAAAAGATCGTAGGGCGCCGGTTCGTCGATGACGAAGCCTGACAGGAAGACGCCGAGAAACACCGCGCCCGAGGATATCAGCGCGATCAGCTTGGCATTGACCGCAGCCTGCGGCACATCATGGGAAATCGCGCTCAATAGGCGTTTTCCGTGTTGAGCAGCCGCAGCGGCGTCATGAGCAGGATGCGCAGATCGAACAGCATCGACCAGTTCTCGATGTAGTAGAGGTCGTATTCCGTGCGCATGCGGATCTTCTCATTGGTGTCCATCTCGCCGCGCCAGCCATTGATCTGCGCCCAGCCGGTAACGCCGGGCTTGACCTTGTGGCGGGCGAAATAGCCGTCGACCACCTCATTGTAGAGAAGGTTGTGCGACTGCGCGGCAATCGCATGCGGGCGCGGACCGACCAGTGACAGCGTGCCGAACAGCGAGTTGAAGAACTGCGGCAGCTCGTCGATCGAGCTCTTGCGGATGAAGCGGCCGACGCGGGTGACGCGCGGATCGTTCTTGGTCACCGTCTGCTTGGCGGTCGGGTCGGAGCGGTCGGTATACATGGAGCGGAATTTGTAGACTTCGACGATCTCGTTGTTGAAGCCGTGCCGCTTCTGCTTGAACAGCACCGGACCCTTGCTGTCGAGCTTGATGGCGATGGCAGTCGCCAGCATCACCGGTGAAAACAGGATGATGCCGATCAGCGAGAAGACGATGTCGAAGGCGCGCTTGGCGACCGAATCCCAGTCGTTGATCGGCCTGTCGAAGATGTCGAGCATCGGCACCGAGCCGATGTAGGAATAGGCGCGCGGGCGAAACTGCAAAGCGTTCGAATGCGCCGAGAGCCGGATGTCGACCGGCAGCACCCAGAGCTTCTTCAGCAGTTGCAGCACGCGCGTTTCGGCAGTCAGCGGCAGCGACACGATCAGCATGTCGATGCGCGCGATGCGGGCGAATTCCATCAGCTCCGAAATGGTGCCGAGCTTGGGATAGCCGGCCACGATCGGCGGCGAGCGCTTGTCGCCGCGGTCATCGAAGATGCCGCAGATGCGGATGTCGTTGTCTGGCTGCTTCTCGACCGAGCGGATCAGCATCTCGGCCGCCTTGCCGCCGCCGACGATGACGGCGCGGCGTTCCATGCGGCCGTTGCGCGCCCAGCGCCGGATCAGCTTCGACATCACCAGCCTGAGGCCGAACAGCAGAAGCAGCCCGACGACAAACCAGGTGCCGAACAGCAGACGCGAATAATCCTCCGACATTTTCATGATGAAGGCCGTCAGCGCCATCAGCGCGAAGGTGCCGGCCCAGACCATCAGCACGCGACCGAGATTGGAGATCGGTCGCATCAAGGCGGAGATCTGGTAGCAATCGCTGACGTCGAGCAGCACCACGGCCACGAATGACGCCGCGGCAATGGTCAGCGGATATTGCCAGGCGAGATAGTTGAAGAAGCCGACAAAATGGAAGTAGAGCGCGAGCCCCGACAGGAACAGCAAGCCGAATTCGACGATGCGCAGTACGCCGCTGACCATGACCGGCGACATCGTATCGCGCCGGTATTGCGAGGCGACCTGGCGGGCAACACTGTTCATGCCGCCGGGCGTGGGGCTCTCGGCAGGACTGCCGAATTTGCGCACCGCATCGGCCGAAAAGCGGCGCGTGGGGTCGGTCTCGTTCATCGGGTTTCCCACAAGGTTCCGCCATGACGATAGCAGAAAGAGAGCTAAAAAAACCTTGAGAACAACTTGTGGTTTTGGACGGTCGTCTATCTGTTGAGCGCGGCGAAATAGGCCTTTTCGATTTCGGCGGCCATCACATCGGCGCCGAATCGCGCCCTGAGCCTGGCGGTGTCAGGCATGACGCGCCGGTATGCGTCGAGATCGCGCAGCGCTTCACCCATCTTGTCGCCGAGTTGGCGCGGATCGGGACGGATCAGGGCAGGGGATCCCTCCCCGAAGATTTCGGGAATGCCGCCGACGGCCGTGGCGATCATCGGCCGGCCGGCCGCCAGCGTCTCCAGCACGATATAGGGCATGGCTTCCGCGCGGGAGGGGACGACGACCAGATCGGCCAGCGAAAATGCCTCCCTGGCCGGCATCGGCGGCAAGAAGCGGACCTGTTTTCCGAGGCCCAGCCGTTTCACCTGCGCATGGTAGCGCGGCAGGTCGTCGCCATCGCCGACCATGACCGCGGTCAAGCGGCGCTCAAGCTGGGACCCGGCCAGCACCAGCGCGTCGATGAAAATGTCAGGCCCTTTGAGGTCGCGCATCATGCCGATGTAGAGCAGGTCGGCCGCGTCGGGCTGTGCGACCACCGGTTCGAACTCGGCGGCGCGCAGGCCGTTATAGACCAGCGTGTTCGGGATAGGCGGTTCGCCGACCTTCCTGCGATAGGTGCGCCGCTCATAGTCGGAGACGAACAGCAGGCAGTCGGTGAAGCGCGCCATGAAGCGCTCGAGCGCGAAGAACAGCTTCCCGGTCGTCGTCGTTTCATCATAGTGGAGGGAGCCGCCATGCGGCGAATAGAGGCGGGCTACGCGAGACCTAGATACCCGCAACAATGAGCCGAACAGACGGGCATAGGCGCCACCTTTGGCGCCGTGCCCGTGCAACACGTCCGGCCGCAATTCCTTGATGATTCGATAGGTACGCCAGGCCGAGGCGAAGTCGCCCGGCCCGACATGGCGCTGCATCGGCGTGCGATGGATGCCGAGCGCCAGGCTGTCCTTCATCTGGTCGAACAGGCGTTCCTCGTATTCGCCGCCGGTGGTCGAATCGCAGACGATGCCGACAACATGTCCGGCGGCGAGCTGGGCCTCCGTCAGGTCGCGCACATGCCGGAAGATCCCGCCGACGGGTGAGCGAAAGCAGTGGACGATCCTGAGCTGGTCCGCCACGTTGATGTCAGAACAGGCGTTCGCGAACGTAGACCGTGTCGCCCGGCAGCAGCGGATCGGAGGTAACCACCCGGCCTGTCATCACCTTGCCGTTGATGTCGCGGGTGATGTCGACGCTTTCCTGGTTGGCGCGCGGCGAGAAACCTCCGGCAATCGCGATGGCCTTCTGCACGGTGAGGCCCGGCACGTAGGAATACTGGCCGGCGGCGCCCACTTCGCCCATGACGAAGATCGGCCGGTAGCGATCGATCTCGACCGACACGTCGGGGTCGCGCAGATAGCCTTGGCGCAGTTTGTCGGCGAGCGCTTTTTCCAGCTGCTGGGCCGTGTGGCCGCGCGCCGGCACCGCGCCGACCAGCGGGAAGGACATGTAGCCGGACTGATCGACACTGTAGGTGTTGGTCAGACCGTCCTGTTCGAACACGGTGACGCGGACACGGTCGCCGGCGCCGAGCCGATAGGGCTGGTCGAGTACCTCGTGGAAGGCCGCCGGCGTCGGCCGGTAGCTGGAGCAGCCGGCGAGCATCGACACGGCCAGCAGAGCGCGAAACAGACCAGCAGCGCTTTTCATGATCGGACACACACCTTCGTCGCTATGGCCGCCAGGACACGGCGGCAAACCTTAAGGATCTGGGTTCGTTATCATCCTGTTAGGGTTAATGGCCGGTAAAGGGACGCGGCCGATTTGGCGGCAATCGACAAAAAGCCGTATAGTTTTGCTGGCTTTGTTTACCGGATGTCAGCAAACCCTAACAGCTGCTTACCGCGATCTTAACGGCTGAGTTACCATAGTTGTTTACGCTACCATCTAGCCTCATGTCCGGAGCAGGAATGCATGTCCGACCAGTCCGCGGCCGCAGATGTCGATGTCGACCTGAGACAGCTCTTCGCCAGCCTGGCGCGGAACTGGCTGCGCGTTCTTGTGATCACGCTTCTCGTCACTGGTCTCGCCTTCGCGTTCGCGTGGCTTGCCACGCCACATTATAAGGCCACGACGCAGCTGAAAATCCAGTTGAGCGAATCGGCCTATACGCGGCCTGCCGGCACCAATGAAGACGACAAACCTGTGCTCGATGCGGAAGGTGTAGCAACCGAGGTTCAGGTCATTTCCTCGTCCGACATTCTCAAGCAGGTGGCTGCCGACCTTAAGCTGGGCGACAAGCCCGAGTTCAACTATGCGCTCGGCATGTCGCCGGTCACCCGGCTCCTGGTCATTGCCGGGCTGAAGAGCGATCCGGAAGAAATTCCGCTCGAAGAGCGCGTGCTGACGAAGATGCGCGACAAGCTCAATGTTTATGGCGTGGAAAAGACCCGCGTCATCGCCGTCGAATTTTCCTCTGAAGATCCCCAGCTTGCCGCTGACATTCCGAACGCCATCGCCAAGGCCTACCTGGCCTATCAGGCGGACGCCAAGACCAAGTCGAACGCCGCCGCGACCGCCTTCCTCGGGCCGGAAATCGACGATCTGCAGAAGCAGGTCAGGGATGCAGAGGCCAAGGTCGCGGCCTTCCGTTCCGCCCAGTCGGACCTGTTGATGGGCGGCAACAATTCGGTGCTGGCGACACAGCAATTGTCCGAGCTATCGACCGAACTGTCGCGTGTGCGCGCCAGCCGCGCTTCGGCCGAGGCGACGGCCGAAAGGGTGCGCCAGGCTTTGCAGAATGGCGGTTCGCTGGACGCTGTACCCGAAGTGCTGTCTTCCGATCTGATCCAGCGGCTGCGTGAGCGTCAGATCGAGCTCAGAACCAACATCGCCGATCTTTCCACCACCTTGCTCGACAACCATCCCCGCCTGCGGGCGATGAGGTCGCAGCTTGCCGATCTCGACGGCCAGATCCGCAACGAAGCGCAAAAAATCATGCGCGGGTTGCTGACGCAGGCGCAGACCGCCCAGGCGCGCGAAAACCAGCTGATATCGGACGTCAACAAGCTGAAAGCGGCGTCGTCGCGGGCCGGCGAGGAGCAGGTCCAGCTGGATGCGCTGCAGCGCGAGGCGAACGTCCGGCGCCAGCAGCTTGAATCCTATATGGCGAGCTTCCGCGAAGTGTCCTCGCGCAAGAATTACCTGCCGGTCGATGCCAGCGTGTTTTCCGAGGCGCGCGTGCCGTCGGAACCCTATTTCCCCAAGCTCGTGCCGATCGTCGGCGCCGCCTTAGTCGGCTCGCTGCTGCTGATGTCGGTCATCACGCTGCTGCAGGAGCTGTTTTCCGGCCGCGCCATGCGTCCGGCCCCAGGGGCCCGCTTGGACCGCATCGAACAGGTTGCGATGCCGGCAATGTCGGCGCCGGTCGTCGACCCGGAAGCGGCCGCAGTCGTGGCCGAGGAGGTGGTCGATCAGCGGACGGCCATGGAGTCTGAACTGGCGCCCGAGCCGGAGCAGGAGCCGGCTCCTTCAGTGCTGGAAGGAGCAGCGGCTGCCGATCCAGAACCGCAATCCGAGCGGGTACGCTCCAGCCTTGGCGAGATCGATGTCGAGAAGGCGGCGGAAAAGCTGATCGCCAGCGGTGCTGCGCGCGCCATCTTCGTGTCGCCCGAAGGCGATGAGGCGGCTGCATCGGCAGTGCTGGTAGCGCGCGAAGTCTCCGACGCTGGCCTGCGTGTGCTGCTGCTCGATCTCACGGCGTCAGGTGCCGCCTCGCGGCCGATGCTGGACAGCGGACTTTTCCCCGGCATCACCAATCTGCTGGCTTCGGAAGCGCAGTTCAGCGACGTCATTCACGCTGACCTCTATTCCGACTGCCATGTCGTTCCCGTCGGCACCGCCGATCCGGTTCGCGCCATGCGCGCCGCCGACCGGCTGCCGATCATCATGCAGTCGCTGACCACTGCCTATGATCTGGTCATTGTCGAATGCGGACCGGCCGATGCGCAAGGCATCAGCCGACTGGTCGGCGACAGCACTGAGGTCTTCATGTCCATGCTGCAGGCGGACGATGAGGTGGCGCAGGCCGCCGTCGAGCTGATCGAAAGCGGCTATCCCGACCTCACTCTGGTGACGCCGATCGGCCACGAGACGCCGGGTAACCCCGTGCCGGGACGACGTAGCGCCGCCTGAGACATCAGACAATTCGACTTAGGCGGCGCTACTACGGATCGGCTCGTCCATCGCCCGCCGGCTCCCGAAAAACCAAGCCTGTCAGTCGGCGCCGGGATCTACCCCAACTCCAGGGTCGTCACGCCAAATATTCGTCGCGAGTCGACCTTCGGAGGCGGGCCCTTGTACATGCGCGTGGTGGTGAAGGTCGGCCTGAAACCAATTGCTGAAAGCGCCGTGGTGAAATCGAAATTTTCGGCAGGAACGTCGATATGCAGGTCGCCACCTTCGCATGCGGCAGCCAGACTGCCCATGAGCTGCATCGCCGTCTCGGTGTCGTCGGCAAACAGCGGGCCGATCTTGTAACCCGAACGGCAGGGACGAGCCACGGCGTAGCCTATGGTGCCGAGTGAACTGATCGCGGCGAACCCGCAATGCGGCGGCTGCGCCCAGCGGTGCAGGAAGGCTCGTCGAGGCGCGGGGAAACAGCGGGCGTCATAGGCGATGATGTCGGGCACGAGTTGCGTGGTTATCATGCGCACCCCTTCGCTTCGGACGGGCGGGGTCGCGATACGGCCGCTGAAGCGGATGGTTTCGTACGCCGAGCTGAATCCCGTGCGGCGATAATTCGCCAGCTGCGCGGCGACCCCGTCGAGGCCGACCGTTCGGCCGGCCAGCCTGGCCATGCCCGCATTCCAGACTGCTTTGCCATGGCCTTTGCCGCGCATGTCTGGTCGGCAGATGTAGAGACCGATGAAACCGAAGTTGCCGCCATAGGCGACAGCCGAGATGGCGGCGGTCATCTCGTTGTCGACAAAAGCGCCGATGAACCCTTCAGGATCGGTTGGCCGGAACGCGGCGGCATCATCAAGGCCAGGGTTCCAGCCTTCAGCCGCCGCCCAGTCGATGAGAACGGTCAGTTCCGGCGGAGACAATGCGCGGACGGTAGGCTTCATAGCGTTCACTCCGCGGCGACCACCCCCGGCGAGAAGGATTTCAGCACGCCGCGATAGGGCTTGGCCAGCGGACTGGCATAGGAGCCGCGCTTCGAGGTCGACAGGCCCAATGCGATCAGCGCCTCGGCCTGTTTGAGGGCGGCGCCGACGCCGTCGATGACGGGCAGGTCGAACTCTTGCTGCAACCGGTGTGCCAGGTCGGCCATGCCGGCGCAGCCGAGCACGATGGCCTCGGCGCGGTCTTCCGCTATGGCGCGGGCGATCTCGGCGCGCAGTTTCTCGACAGCGCCGGAAGCAGCGTCTTCAAGCGAGAGTACGGGAATGTCGGCGGCGCGCACGCGGGCACGCCCGGCCATGCCATAGCGCTGCACCAGCCCCTCGACAGGGACACGCGAGCGTTCGGTGGTCGTCACCACTGTGAATCGCTGGGCAATGTAGGAGGCGACACCGAGTGCGGCCTCGCAGATGCCGATGACCGGAATGGAGGCCATGGCGCGTGCCGCATCCAGGCCGGTATCGTCGAAGCAGGCGATGATGGCGGCCTGAGCCCCGGCACGTTCGCCGGCGGCGATCTCCATCAAAAGGCCGGGCACGGCCAATGCCTCGTCATAATAGCCCTCGATCGAGGCCGGGCCCATCGAGGAGGTGACCGCGATCACCTCGGTCCCGGCGCCGGCAACGGCGCGCGCCGCCGCCGCGATCGTCTCGGTCATGCTCGCCGTCGTGTTGGGGTTCACCACCAGTATCTGCACGATCAAACCCTGGCCCGCTTGCGGCCGACATAGAGGATGGCGCCCAGTGTGGCCAGGATCACCAGGAAGGAGAACACGGTGGTCACCGTGCCCAGCGCATAGAGCACCGGCGTCGTGACATTGGTGGTCATGCCGTAGATCTCGAGCGGCAGCGTGTTGAAGGTGCCCGACGTCATCAGCGTGCGGGCGAACTCGTCATAGGACAGCGTGAAGCCGAACAGGCCGACGCCGATCAGGCTCGGCGCGATCATCGGCAGCACGACATGGGCGAAGGTCTGCCAGGAGTTGGCGCCCAGGTCACGCGCTGCTTCCTCATAGGCGGGCGAGAAGCGGTTGAAGACGGCGAACATGATGAGCACGCCGAAGGGCAAGGTCCAGGTCAGGTGCGCGCCGAAGGCCGATGTGTACCAGGCCGGGCGGAAGCCGACCTGCTGGAAGACGACGCCGATGCCGAGCGAAATGATGATCGAGGGTACGACGAGGCTGGCGACCGCCAGGTAGAACAAAGCGGTGGCGCCACGAAATTTTTGCCGGAAAGCGAGCCCTGCCAGCAGCGACACGACGACGGTGACGATCATCACCATAAGGCCGAGCACGAGCGAGCGCTTGAAGCTGCCGCCGAAATCGCCGACCGCCTGGCGCTCGAACAGATTGGCGAACCAGTGCAGCGACATGCCATTGAGCGGGAAGGTGAGGCCGCCGGTCTCGCCTTGGAAAGAAAGGATCAGGATCGCCGACAGCGGGCCATAGAGGAACAGCACGAACAGAGTGAAGAAGACCGCAAGCACATAGAATTCGAGGGTGCGTTTTTCGTGGCTCACCTCAAAGCTCCTTGCGGATGTCGACGATGCGCAGGATGCCCGCGACCATCAACAGTACCAACACCAGCAACACTACGGCATTGGCGGCGGCTGCGGGATACTGCAGCAGCGACATCTGGTTCTTCATCATCAGTGCGACCGACGCGCTCTGGCCGCCCGACATCACCTGCACAGTGGAGAAATCGGCCATCACCAGCGTGACGACGAAGATGGTGCCGATCGCCATGCCGGGCTTGGCCAGCGGGATGACGACGTTCCACAAGACCTGCCAGCCGGACGCGCCGGCATCGCGCGCGGCCTCGACCAGCGAGCGGTCGATGCGCATCAACGTGTTGAAGATCGGCGTTACCATGAACAGCGTGTAGAGATGCACCATGGCCAGCACCACGGCGAATTCCGAATAGAGCAGCCATTCGATGGGTTTTGGCACCAGCCCCAATTGCACCAGCGTCGAGTTGATCAACCCGTTGCGGCCAAGCACCGGGATCCACGAGATCATGCGGATGATGTTGGAGGTCAGGAACGGCACCGTGCAGACAAGGAACAGCACCATCTGCATGGCGGTGGTGCGGATATGGAAGGCGAGGAAATAGGCGACCCAGAAGCCGATGAACAAGGTCAGAGCCCAGACGATGGCAGCGAATTTGATGGTGTTGAGATAGGTCTTCCAGGTGACCCATGATCCCAGCACGTCGGAATAGTTCGTCGTCAGGAAATCCGGATACATGGCGGCGAAGTCATAATCCCAGAAGGAGACGACGACGATCATGATGATTGGCAAGAGCAGGAACGCACCGAGGATGAGCGCCAGCGGCGCCGATTGGAGGTAGGGCGTGACGGCACTGATGGAGAAGCGGCGGTGTCTGGCGGGCTTGGCTGCTGCGATGGCGGGGCTTTCGAGCGCGACTGTCATTGGGAAAATCCTCCGTGTGATCGCGATGACTTGCGATCCTTCGCGCCCCCCTCTGTCCTGCCGGACATCTCCCCCACGAGGGGGGAGATCGAACTCTCATAACGGCCTTCGCCAAACTCCAACGTTGCTAACGAAGAGCCGGCCATGACGCTGCCAATCTCCCCCCAAGTGGGGGAGATGTCCGGCAGGACAGAGGGGGGCGCGAAGGATCGCAACATCACAGTGAACGCGTCCGCTCTACGCCGCGATGAACTCGTTCCAGCGCTTCACTATGTAGCGGTCCTCGTCCATGACCGAGTTCCAGCAGGCGACTTTGCCCATACGCTCTTCGAACGAGCCGCCGTCGCGCACGGCGCCGGCCTTTTCCATGACGGTGCCGTCCGGCGCCTTGATCTCGCCCTTGGCCGGCTTGCCTTCGATCCAGTAGCCCCATTCGTCCTCGGACATGAACTTCTTGGCCGAGACCATATTGGCGGAATAGTAGCCCTGGCGGTTGAGATAGCCGCCGACCCAGCCCGACGTATACCAGTTGATGTATTCGTAGGCCGCGTCGAGCTCGGCGCCTTTCAGATGGGCGGCAAGTCCAAGGCCGCCGCCCCATGAACGATAGCCTTCCTTGAGCGGCTGGAAGCGGCAGGCGATGCCCTTGGAGCGGACGGCGGCGACGGCCGGCGACCACATCGACTGGATGACCACCTCGCCCGATGCCATCAGGTTGACGCTCTCGTCGAACGACTTCCAGAAGGCGCGGAACTGGCCGGCCTGCTTGGCCTTGATGAGGAAGTCGATCGTCTTGTCGATCTCTTCCTTGGTCATGTTGCCCTTGTCAGCATATTCGATGCTGCCTGTGGCCTCCATGATCATGGCCGCATCCATGATGCCGATGGACGGGATGTTGAGGATCGCGGTCTTGCCCTTGAAGGCCGGGTCCATGATGTCGGCCCAGGTGGTGATGTCGCGGCCGACGAGGTCGGGCCGGATGCCTAGCGTATCGGCGTTGTAGATCGTCGGCACCATGGTGAACCACTTGGTCGGCGCCTTGGCGAAGGTCTTTGAGTCCTGCGCTTCGACATAGCCGACCGTGTGCGGCGCGGTGCCCTGGGCAATGATGCTGTCGGGCGTCAGCTTGCCGGTTTTGAACAACGGCACCAGCTCGTCGTAGTATTTCAGCTTACTGACATCCATCGGCTGCAGCACGCCGCTCGGGAACACCTTCTTGCAGATCCAGTATTCGATGTCGGCGATGTCATAGCTGTCGGGCTGGGTCACGGCGCGCTGGGCGGCCGCGTCCGAATCGGTCGCCGTCATTTCCAGCGTGATGCCGAGGTCGGCCTTGCACTTGTCGGCGATCGCGTTCAGGTTCGACACGCCGGTGCCGAACTGGCGCAGCGTGATGTTGGACTGCGCCCAGATGGTCGGGAAGCCTGTAATGGCGCCCGAGCCTGCGGCGAGGCCGACGGCGGCCGCACCTGTCTTGAGCAACGAACGTCGCGAAATTCCGGTCTTTGTTTCTACTGTTTTTGTCATTCCTATTCCCCTGTTTTGTTTTGCTTCGTTGAATTCATGAATGAAGGCGGCCGAGGACGATGGCGTCCTCGGAATCCCAGGCGAGCGGTACGGCGTCGCCAAGGGCGACGGGTTTGGCGAAGAAGTCGGAATCGTCGATGATAACGGTGAAATCGTCGATGCCGCCGCCGGTGACCGACAGCTTCACCGTGGCGCCGCGATATTCGATGTTGGAGACGATGCCGGTGAAGCCGAGGCCGGGAGAGGGTGCTTCGCCGATGCGCACATGGTCGGTGCGGATGGCGATGTCGATCGGCGTGCCCACCTCCTGGCCCGCCTCCCGGCCTTGCCCGCGGGCGGCGAGCGAGGCGCCACCATTGACGTCGAAGACGACCATGCCGTCGCGCGCGCCGGTAACCCGGCCGGAGATGACATTGTGGTCACCCATGAAGCGCGCGACGAAGGCGGTGGCCGGCCTTTCGAACACATCTCGCGGCGGCGCCGCCTGTTCGATGCGGCCGTCATTCATCACCACGATCAGGTCCGCCAAGGCCATGGCCTCTTCCTGGCTGTGGGTGACGTGGACGAAAGTGATGCCAAGCGAGGTCTGCAATTTCTTCAGCTCGGCGCGCATGCGTATCTTCAGGAACGGGTCGAGTGCCGACAGCGGCTCGTCGAGCAGCAGCGCCTCGGGATCGGTGATCAGAGCGCGGGCGAGTGCAACACGCTGCTGCTGGCCGCCGGAAAGCTGCGCCGGCCGGCGCGTCGCATAGGCCTCCATCTGCATCAGCTTGAGCATGTCGAGCGCCTTGGCACGGCGCTGCTCCTTGTCGACGCCCTTCATCTTCAGGCTGAAGGCGACATTGTCGACAAGGTCGAGATGCGGAAACAGCGCATAGGACTGGAACATCATCGCCGTGCCACGCTTTGCCGGCGGCAGGTCGGTGACGACAATGTTGCCGAGGCGGACATCGCCCGACGAAATGCTTTCGTGGCCGGCGATCATGCGCAGCGTCGAGGTCTTGCCGCAGCCGGAGGGGCCAAGCAAGCAGCAATAGGTGCCTGCCGGTATTTTCAGGCTGATGGCCTCGACGGCAGTCGTCGTTCCGTACACTTTCGAAACGGACACGATGTCGATCTCGGCGGCTTTGGACATTCAGGCTTCCCCGTTTGGTCGCATTACCCAATGCATTATGCGTGCCAATCGGCGGCAACCGGTCCAAGCGTTTGAATCGACAGAAAAATCGGGGTTCTTGCCCACTGCCTAGCCGGTAGGCTATCTTGTGCATTGCACAAATTATGGGCGATTGTGCGCGATCTGCACAAGAATCGTATGCAATCTTTTTTGGCTTCGTGTCCACTTGCCTCTCGTGCGCAGGCGACGAGTTGCGCTAGAAGAGGCTGGGAACCATCATCGCCATGAACATTGCCGATCAGATCCATTCCGCCGACAGCGCCAACCAGGATCGCGCCCAGGCGATTCGCGACAATCTGCGGGACGCCATCGTCGACCGTCGGCTGACGCCCGGCACCAAGCTGTCGGAAGGCGAGGTCGGCACGCTGTTCGACGTCTCGCGCACCGTCGCGCGCGCGGCGCTGCAGATGCTGTCCTTCGAGGGGCTGGTGCGTACCGAGCGCAACCGTGGCGCCTTCGTCGCCAACCCTTCGCCCGAGGAAGCGCGCCAGGTGTTCGCATCGCGCCGGCTGATCGAGCCGGGCATAGCCATTGCCGCCTGTGGGCGGGTCACAGCCACCGATATCGCTGCGTTCCGCGCGCAGCTCGACGAGGAAGGCCGCTTCATCGCCGAGCGCGGCCCAACCGCGCGGCGCTCCGAAATCAAGGCGTCGGGCGATTTCCATCTGCTGCTCGCCTCCGTCGCCGGCAATGCCATCCTGCAGCGCTTCATGGAGGAGCTGGTGGCGCGTTCGTCGCTGGTGATCGCCCTTTACGGACGATCCGGCGTGTCGGCCTGCGGGCACAGTGAGCACACGGAAATGGTCGGCGCGCTGGAGAGCGGCGATTGCGGGTTGGTGAGCCGGCTGATGCTGCACCATATCGACCACATCGAGGCGGATCTCGACCTGCGGGTCAGGGCCGGCCCGGCGCTCCGCGAAGCGCTGAATTTCTGAACGCTAGTTTTCGTCGTCCGTGGGAGCGGGCGCTGCCTGTCCGGCGGCCTTGCGGCGCAGCATCTTGGTCAGTTTCCAGACCGTCGGGTTGTTCTTGATGAAGGCTTTCGCCCGTGCGCCCTGCCGCAGCGCCGACGCCAGGGCGCGTCCCTTCAGCGTCAGGGGCGCCAGCACCTCGAAATGCTGGGTCTCGATATCGCACCAGAGCCGCTTGTAGGGCTCGTCGCCGACCGAGAAATCATAGACATCGAAGCCTGTTTGGCAGGCTTCCTCGATGATGTCGAAGAAAAGGAAATCGCCGGGGCTGGTGTGGCCGAGATCGTCCTCGGCGATGGCGCCGAATTCGCAGATCAGGCGTTTGCCCGAGCGGCTCGAGCCGGTGATTGCACGCAGCTTGCCGGCCACTTCGAGCCCATGCAGCACAAAGGCCGGTTTCTCCTCGGCCAGCGCGCCGGCGAAGAGGGCACGGAAGAAAGCCCGCACCTCCGGCTCGCCGAAGACATTGGCGATGCCCATCTTGGCGAAGCGGAACTCCTTCATCTCGAAGAAAGCGTCGAGCAGCCGGTTCACGTCTTCGGGTGTCTGCGCCTCGATGCGGCGATGAACGCCGACCGCCTCGAATTTTCGTGTCTGCGAACGGTGCTTCTTGCGCTTGCGCTTGCCGCCCACACGCGACAGCAGCGCATCGAAACCACCGTCGAGATTGACGGCGAGCGACAGGTTTGGGCTCGGAAAGTTGGAGAACGCCACCAGCGGATTGGCAACGCCATCGAGGTCGGGCAGAAGCCTTTCCAAGGCAACGAGATCGATGTCGGGACGCGCCTTGCCGATCGCCGTCACCAGCCTGCGGATCCCCCCAGCATCTGCCTTTGCCAGCCATGCCGGATCGGCGGCGGCGAAATTGCCGTTGGCATGGCGCCCGCCCATGAAGCGGGCGACGCGGAATGGACCAGTTCGCGTGATTTCCAGTGCCAGTGCAAAGACCGGCCTGTCCTCGATTGTCAGCGTGGCAATGACGGCATCGGGATTAGCCTGCGCCGTCCAGGCACGAACCCAGTCCGCGCTTTGCGCCGGCGCAAACAGCGCCGAACGGCAGAATTCGCCGTAAGAGGCGAGCGCGGCAGCATCTGCGATCGACACCGACAGACTGGTCTGGTCGGCAGCCGGCGTGCGCGCAGACGCCTTGCTTGCGGCGAGCCGATTGCCGTCAAATGACGCGGTGGCGTCAACCATACCTCAATCCTTAAGGCGTATTCGTCGCGATCAGGAGTTCGCGTCGGCGCGTTCCGTGCTTGGATCGAGCCTAGGCGCAAAAGGTGAATGAATGATCGACGGTGGTGAGGCAGTTCGGAAACTGGCGCTTAATATCGCCCGCTTTACCGGCCTTGCACCGCTGGCCAAGCCGTTTGTCGGCGGCATTGGCGCCATCCTCATGTTGCATCGGGTCACCGCCACGCCGGAGAAGCCGGACGGCGTTAACCGCCACCTCAACATCGCCCCGCGATTCCTCGACGCTCTCGTCGCCGACATGAAGTCGAGGGGCTATGCCTTCGTCACCCTCGACGAGGCGATCGAGCGCATCAAGGCCGGCGGCAAGGACGGCCAGTTCGCCACCATCACCGCCGACGACGCCTATCGCGACAACATGACCGAAGCGCTGCCAGTGCTCGAAAAGCACGACGCGCCGATCACCATCTATGTCGCGCCGGGTCTGATCGACGGCAGCGCCGATTTATGGTGGGACGTGGTCGAGGATATCGTCAACGCGCGGGAGCGTTTGACGCTGGCGACGCCGAAGGGGCCGGTGACCATAGACTGCTCGACCCACGGCAAGAAACTCCACGCCAATGCGCGTCTGCATGCCTATCTGACGCTCGAGGTGCGCGAGGAGGATCAGCGCGCCGTGCTGCGCGATCTGGCGCACTCGAACGGCATCGACCTCGATGGTTTGCGCCCAAGCACGCTGATGACCTGGGACGACATCCGCGCCGTGGCCGGGCACAGGCTGGTGACGATCGGCGCGCATACGGTCAACCACCGCAATCTGAAGCGGCTCGACGAAGGCGATGCGCGCCATGAGATCGTCGACGTCAGGCGCCAACTGCAGGCGCAGCTCGGCGAAGACCCCCGTCATCTCGCTTACCCCTATGGTTACGCCAGCGCTGTCGGCTGCCGCGAAGTGGGCTTTGCCCGCGACGCCGGCTACGCCTCGGCGGTGACCACGCGCCACGGCGTGCTGCACGCCGAGCATGCCGGCTTCCTGCACGCGCTGCCGCGCATTTCGATCAACGGCCGCTACCAGAGCGTCGCCCATATCCGCACCATGTTGTCGGGCGTGACGACCCCGCTGGCCAATGCCGGCAAAATGGTCGTCACCATCTAACCTGGGTCGGGCGCTTCAGCCTTTCGGCGGCGGCTCCAGGATCAGCCATTTGATGATGCCCATCGCAGGCAGCACCCAGAACAGGCCGCTGAACAGGAAGAACAGGAAATGCACCAGCGGGCTGGATTGCGACAGCTGCGCGACCGCTATGATCGACGCGACCAGCGCATAGATGATGACCAGCGCCACCAGTAGGAAGGTTCCGATCAGCTTTTTCAGGCGGATGGGCATGAGCGTTCTCGTTGATCGCCTCCGCTTAGGCCCAACCCGGGGCGCGTGCAACCCGTGACTTGCGGCGCGACGGCGTGCCGCGCCGTCCGGTCTTGTCAGCCGGGTTGCGATGGTTCACCAATCCGCCACGTCAACCTGCCGGGACCAACCCATGGCCGCAATATCAGCCGCCGCGCCTTACATTGACCGCGATCGCGACTTGAAGAATCGGGCGCTGGTGCGCGGCTGGCTCTATGTCGTGCTTCTGGTGCTGTTTGCGCTGGTGCTGGTCGGCGGCGCCACCAGGCTCACCAATTCCGGCCTGTCGATCACCGAGTGGAAGCCGATCCACGGCGTGATACCGCCGCTCAACGACGCCGAGTGGCAGGAGGAATTCCAGCTCTATCAGAAGATTCCGCAATATGCCGAGCTCAACAAGGGCATGAGCCTCGATGCCTTCAAGTCGATCTTCTGGTGGGAGTGGGCGCACCGTATCCTGGCGCGCAGTGTCGGCCTGGTCTTCGGCCTGCCGTTGCTGGTCTTGTGGGCGACGCGCCGCATCGAGCGCGGCCTTGGGCCAAAGCTGGTCGGTATTCTGCTGCTTGGTGGCCTGCAAGGCGCCATCGGCTGGTGGATGGTGGCCTCCGGCCTGGTCGACCGCGTCTCCGTCAGCCAGTACCGGCTGGCCACGCATTTGACGCTTGCCGCCCTGATCTTCACTGCCACCATGGTGGTCGCGCGCGGGCTGGCGCCGCATTCGGAGCCTGCCGCCGACCGGCCGACACAAAGGCTGGCCGGCTTCATCGTGCTGCTGGTGCTGGTCCAGATCTATCTCGGCGGCCTGGTCGCAGGGCTCGACGCCGGCCTGAGCTACAACACCTGGCCGCTGATGGACGGCAAGGTGATCCCGTCAGATTTGCTTCTGCTCGAGCCGGCCTGGCGCAACTTGTTCGAGAACCCGAAGACGGTGCAGTTCGTCCACCGACTGGGCGCCTACACGGTCTTTGCCGTCGGGCTCTGGCACATGATCGCGACACGCCGGCGTTTACCAGGCACGACACACGCACGCCGCGCGACGCTGCTGTTTCTGCTGGTGCTGGTCCAGGCCTCGATCGGCATCGGCACGCTGCTGATGCAGGTGCCGCTGCACATGGCGCTGACCCATCAGGCCTTCGCGCTTGTCCTGCTGGGATTTGCCGCCGCCCACTGGCGCGGCAACAAGGGCGCCTATCCACTGCCAACGCGGCCGCCCATGAACGCAGGTACATCGTCTACGGTGTCTTGGCCGTCGCAATAATCTATTTCGCGAACGAACTGCCTCGCTACGTCTAACGCGCGAGGCTGCGCCGGTCAGAAGCTGAGCCGCACCTTTCGGATCACTCCCGCAACCGACAGCTCGCGGTTCTCGTCGACCGCATTCTCGTCCTCATGATGCCATGCGGCCGACAGCCAGCCATAGGCGATGGCATGGTCGAGAATGGCAGCCGGCGTCTGGCCGAGTGTCCTGGCGAAGATCTCGGCCATATGCGCGATGCGCTCGGGATCGAGGCAGAGGTCGTCGCGCCCCAGTGGGTTGTAGAACAGATTGGCGGCGTCGAAGCCGGGATCGCCGAGCACGCCCTTCGGGTCGATCGCCAGCCAGCCGCGCGCACCGTGCAAAATGTTGTCGTGATGCAGGTCGCCATGCAGCGGCTTGACCGCATGCGGGGCATCGAGCAGGCGGTCCGCGATTTCGGCGGCCTCGATATAGAGGCTGTGCTCTCCGGCGTCGCGATCGGCTCCGGCCTTTTTGAACAGGCTGGCAAACCGTGTCCGCAGCGGCTGCAGGTCCGGCGGGTCAGGGTGTCTTGTGGGCGAGAACAGTCTCCCCATCAACTCGGCCGCGATTGCGGTCGCGGGGTTGTCGCCTTCTTTGGCCAGAACGTCGGAAAGCAGGGTGTCGCCGGCATATTCGAGCAGCATGCGGTGGCCGTCCCGGCCAAGCAGCCGCACCGCGCCTTCGCCGCGCCGCCATGCGAGATAGTGCTCGCCGCGCAACTCGTCCTCGACATCGTCGAATGGTTTGAGCGCCTTGACGATGGCCGGCGAGCCGTCCTCACGCCGCACCTTCCAGATGCGGCTCGAAAACGTCTCCGCAATGAGCTCGGGCGCGCTGATCTTCCAGCGCTTTGGAAATGCAGGCGCGTCCATTCAGAGCGTGATGCCGAAAAGTGTTAAGCGGTTTTCGGGCAACATGCTCTCTCCAACTGAATTAAAGGCCGAGCATCAGATCCATGTTCTGAACGGCAGCACCCGAGGCGCCCTTTCCGAGATTGTCATAGACCGCAATCAGCAGCGCCTGCGCCCTGTCGTCATTGGCAAAGACATAGACCTTCATCCGATTGGTGCCGTTATAGACCTCGGGATTGATCTCGGGCAGGCGCTCCACGTGCTCGTAAGGCGCTACCTCGATCACGCTGCCCTTGATGGCGGCGAAATGGTCGGCGATCGCGGCATGCAGTTCAGCACCCGTCGGCACATGGTCAAGCCCGCCGAGCTGCAGCGGCACCACCGTGATCATGCCTTGGGCGAAATTGCCGACCGCCGGCTGCATGATCGGATCGTGCGACAGCTTCGCATAGGTGCGCAGCTCCGGCACATGCTTGTGCTGCAGGGTCAGCCCATAGACCTGGAATTCAGAGGCATCCTCGCCCTTGGCGACATAGTCCTCGATCATCGGCCGGCCGCCCCCCGAATAGCCCGAAATGCCATTGACGGTGATCGGGAAATCCGCCGGCAGCAGGCCGGCGGCGACCAGCGGCCGCAGTGTCGCGATCGGTCCTTGCGGCCAGCAGCCGGGATTGGCGACGCGTTTCGCATTGGCGATGATCCTGGCCTGATCCTTGTCCAGCTCGGCAAAACCGTATTCCCAGCCCTCGGCGACGCGATGCGCCGTGGAGGCGTCGATCACCTTGGTGGTGTCGTTGGCAATCAGCGACACGCTTTCCTTGGCAGCCGCATCCGGCAGGCACAGGATGGCGACATCGGCTGCATTGAGGAACTCGGCGCGCGCCGCCGTTTCCTTGCGGCGCTCGGCCGGGATCGAGATGATCTCGAGGTCGCCGCGCTCGGCCAGCAGCGCCCGGATCTGCAGGCCGGTGGTGCCGTGTTCGCCATCGATGAAGATTTTCGGTTTCATGTGCCCGTCAATTCCCTGCTAATTCAGGCCTATATGCCCTGGCCATGGTTTGCCGCGCCATGGTTGCCGCTGTTCAGCTCTTCCGCCCGCGCTTTTCGCTCGGCCACCAGGCCGAGATAGTGCATGGCCACCATCGAGCCGGCGATCGCCGTTATATCGGCGTGATCATAGGCCGGCGCAACCTCGACGACGTCGGCGCCGACAATATCGACCTGGCCGAGCTGGCGCAGCGTCGACAGGATTTTCGCCGAGGACGGTCCGCCGGCAACCGGCGTGCCGGTGCCGGGCGCAAAGGCCGGGTCGAGGCAGTCGATGTCGAAGGTGAGATAGGTCTTCCTGCCGCCGGTGCGGTCGACGATCGCATAGGCGATGTCGGAAGCCCGCATCTCCTCGATCTCGTGACCGTAAAGGATCTTGATGCCGAACGTATCGGGGGCATGCGTGCGGATGCCGATCTGGATCGAGCGGTCGGGGTCGATGATGCCTTCATTGACGGCGCGGCCGACGAACGAACCATGGTCGATGCGCTTGCCATCGTCAGGCCAGGTGTCCTGGTGCGCATCGAACTGCACCAGCGCCAGCGGCCCGTGGATGGCGGCATGTGCCTTGAGCAGCGGCCAGGTGACGAAATGATCGCCGCCGAGCGACAACAGGAAGGCACCCGATTTCAGGATCTTCGCCGCCTCGCGCTCGATCGTGCCTGGTGTCTTCTGGTGATTGCCCGAATCGAGCAGGCAATCGCCATAGTCGATGACGGCGAGATGCTCGAACAGGTCGCGCGAGAACGGATATTGCGGGTCGTTGTCGAGGATCGCCGAGGCGCGGCGGATCGCCTGCGGCCCAAAGCGCGCGCCCGGCCGGTTGGTGACGGCGGCATCGAACGGAATGCCCCACACGACGGCGTCCGCGCCCTTTGCATCCTTGGTGTATTTGCGCCGCATGAACGACAGCGCGCCGGCATAGGTCGGCTCGAAGGAAGGCCCCGTCTTGGAGCGGGCGGTGAAGGCGTTATCGATGGTCTGGTTCGCCATTACGGGTCCTTCTTTGTTCATCGGGCTGCCACAACTACAGAACCGGCACGCAAGATGCCAGTCACAGCTTGGCGAAGGACTTGTATCGCCAAGGTGCAAGGCCCGGCGGCATCCTCTCCGGCGGCCGCGGCGATGAACTGGCGGTGCAGGCCGGCATGCCGGCCGAGACCACGGTTTCTGGGCCGAACGCGGCGCCACCATCATCCAGACCGACGAACCGAAGGCTGCCATTGGCTGGCTGGGGGCCAACGGGTTTAGGGTGCCTTATGTGGATGAGGGAAGCCGGCCGAGCCGCGAATACGGCGAGTATCAATTAGAAATCGTACGTCGGCGCCATCACCCCACCCGGCGCTGCGCGCCGACCTCCCCATCGAGGGGAGGTAGGGCGTTGGCGCTTTAGATTCCGACAGTCGTAGCGATTGCGAGGCATGCAAGGCTGCCGCGACCTCCTACCTCCCCTCGGTGGGGAGGTCGCGCCGAAGGCGCGGGTGGGGTGACAGCGCCGCCCGCAAAATCTTCACGCCGCTTTCGCCACCCCATTCAATTCCCTCAGCACATCAGCCGACAGCTCCAGTTCCGCCGCCGCCAGGTTCTCTCTCAAATGCCCGACCGACGACGTCCCCGGGATCAGCAGGATGTTCGGCGAGCGGCGCAGCAGCCAGGCGAGCGCAACCTGCAAGGGTGTGGCGCCGAGCCGCGTGGCCACATCCGACAAGGTCGACGACTGCAGCGGGCTGAAGCCGCCGAGCGGGAAGAACGGCGTGTAGGCGATGCCGGCGCGCGCCAGTTCATCGATCAACCCGTCGTCGTCGCGATGCGCCAGATTGTACTGGTTCTGCACGCAGACGATCTCGGCGATCCCACGGCCTTCCTCGACCTGCGCTGGGGTGACGTTGCTCAGGCCGATATGGCGCACCAGGCCCTTGCGCTGCAGTTCGGCAAGCGCGGTCAACTGCGCCTCGATCGAGCCCTCGGCCGGACCCATCACCCCGAACATGATGCGCAGATTGACGACATCCAGCACCTCAAGGCCGAGATTCCTGAGATTGTCGTGCACGGCCTGCTCTAGTTCCTTGGCGGAATAGGCAGGCAGCCAGGAGCCGTTGCTGCCGCGCCGCGCCCCGATCTTGGTGACGATGACGAGGTCTTGCGGATAGGGCGCCAGCGCTTCGCGGATCAGCTGGTTGGTTACATGCGGGCCATAGTAGTCGCTGGTGTCGATGTGGTTGACCCCGGAGGCCACCGCTTCGCGCAGCACTGCAATGGCCGCGTCATGATCCTTCGGCGGACCGAAAACGTGCGGGCCGGCAAGTTGCATGGCGCCGTAGCCGAGCCGTTCCACGGTGTGGCTGCCGAGGGTGAATGTGCCGGATTTTTGGATGGTGGACATGGTCGGTCTCCTTTGAGGAGGCGAAGATAGACGCTGCTCAACCTCGGGATAATAAGGTACAATCCGTACAGCTTGTGCGGAATGGCGAACAATGATGGACCTTGGCGATCTGAACGCTTTCGTGACGGTGGCGCGTGCCGGCGGTTTTCGCGAAGGGGCTCGCGCCGGCGGCGGCAGCGCGTCGGGCCTGAGCGAAGCGGTGCGCCGCCTGGAGACGCAACTTGGCGTCAGGCTGTTCAACCGCACCACACGCAGCGTTGTTCCAACCGACGCAGGCCTCAGCCTCTTGGGAAGGCTTGGCCCGGCGCTGTCGGAGGTGGAGGCGGCCCTCGACGTGGTCAATGGCTTTCGCGACAGGCCGGCCGGTTCGCTGCGCCTCAACGTCCCGGTCAGCGCCGCGCGGCTGATATTGCCCGACATCGTTCCGGGCTTCCTCGCCGCCTATCCCGGCATTCGGCTGGAGGTCATCGCCGATGAGAACTTCGTCGACGTGTTGGCGGCCGGCTGCGACGCCGGCATCCGCTATGACGAGCGACTGGAGCAGGACATGATCGCGGTGCCGATCGGACCGCGCGTCCAGCGCTTCGCCACTGGCGCCAGCCCCGCCTATCTCGAGCGCCATGGGCGGCCGCAGCACCCGAGCGACCTGCTTGGCCATGCTTGTCTGCGCGGTCGTTTTGCCAGCGGTGCGATGCTGCCGTGGGAATTCGAGCGCGACGGCGAGGTGGTGCGGGTCGACACGACGGGGCCGTTGATCGTGCGGATCGGCGGGGCGAGCGATCTTGCCGTCCATGCGGCCATTGCCGGCAGCGGCATCGTCGCTCTCTTCGAGGGCTGGCTTCGCCCCCACTTCGAAAGCGGCGCCCTGGAGCCCGTGCTCGAACCGTGGTGGCAGAGCTTTCCCGGGCCATTTCTGTACTATCCCGGACGGCGTCTGGTTCCGGCGCCGCTACGGGCGTTTATCGATTATATTAAGGCCGGCAAGTTCTGAGACTTGAACCGAGGCCGGCGCCATCACCCCACCCGGCGCTTCGCGCCGACCTCCCCATCGAGGGGAGGTAGGGTGCCGCGTTTTTATGGTCGAACTGGTTTGCTAGCCGCTGGACCATCGTGGATTGTCCGGGTGGCAAAACTGCCGCGACCTCCTACCTCCCCTCGATGGGGAGGTCGAAGCGCCGGGTGGGGTGACTGCCGAGACCCAAAAGAAAAGGCCGCCCGGAGGCGGCCTTTCGATGTCTGGAACGTCGCAGCGCTTAGCGCTTCGAGAACTGGAAGGAACGACGGGCCTTCGCCTTGCCGTACTTCTTGCGCTCGACGACGCGGCTGTCGCGGGTCAGGAAGCCGCCCTTCTTGAGCACGGCGCGCAGTGCCGGCTCATAGTAGGTCAGCGCCTTGGAGATGCCGTGACGAACGGCACCGGCTTGGCCGGAGAGGCCGCCGCCGATGACGGTGGCGACGATGTCGTACTGGCCGGCGCGGTTGGAAGCGATGATCGGCTGGTTGAGGATCATCTGCAGGACCGGACGCGCGAAATAGGTCGCGAATTCCTTGTCGTTGACGACGATCTTGCCGGAACCCGGCTTCACCCAGACGCGCGCAATTGCGTTCTTGCGCTTGCCGGTGGCATAGGCGCGGCCCGACTTGTCGAGCTTCTGGACATGCACGGGTGCTGCCGGCTGGGTGTTGGTGTTGCCGGTGGCGGCGCCCAATTCTGCGAGCGAGGAAAGCTCAGCCATCTTATGCAACCTTCTTGTTCTTGGCGTTCAGCGCGCCGACGTCGAGGGTGACGGGCTGCTGGGCGACATGCGGATGTTCCGTGCCTGCATAGACGCGGAGGTTCTTCATCTGGCGACGGCCGAGCGGCCCGCGCGGGATCATGCGTTCGACGGCCTTCTCGACGACACGCTCGGGGAAACGGCCCTCGAGCAGCTGGCGCGCGGTGCGCTCCTTGATGCCGCCGGGGTGACCGGTGTGCCAGTAATAGACCTTGTCGGTGAACTTCTTGCCGGTGAACACCACCTTGTCGGCATTGATGACGATGACGTTATCGCCGTCGTCGACATGCGGGGTGAAGGTGGGCTTGTGCTTGCCGCGAAGATGATTGGCGATGACAGTGGCGAGACGGCCGACGACGAGACCCTCGGCGTCGATCAGCACCCACTTCTTCACCACATCCGCAGGCTTCTGCGAAAAGGTTGCCATGGATTTCTGCTTTCGATTTGGACCTTCCGAAGAAGGCGTTTCTTGTTGCTTAGATTGGCGACAAGACACTTGCCCGCCGCCAATAACAAAACGGCGGCCTTTGCGGGCCGCTGCTTCGTGACGGCTTATAGGCGAGGGGAGTGGGCACGTCAAGGCGCGGGAAAAGCACGTCTGCTCGTAAAGTGCAATAAAAACAAAGGTTTGACTAAAAGGTATTATTTTACCACATCGGCGGCGAGCTTCGGCGGGATCGAATAGGTGCCGGTCGCATGCGCAACCGTGTGTTCCTTCGGTCCGGCGACGATGTCGATATCGAACACCATCAGGCTCTTGCCCAGCTTCAGGATGCGGCAATGGCCGTCGATCGGGCCGGCCTCGGCCTTGCGGACGAAATTGATGTTGAGGTTGACCGTAACCGAAAGCGCATCCGGCCCGGCATGGCTGAGCACGCAGACATAGCCGCCAATGTCGGCCAGCGTGAACAGCGAGGGCCCGGACACCGTGCCGCCGGGACGCAAATGCCGTTCGCTGGCGTTGAGCCGCACCGTGCAGCCGCCCGGAAACACATCGAGCGCCTCATACGACGTGAACTCGTCGTTGAGCTGCGGGTAGACGCTGGCCATCAGCGCATTGACTTCAGCCGCCGTCAGCACCGGCTTGAGATTGTCCTGGGCGGGCATGTCGGTCTCTCGTTCTATGCCGGGCCTGTATGAACGCAATGATGCGCTTCTGGCAACACCTCTGGCGCAAGCGATGGGTGTTGATGAAACTCGATCCGATATTAGATAGTCTGGCGGCGCCCGGCGGAATCGCGGAGACCCTTGTCATGGCCGAAATCCTTTCGATCAAACCTGTTGCCATAGACGGGCCGGTCATCGCCGGGCTGGACAAGGGCGTGCTGCGCCTGACGCTCGCCAATCCGCCCGCCAATGCCTTGTCGCTTTCCGTCATGGCGGCATTGAGCGCCGAGCTCGACCGTGCCAAGGCCAACAAATCGGTCCGCGTCATCGTCTTGGCGGCCGCCGGGAAAGTCTTCTGCGCCGGTCACGATCTCAAGGAAATGACCGCGCGCCGCGCCGACGCCGACAAGGGCAAGGGGTTTTTCGAGCAGACATTTTCGGCTTGCGCGGCGTTGATGCAGCAGATCGTGCGCCATCCGCTCCCGATCATCGCCGAAGTCGATGGCCTCGCCACTGCTGCGGGGCTGCAACTGGTTGGCAGTTGCGACCTCGCCATTGCCTCGCATGAAGCGACCTTCTGCACGCCGGGCGTCAATATCGGCCTGTTTTGTTCGACGCCGATGGTGGCGCTGTCACGCAACGTGTCTCACAAGCACGCCATGGAAATGCTGCTCACCGGCGAGACCATCGATGCCGCAACCGCCAAGGAATTCGGCCTGGTTAACCGCGTCGTGCCGCGCGAATACCTGAATCAGATCGTCACCAAATACGCGCAAACCATTGCCTCCAAATCATCTCTGGTGGTCAAGACCGGCAAGGAAGCCTTTTACGCGCAGGCCGAGATGGGGTTGGCGGACGCGTATGCCTATACCGGCCGCGTCATGGTCGAGAACATGCTGGCCCGCGACGCCGAGGAAGGCATCGGCGCCTTTATAGGCAAGCGTAAACCGGAATGGACGGACGAATAGGCTTTTCGATCCATGGAACCGCGCATCTCCATCATCACCATCGCCACCGACGATCTCGAGCGCGCCGTGCGCTTTTACGAGGGCATGGGCTTGAAGCGCCACGCCGGCATCACCGATGGCGTCGCCTTCTTCCAGATGGGCGGCGCCATTCTCGGCCTGTTCCCGCGGCCAAGCGCCGAGGAGGATTCAGGCATTGCCTTCGCCGCAGCACCGTCGGCGGTCTACCTCGCCTACAACACCCGCTCCGATGCCGAGGTTGACGAGGTCTTGGCCGCAGCCGAGAAGGCCGGCGGCACAATCGTCAAGCCGGCCGGCCGTGCCTTCTGGGGCGGCTGGTACGGCTATTTCGCCGATGCCGACGGCCATGTCTGGGAAGTGGCGCACAATCCGGCCTTCCCGATCGCGGATGACGGCACCATCTCGCTGCCGGATTGAGCGTCCGCATGGGCTATCGCAAGCAACTGACCCGGCTTAAGGCGCCTTATCTCAAACGCATCCTGATTGACCCCGAGCGCGTGGAAGATTGGGAAAAATATCCCTGGAACCTGCCGCTGTTCCGCGGCCGCGAATTCGAGCTCGAATTCACCACGCCGATCACCATCATTGTCGGCGAAAACGGCACCGGCAAATCGACGCTGCTGGAAGCGATCGGCGCGGTGGCCGGTTACGACGAAGCCGGCGGCGGCAAGGGCTACATGCCCGTCGACCACTCCGGCGCCATCGACGAGAGTGGTGCAGCGCTTGCCGACACGTTGCGCGGCCACTGGCTGCCGAAGGTCACAGCGGGTTGGTTCTTCCGCGCCGAATCTTTTTACACGGTTGCCCGCTATCTCGATCAGGCGGCGCTGGAATCTGGCGGGGCGCCGCCGGATTTCCTGTCCTGGTCGCATGGTGAAGGGTTCATCCGCTTCTTCGAGGAGCGCTGCCGCCGGCAAGGTATCTACATCCTCGACGAGCCCGAAAGCGCGCTGTCGCCATCGCGGCAGATCGAGCTGCTGAAGATGCTGCGGCGCATGGACCGGTCCGGCACGGCTCAAGTGATCATGGCGACGCACTCGCCGCTGCTGATGGCCTGTCCGGGCGCGCGGCTGTTCCGCATCAGCCGCTTCGGCCTCGACCCCACAGATTTCACCGATACCGATCATTTTCGCATGATGCGCGACTTCTGCACGGACCCGCAGTCCTTTATGGAGGAAGCACTGAGGGAGACCGACGAGTGAATCACGATAGCTACGACAATGCCTACATCGGCGGCATCCTCAATTCTGTGAAGACCATCGCCATGGTCGGCGCGTCGGCCAACGATGTCAGGCCGAGCTTTTTCGTGCTGAAATACCTGCTGGCCAAGGGCTTTTCGGTGTTTCCGATCAATCCGGGGCAGGCCGGCAAGGAAATCCTCGGCCGCATGACCTATGCCAGCCTTGCCGATCTGCCTGAACCGGTCGACATGGTCGACATCTTTCGCGCCTCCGCAGCGGTGCCCGGCATTGTCGATGAGGTGCTGAAGCTCGACCCCTTGCCGAAAGTCGTCTGGATGCAGCTTGGCGTGCGCGATGACGAGGCGGCCGCGCGTGCCGAGGCGGCCGGTATCAAGGTGGTGATGAACCGCTGCCCGAAGATCGAATATGGCAAGCTGTCGGGCGAGATCGGCTGGACCGGCGTCAACTCCGGTGTGCTTTCGTCGAAGAAGCCGCTGATGCGGTCGGGATTCCAGAGTTTCGGTGTGCGCCAGAAGTAAGGCAGTGAATGGTGAATGGTGAATAGAAGGATTTTCCTGGAAGCCGGGTAAAGCCGCATATGAGCGGCTTGCAATCAAGGTGGGACTGGCCGACTTTGCGACCACCATTCATCGCTCACCATTGACCATTTCATCATTCACACGTTTACCGCTCAGGGAGGTTTTCGATGACCCGCACGCCCGGTTTCAACACGCTCGCCGTCCATGCCGGCGCCAAGCCCGACCCGGCGACGGGCGCACGCGCCACGCCGATCTACCAGACGACCTCCTTTGTGTTCGACGATGCCGACCATGCCGCCTCGCTGTTCGGGCTGAAGGCCTTCGGCAACATCTACACCCGCATCATGAACCCGACCCAGGCGGTGCTGGAAGAGCGGATCGCGGCGCTCGAAGGCGGCACGGCTGCACTTGCCGTTGCTTCCGGCCATGCCGCACAGGTGATCGTGTTCCACAATCTCATGCGGCCTGGCGATAATTTCGTCGCCGCCACAAGGCTTTACGGTGGTTCGATCAATCAGTTCGGCCATGCCTTCAAGAATTTCGGCTGGGAGGTGCGTTGGGCCGACACCAACGACGTCTCCACCTTCGAAAGCCAGATAGACGACAAGACCAAGGCGATCTTCATCGAGAGCCTGGCCAATCCCGGCGGCACCTTCGTCGACATAGAGAAAATCGGCGACATCGCCCGCAAGCACGGCTTGCCGCTCATCGTCGACAACACGCTGGCCTCGCCCTATCTGGTGCGGCCGATCGAGCATGGCGCCGACATCGTCGTCCATTCGCTGACCAAGTTCATCGGCGGCCACGGCAATTCGATCGGCGGCGCCATCGTCGATGGCGGCACGTTCGACTGGTCGAAATCCGGCAAATATCCGATGCTGTCGGAGCCGCGCCCCGAATATGGCGGCCTTGTCCTGCACGAAACCTTCGGCAATTTCGCTTTCGCCATCGCCGCGCGCGTGCTTGGCCTGCGTGACATCGGCCCGGCGATTTCGCCGTTCAATGCCTTCCTGATCCTGACCGGGCTGGAGACCTTGCCACTCAGGATGCAGCGCCATTGCGACAATGCGATCACCGTAGCCGGCTGGCTGTCCAACCACCCCAAGGTCGCCTGGGTCAACTATCCCGGCCTGCCCAGCGACAAGAACAACGCGCTGCAGAAGAAATACTCGCCGCAAGGCGCCGGTGCTGTCTTCACCTTCGGCCTGAAGGGCGGCTACGACGCAGGCATCAAGTTCGTCGAGGCGCTCGAACTGTTCTCGCACCTCGCCAATGTCGGCGATACCAAGTCGCTGGTCATCCATCCGGCCTCGACCACGCATCGCCAGCTTTCCGACGAGCAGAAGGTCAAGGCGGGTGCCGGACCGGACACGGTCCGGCTTTCCGTCGGCATCGAGGATGTCAACGACATCGTCGCCGATCTGGAACAGGCTTTGACCAAGGTTTGATAGTGAGTAGTGAGTAGTGAGTAGTGAGTAGTAGTCGGTATTCACTAGTTAGCAGTGATTAGTGATCAGCCACCCGCTCGAGGGAGCGCTTTCCGCTCACTACTCACTACTCACTAGTCACTACTCACTAGTCACTACTCACTGCACTACTCACTGCACTACTCACTACTCACTAATCTGTTGGAGGCAAGCCCTGTCCGCGCATTACTTGGCAATATCGACCGACAGCGTCGACGCCGAACATGGCGCCCCGGCGCCGGATCGTCTGATTGCGGGCGATCCGAAGTTCCGCACCTGGAATGTCGAGGAGCGCGATGGCCGCCTCTATGCCGGCATCTGGGAAGCGACGCCGGGCAAATGGCGCATCGAATATGACGAATGGGAGTTCTGCCACATCTTGTCCGGCGTCTCGGTGGTTGCCGAGGATGGCGGCGAGGCGCGCACGGTCCGGGCCGGCGACAGCTTCGTGCTCAGGCCAGGCTTCAGGGGCAGCTGGGAAGTGCTTGAAACGACCCGCAAGGAGTATGTGGTCAAGCTCTGATCTCGCGGCGCGCTTGGACTTCACAAAAGCCGATCGATGTCAGTGTCGGAAAAGCCGTATCCGCTCATCATCTCCCTGTGCCAGGGACTGCCAAGCAAATCACTGAGGCATAAGTCGACGCGCTGGAGCAGGGTGGCACTGCCTTTGGCGAGAGCGAAAGCGCCGGGCGCTGGCTGTTTTTCGACTGCCGGGACGTCGACGACGTCGAGAGGCGCGTCGGGTCGCCGGCTCAGATAGCCGCGATGCGCGAGCGCTACACTCGCATAGGCATGCACCACGCCGGCCGCGACGGCGTTAGCTGCTTCGGCCTGGGTGGCAAATATCCTTAGCCGTTCGGGCTGAATAGCGTTTTGCAGGGCCGTCCGGTGCTGGATCTGGCCCGATATGACGCCGATCAGCGCCGTCCGATCATTGGCGACGGACCGATAGCCATCAAAGGCGCGGGGATTGTCTTTCGCGACCAGCAATCCATCCGCCAGCATCCAGATCGGCCTTGTGAAGTCGACCAGCTTCCGGCGGTCTTCGGAAATGAACAGGCCGGTGGTCATGTCCCACCCCTTCGGCAAGCCCAGGCAGCAGCTCGGCAAACTCGGTCTCGATGGGCAAAAGTTCCAGCCCGAGCGTCAGGCAGACCCTCTTGGCCAGTTGGGCATCGCTGCCGCCCAGACGTCCCGATCCGTCGATAAAGCAGAAGGGTGGTTCCTGTAGAAAGGCGAATCTCATTTTCTCGGGCATGCGTCGGCTCCGCCGTCCTCACAAGCTCACAGTGAGCTTTTCCAGACCATGGAAATGATAGGTGTCGCGGAAGCGCGGCTGCTCCGCAAGATGGAGTTGCGGCTGCCGCTCGAACAGGGTTTTCAGCGACACCTGCAACTCCAGCCGCGCCAGCGGCGCACCGATGCAGAAATGGATACCGGCGCCGAACGAGACATTCTTCTGGTCTAGTCGGCCGGGCCGGAAGGCGCCAGGTTCGGCAAAGGCAAGCGGATCATGATTGGCCATGCCGAGCAGCAGGCCGACCGTCTCGCCCGGTTGTACGACAACCCCCGATGTCACCTCGACCTCCTGATAGGCGTAGCGGGTGAACATGTGCAGCGGCGCGTCGAAGCGCAGGCACTCCTCGACCGTTGCAGCGGTTGCTTCCGGCGAGGTGAAGAAACGGCCGGGGTCGCCGCCTTGCGCCAGCAACGTGCGCACGGCGTTGCCGGTTTGATGGACGGTCGCCTCGTGGCCTGCATTGAGCAACAGGATGGCAGACGAGACCAACTCGTCTTCCGACAGCTTCTGGCCATCCTCTTGTGCCGCGATCAGCAGCGATAGCAGGTCGTCGCCAGGCTTCTTCCGCCGCTCGGTGACATAGCCGCGCAAAAAGTCGGAAAAATCGTGCGCGGCGCGATTGGCCGCTTCCTCGGTCTCGCGCGTCCGGCCATGCATGTACATGGCCACCATCCGGTGCGACCAGTCGAGCAGTTGCGGCCCCATTTCGACCGGCACACCGAGCATTTCGGCAATGATGGTGATCGGCAAAGGTGCGGCGAAGCTGGGCAATAGATCGACCTGGCGCGGTTCGAAACGGTCGATCAGCTCATTGGCCAGCGCCTCCACGCGCGGCCGCAGCCGCTCGACCTGGCGCGAGACGAAGGCGCGGTTGACCAGGGTTCTGAGCCTGGTGTGCACCGGCGGCTCCAGCTCCAGCATCGAATTGCTCTCGATGCCGTCGAAAGCGGCCAAATGCGAGCGATCCTCGCCGATGCCGCGGCTGTCGGGAATGCCGGCCGGGTTCTGGCGACCGAAGCGGCGGTCGCGCAACAGCCGGTTGACGTCGTCGAAGCCGCCAAAGCACCAAAAGCCGAATTCCTCCCAGAAGAAGGCATTCGATGCGCCATGCAGGACGGCATAGGCGTCGTAGGGGTTCTGGAAAAACGCCGGTTCGTGCGGATCGAGCCGCAGGCGGCGCGTGGCTGGATCAAAGGCGAGGTAGGGCGGCATGGATGTGGTCATGCCAGACCATTACCGCGGCTTGCCGGCTTGGTGCCAGACCGGATGTTGGCACCCGACGGCCCTATGGATTGAGCCAACCGAGGCGGACCTCGGCGAAGTACCGAAGTCTAATCCTCGCAATGCCTGGCAATATGCACGCGGCGCCAGCTGGTCGAGCCTTCCTGCACCACCACCCGGCGCGCCATCCTCTGGTATGACGGCGCTATCTGGGTGACGTGCCGCCGCTCGGGCCGCACCAGCACTTCATGGGCGACGCTCTCATATTCGGCCGGCAGCACAAGCCGGCGGGTGCGCTCCGGTTCAACCACCACCGTTTCGGCCACACGCGCGTAGCGGGCCTTGCGCCACACCTTGCACAGCACCTTGCGGCCGTGGATGACGCGCCATTCCCAGGCATAGCCGCCATCGTCGACCTGGACCGTGCGGTAAACGGTGCGGGTTCTCGCCGGTACGATGTCATAGGTGACTCGGGGCGGCGCGATCTGCTCGACGCGCTCCATGGTGCCATAGATCGGCGGATCATAGTCGACCAACTGCCCGCCGGGACTGACCATGACGTCTTCATAGACGGTGTCATAGAGCGCCGGCCTGTGCACCGGCTCATAGCATTCGGCGGCCCGGCCGCCGGCAACCGCATCGGACACCATGCCGAGACCGGCAAGGCCGGAGATGGCGAGGCAAGCAGTTTTCCTGATCATGGCACTCCCCTGTTTGAACCCGAAACGTGAGGTTCAATGTTGAATTGTAGGGGAAGGTTCTCCGGGGGAAAGCGGTTTCGCCGCATTTCGTTAAGCGACGCGGTTAAGGAATTGCTACACCGCAAAAACGCCGCTGGCCGCGTTCGGACTTTCCCTTGCGCGGAAACCTTGATTCGACTTAACCAGATGGCTAGGAGGAGGCGGCCTTGCGCTAGGGTGAGCCGGCATCCTATTTACATTCTAACCGTCAAGAACCGATTCTGCCCGATGTTCCGGCGCCGGAATCCCCATCTCCAAAAAGGGTAGTCCATGAAGAACCCCGTCGAAACCTACATGAACCTCGTTCCGATGGTGGTCGAGCAGACCAATCGCGGCGAGCGGGCCTACGACATTTTCTCGCGCCTGCTGAAAGAGCGCATCATTTTCATCACCGGCCCGGTCGAAGACGGTATGGCGACGCTGGTTTGTGCACAGCTTTTGTTCCTCGAGGCCGAGAACCCGAAGAAAGAGATCAATCTCTACATCAACTCGCCGGGCGGCGTGGTGACCTCGGGCATGGCGATCTACGACACCATGCAGTTCATCAAGCCGGCGGTGTCGACGCTGTGCATCGGCCAGGCGGCGTCGATGGGCTCGCTGCTTCTGACCGCCGGCCACAAGGACATGCGTTTTGCCACGCCGAACGCCCGTATCATGGTTCACCAGCCTTCCGGCGGTTTCCAGGGCCAGGCCTCCGACATCGAGCGGCACGCGCAGGACATCATCAAGCTGAAGCGCCGCCTCAACGAGGTCTACGTCAAACACACCGGTAAGAGCTACGAAGACATTGAAAAGACGCTTGACCGCGACCATTTCATGACAGCCGACGAAGCCAAGGATTTCGGCCTCATCGACAAGGTCATTTCGTCGCGCGAGCCGGTCGAAGGCGCTGCGGCATAAGCGCTGCATGGCAGTTGCGTGGCTGGATAACGCGCTTTTGCTGGGATTTGCGGCATTTCGGCCACAATTGGCTGTTCCCTCGGTGGATGGGATTGCCTACGTTAAGGCTATGTTGATTTTCGACGGCTTAGCTTTGTGCAGGGTTGGCGCGAATCATTGCGACGTTTTCTGATTTGTGTTTCGTACGGAATGCGTTGCGGGAGCCGGGACACTGGCGGCGGCGAATTCCCGCGATAGATAGAATATGCGCCCTTTCAGCCAGACCATCGGCGGGCGGCCATGAAAGGACAGGAAAATGAGCAAAGTCGGCAACAACAGCGGTGATTCGAAGAACACGCTTTATTGCTCGTTTTGCGGCAAAAGCCAGCACGAGGTGCGCAAGCTGATCGCCGGCCCAACGGTGTTCATCTGCGACGAGTGCGTAGAGCTGTGCATGGACATCATCCGCGAGGAGAACAAGACCTCGATGGTGAAGTCGCGCGAGGGCGTGCCGACCCCGCAGGAGATCCTGAAGGTTCTCGACGACTATGTCATCGGCCAGCCCTACGCCAAGCGCGTGCTGTCGGTGGCTGTCCACAACCACTACAAGCGCCTGGCGCATGCCGGCAAGAACAACGACGTCGAATTGGCGAAGTCCAACATCCTGCTGATCGGCCCGACCGGCTGCGGCAAGACGCTGCTTGCCCAGACGCTGGCCCGCATCATCGACGTGCCCTTCACCATGGCCGACGCGACGACGCTGACCGAAGCCGGTTACGTCGGCGAGGACGTCGAAAACATCATCCTGAAGCTGCTGCAGTCGGCCGACTACAATGTCGAGCGCGCCCAGCGCGGCATCGTCTACATCGATGAAATCGACAAGATTTCGCGCAAGTCCGACAACCCATCGATCACCCGCGACGTGTCGGGCGAGGGTGTGCAGCAGGCGCTTCTGAAGATCATGGAAGGCACCGTTGCCTCCGTGCCGCCGCAGGGCGGCCGCAAGCATCCGCAGCAGGAGTTCCTGCAGGTCGACACCGCCAACATCCTGTTCATCTGCGGCGGCGCCTTCGCCGGGCTGGACAAGATCATCTCGGATCGCGGCAGGAAGACTTCCATCGGCTTCGGCGCCATCGTCGCTTCGCCCGAGGATCGCCGCACCGGTGACGTGTTCCGCCTGGTCGAGCCCGAGGATCTCTTGAAGTTCGGCCTCATCCCCGAGTTTGTCGGCCGTCTGCCGGTCCTGGCGACGCTGGAAGACCTCGACGAGCCGGCTCTGATCCAGATCCTGACCGAGCCGAAAAACGCGCTGGTCAAGCAGTATCAGCGGCTGTTCGAGATGGAAAGTGTCGACCTGACCTTCCATGAGAATGCGCTGTCGGCGATCGCCAAGCGCGCCATCGAGCGCAAGACCGGCGCCCGTGGCCTCCGCTCGATCATGGAAGCGATCCTGCTCGACACCATGTTCGAACTGCCCGCCCTGGAAGGCGTGCGCGAAGTGGTGATTTCGGAAGAAGTGGTGACCGGCAGCGCCCGGCCGCTCTACATCTATTCCGAGCAGAAGGAAAAGAAGGGCAACGTCAGCGCCTGATCTGGCATCTGGCCTAACCTTTTTATGGAACGGCGCCCGCGGGGCGCCGTTTTGCTGTGGTGAGGTACCGATCCTTGTGACGGAGTGGATGAACGAACGTGTCGACCCTTGATCTTTGCCCCTCGTGCATCCAACTAACATCGGAAGGCCGTGGTGCCGAATTCTGTGCTGTAAAACTCCCGTCACAAACGGTGGTAGGCGGAACGATCCTCGGTCGTTAATATGAGATTCGCGGTTGGCTCGATTAGCGGCCGCGACATGAAAGGTTGGACAATGGCCAAAATATCCAAGGCTCCCAGCGACGGCGTCTTCGCAGTCCTCCCACTGCGCGACATCGTGGTGTTCCCGCACATGATCGTTCCGCTCTTTGTCGGGCGTGAAAAGTCGATCAAGGCGCTGGAAGAGGTTATGGGTCAGGAAAAGCAGATCCTGCTTGCCACCCAGATGAATGCCGCCGATGACGATCCCGAGCCCGATGCGATCTTCGACATCGGCACGCTCGCCAATGTGCTGCAATTGCTGAAGCTGCCCGACGGCACCGTCAAGGTGCTGGTCGAAGGCGCGTCGCGTGCCAAGATCGTCTCGTTCACCGACCGTCCGGACTTCCACGAAGCTACCGCCACGGCGCTGGTCGAGCCGGAGGAGGAAGAGGTCGAGGTCGAGGCGCTCGCCCGTTCGGTCGTCACCGACTTCGAAAACTACGTCAAGCTGAACAAGAAGATCTCGCCTGAAGTGGTGGGCGCCGCCAGCCAGATCGACGACTATTCCAAGCTCGCCGATACGGTTGCCTCGCACCTCGCCATCAAGATCCCCGAGAAGCAGGAGATGCTGGCCACGCTGTCCGTCAAGGAACGGCTGGAAAAGGCGATGGGCTTCATGGAAGCCGAAATCTCCGTCCTGCAGGTGGAGAAGCGCATCCGCTCGCGCGTCAAGCGCCAGATGGAGAAGACGCAGCGCGAATATTACCTCAACGAGCAGATGAAGGCGATCCAGAAGGAGCTCGGCGAAGGCGAGGACGGCCGCGACGAGGCCGCCGAGATCGAGGCGCGCATCAAGAAGACCAAGCTCTCCAAGGAGGCCCGCGAAAAGGCGGAAGCCGAGTTGAAGAAGCTGCGGACGATGTCGCCGATGTCGGCGGAATCGACCGTCGTGCGCAATTATCTCGACTGGATCCTGTCGATCCCGTGGGGCAAGAACTCCAAGGTCAAGCAGGACCTGGCGTTTGCGCAGAACGTGCTCGACACCGATCATTTCGGCCTCGATAAGGTCAAGGACCGCATCGTCGAGTATCTCGCCGTGCAAAGCCGCCAGAAGAAGCTGAAGGGGCCGATCCTGTGCCTCGTCGGCCCTCCCGGCGTCGGCAAGACCTCACTCGGCAAGTCGATCGCCAAGGCGACCGGCCGCGAGTTCATCCGCATGGCGCTTGGCGGCGTGCGTGACGAGGCCGAGATCCGTGGCCACCGCCGCACCTATATCGGCTCGATGCCCGGCAAGGTCATCCAGTCGATGAAGAAGGCCAAGAAGTCCAACCCGCTCTTCCTGCTCGACGAGATCGACAAGATGGGCCAGGACTTCCGCGGCGATCCGTCATCGGCTTTGCTCGAGGTGCTCGATCCCGAGCAGAACTCGACGTTCATGGACCATTACCTCGAGGTCGAATACGACCTGTCGAGCGTGATGTTCGTAACGACGGCGAACACACTGAACATCCCTGCGCCCCTGATGGACCGCATGGAGATCATCCGTATCGCCGGCTACACCGAGGACGAGAAGATCGAGATCGCCAAGCGTCACCTGATGCCCAAGGTGATCCGCGATCATGCCCTGCAGCCGAAGGAATTCTCCGTCGGCGAGGACGCGATCCGCGGCATCATCCAGACCTACACCCGTGAAGCGGGCGTCAGAAGCCTGGAGCGCGAGCTGATGAAGCTCGGGCGCAAGGCGGTGACCGAGATCCTGAAGACGAAGAAGAAGACGGTGAGCATCACGGCGGCGAACCTCGCCGATTACCTCGGTGTTCCGCGCTTCCGCTTCGGCCAGGTCGAGGCTGACGATCAGGTCGGTGTCGTCACCGGTCTTGCCTGGACGGAAGTCGGCGGCGAGCTGCTGACGGTCGAAGGCGTCATGATGCCCGGCAAGGGCCGCATGACGGTGACCGGCAATCTGCGCGACGTGATGAAGGAATCGATCTCGGCGGCGGCCTCTTATGTCCGCTCGCGGGCCATCGATTTCGGCATCGAGCCGCCGCTGTTCGACAAGCGTGACATCCACGTCCACTTGCCCGAAGGCGCCACGCCGAAGGACGGTCCGTCTGCAGGTGCTGCCATGGCGACAGCCATCGTGTCGGTCATGACGGGGATTCCGGTCCGGGCCGATGTGGCGATGACTGGCGAGATAACGCTTCGCGGCCGCATCTTGCCGATCGGCGGCCTCAAGGAGAAGCTGCTCGCCGCATTGCGCGGCGGCATCAAGAAGGTGCTGATCCCGGAAGACAACGCCAAGGATCTGGCGGAGATACCGGACAATGTGAAGAACGGTATGGAGATCATTCCGGTCTCACGTGTCGGCGAGGTTCTGAGGCACGCGCTGGTGCGCATGCCGGAGCCAATCGAGTGGGTCGAGCCGGTCAATCCGCCGGCTTCCACCGATACCGTTGACGATGCTGGAAAGTCGCTTGCACATTAGAAACTACTAAAGTTGCAGTGCACAAAGAGAGAGCCGGGCCTTGAGCCCGGCTTTTTCATGTGAAAAACCCACCATTTCCGGGCTTTTTTCAACTTTTTTCCGGCTTTTTGACTTGGGTTTGCGAGCGCTTCTTTCTAAAGTCCCTCTCCTGCCGGATGAGTCGAAAGTTCCGGTTTTCTCATGGAAGGGAATTTTTATGAACAAGAACGAACTGGTTTCCGCTGTCGCTGAATCCGCGAGCATTTCGAAGGGTGACGCACAGTCGGCGGTTGAGGCGGTGTTCTCCGTCATCACTGGCGAACTGAAGAAGGGCGGCGATGTACGGCTCGTCGGCTTCGGAAATTTCACCGTCTCCAAGCGTGCGGCATCGACTGGCCGCAACCCGCAGACTGGCGCGGAAGTGAAGATTCCGGCGCGTACCGTGCCGAAGTTCTCGGCCGGCAAAGGCCTCAAGGACGCGGTCAACTAAAAATTTTTCAGAGAATGTTGAAAAGCCGGGTTCGCCCGGCTTTTCTTTTGCCTCGATGGCGGCAGGCCGTCAGCCCGCTGAGGCGAGCCTTCAGCCCACCGGCGCATCCGCGCGCATCAGGCCTTCCTGCTTGAGGTCCGCCCACAGCGCCGCAGGCAGCTTGGCATCGAGCAGGGCGCGGTTGCTTTCGACTTCACTCGGCCGCTGGCCGCCGGGGATGACCGACACCACGGAAGGGTGCAGCAGCGGAAACTGCAGCGCCGCCTCGATCAGCCTGACGCCATGGCGCTGGCAGACGGCCTCGATGCGCCCGACGCGATCCATGATGTCCCTTGGCGCCTCGGAGTAATTGTAATAGGCGCCTGGCTTCGGCCCGGTCGCCAGGATGCCGGAATTGTAAGGACCGCCGAGAACGATGCCGATGCCGCGTTGCTCACAGAGCGGCAGGAAGGTGGCAAGCGCTTCCTGTTCCAGCAGCGTGTAGCGCCCGGCCAGCAGGAACAGGTCGAAGTCGCCACGCTCCGCCAGCGTCTGGCAAACCTCCCATTCGTTGATGCCGCCGCCGAAGGCCTTGATCACGCCCTGGTCGCGCAGTGCAACCAGTCCGTTGTAGCCCGAGGCCATGAATTCCTCGATGCGCTGGTCTGACGCCTCCTTGCTGCCATGGGTGAAGATGTCGAGGTCATGGACGAAAAGGATGTCGATGCGGTCGACGCCAAGCCGTTCCAGCGACGCCTCGAACGAGCGCATGACGCCGTCATAGCTGTAGTCGTAGACCTCCTTACGCGTCGGTGTGTCGAAGAACTTGCCGATGCCGGTTCGTTCCTCCGGCGGGCAGGCGCGCAACAGGCGACCGACCTTGCTCGACAGCACATAGTCGTCGCGCTTCCTGCCGCGCAGGAAGGCATTGAGCCGTGTTTCGGCAAGGCCCAGGCCATAGAGCGGCGCGGTGTCGTAGTAACGGCAGCCGGTCGCCCACGCCGCCTCCAGCGTCGCGTTGGCATCCTCGTCGGGGACGGCGCGGTAAAGGTTGCCGAGCGGCGCGCTGCCGAAGCCAAGCTCGGTAAAGTCGAGGCCGCCATTGCCGATGCGGTCGAAATGCCGTGTCTTCATGTCGTGCTGATTTCCTGGATTGATTGTCTGACATGACACTATCACGCCGCTGGCTCAGCAAAAGCCGCCATGGCCGTTGGACAGGCATTTTCGCGGTGATAGCATGAACAAAAACAAGCCTTTTTCCGAAAGCGCGCAACCCGAAATCACCGGCCACAAACCCAGCCGGACAGATGGGACTCTCATGACGAATGCCGGCTCGGATATGTTTTCGACCGCCCTGCAAGAGCTGGGCGCCGTACTGGCGCGCGTCGACGAAGCCGGCATCTACACCGCCTGCGAAACCCTGGCCCGCGCGCAAAAGATCGTCGTCTATGGCTGCGGCCGCGAGGCCTTGCAGCTCAAGGGTTTCGCCATGCGCCTCTATCACCTTGGCCTTGAGGTGTCGGTGGTCGGCGACATGAACACGCCACCGCTTGGCCCAGCCGATGTCTTCCTGGTCAGTTCCGGCCCGGGCGAGACGACGACGGTGCTTACCTTGATGCAAGTCGCCCGCCAGGCCGGCGCCACCGTGCTTTTGCTCACCGCCGAGGCAGGCAGTAGTGCGGTCGCGCTTGCCGACTTCACCTTGCTGATCCCGGCGCAGACCATGGCGCGTGACCAGGGGCCACAAAAGACATCGCTGCTGCCGATGGGCTCGGTCTTCGAAGGGGCGCTGTTCCTGCTGTTCGAGGTGATGGTGCTGAAGCTCAAGGCGCTGACCGGCCAGTCGTCCGAGGCCATGCGCACCCGCCACACCAACATGGAATAGATCATGCGCTACGAACTGATGTTGCCGCACCAGATCCGCAAGGCGATCGCCGAGAACTGGCCGGTCGCTCTCCCGCTCGGCGTGCTCGAATATCACGGCGAGCACATGGCTGTCGGCATGGACACGCTGGCCGTCGTCAAGACGCTGGAGCTCTACGAGAAGGAGGCCGACATCGTCATCCTGCCGGCTTTCTACTACGGTGCGGCGAGCTATGTGGTGGCAGCACCTGAAGGCAACGGCTCGGTGCAGGTCGGCGGCAACCAGCTGGCGCCGTTCGCCGAAGAATTGTTCTACAGCCTGCTGCGCATCGGCTTTCGCAACATCAACGCCATCATCCACCACCAGACCGAGAACTTTGCCGCCGGCATGCCGACCGATCTCGCCTTCAAGGCCGCCGGCCGCCAGGCGATCTTCCGCTTCCTCGAGAAGCAGCGCGGCGAGGGCTGGTGGGGCTCAGACGAAATGGCCGATTATTATGCCGGGCACGCCGCCGGCGAGAATTTCTTCAACTGGGTGCAGGTGCACCCGCTCATGTCGGCTGCCATGAACGGGAAATATCCGTTCGATCACGCCGGCATCGGCGAGACGTCGCTGATGCTGGCGCTGTGTCCGGAAGCGGTCGATGCCGGGCGTTTTGGCGAGAATACCGCGTGGTATACGGCGAGTGCGCCGGAGGCCTCGGCGGAGCTGGGGCGAAAGGGTGTGGCGATGATCATGGATCACCTGAGGGCGATATTGGGGCGCTAGCAGACAAAGTCGCTCTGTAGCGATCCTTCACACCCCCCCTCTGTCCTGCCGGACATCTCCCCCGCAAGGGGGGAGATCAGATGTCATTTCCGCTTTCGTCATCACCTACGTCGCAAGAAAAGCGATGCAGCCAAAGCTGCCGATCTCCCTCCTTGCGGGGGAGATGGCCGGCAGGCCAGAGGGGGGTGCTGTCCCGCCGAGGTCAACAGTAGAGGGGCACGCCGCCTCTCGCCCTACTTCACCGCGCCCGCCGTCATGCCCATGATCAGATACCGCTCCAGCGCAATCCCGATGACCGCCAGCGGTGCGATCGCGGCGGTGGCAAGCGCCGCCATCGACCACCAGTTGATGCCTTGCGAGCCGGTCTGGCTCGCCACCATCACCGGAATGGTCTTGGCGTCGGTCGACGTCAGGAGTGCCGCAAAGAAGTACTCGTTCCAGCACAGCACCATCGCCAGGATGAAGGCGGCGACCATGCCCGGCAGCGCAATCGGCATGACGATACGGAAAAAAGCGCCCCAGATCGAGAGGCCGTCGACCAGCGCTGCCTCCTCGAGCTCGACCGGGATCGAGTTGAACTGGTCGCGCATGATCCAGATGACGATCGGCAGCACCATCAGCGTGTAGAGCAGGATCAGGCCGATGCGTGTGTCGAGCAGACCGACTTCGCGGTAGAGCACCAGGAAGGGCAGGGCGAGCACCACCGGCGGTAGGATCAGCTGCGACAGGAAGAAGAAGGAGATGTCCTCGTTCTTGAACCAGGCGAACTGATAGCGGTAGCGGGTCAGCCCATAGGCGGCGAGGCTGCCAATGACGATGGCGAGGCTCGACGCACCGACCGAGGTGATGACCGAATTCATGAAGCGCTTGAAAAACTCCTCCCGCACCGTCGAGGTCTGGAAGATCGAATCCGGCGACAGGCCGAGCGAGCGCCAGCCCTTCCAGTCCGGTTGGAAGTCGACGAACGGAATGAGGTGTCCTTGCGTGACATCGACCGCGGTCTTGAACGAGGTGGTGATGGTCCAGTAGATCGGGAAAAGGCAGATGAAGGCCCAGAACGCCAGCGCGCCATAGATGAAGATGCGATTGGCCAGAAAACCCAGCGGTGAGCGGATTTCCGAGGCAGCATAGTCGGTGGTCTGGACGCTCATTGTGCCTCGTCAGTTCACGTTGCGCACGAAGCGATTGGCGAATTTCAACAGCCAGGTCACGAACACGACGATGATGACAAGATAGGCCATCGCCAGCATGGTGCCGTAGCCGACATTCGAACGGTCGCGGTATTCGCGGTAGATGAAGCTCGACACCGAATCCGTGGCGCCGCCGGGGCCGCCGGAGGTGACGGTAATGATGATGTCGGCAAGCTTCAGCTTAAAGATGATGCGCAGGATCACCGCCGTGACCGACACCGGCAGCATCAGCGGGAAGGTGACCTGCCAGAAAGTCTGCCAGGGCGTGGCGCCATCGACGCGCGCCGCTTCCAGCACGTCGCGCGACATCGCCTGCAGGCCGGCAAGCAGCATGATCATCATGAACGGGATGAAGGTCCAGGCGTCGAGCACCATGATCGAGATGCGGGCGGTGATCGGGTTGGAGAAGAAGGCGGGGTTTTCCCAGCCGACATGGCGCGCCAGCGTCGCCGCCGGCCCGAAACGGTACTCCATCAGCGATTTGCCGATCATCCACGACACCGCGACCGGCGACAGCATCAGCGGCATCAGGAAGACGACTCGGAAGAATTTGCGCGCCCGGATCTGCGCGTTGAGCAGCAGCGCCAGGCCGAAGGCAATCACATACTCAACCAGCACGGCGAGCACATAAAGCACCATGTTGAACAGCGCGTTGCGGTAGTAGGGATCGGCCAGCATCTGCCAGAAATTGTCGAGCCCGTTGAACTTGCGGCCGGAAAAGGACGACAGGTTCCAGTCGGTCAGCGCGATATAGAAGCCGAACAGCGTCGGGAAGATCACCATGGCGATGGTGAACAGCAGCGCCGGCAGCAGGAACAGCGCGCGCTGGCCGTCCTCGCCGCGCGTCAGCACCTGGCCGATGCCGAGCGCCACCCCCCACAGAACATAGGCATAGACGATGGGACGCCAGGTCTCGAAGCCGAGCGTGGTGATCTCGTTCTTGTAGAGGATCTCAAACGCGATCACCGCCAGCAGGCCAAGCGTGGCGGCCGCCATCAGGGCAAAACCCGCCCGCTTGCGGGCCGGCGAGATCAGATCGGCTGGGCCGGCGTTGGCCGGCCATGCATTGGTGGTCTGGTCAGCCACGCGTCCCCGTCCGTTTAAAAAATCAAGCCTGCGACCGGCCCGAGCCGGTCAGGTCCGGCGGCTTGCACCGCCGGACGTGTTGTCACGATAGGATCAGCCTACACGCCGAGCGAGGCCTTGTAGAGCTTGATCTGGTTTTCGCGGCCGATCTGGTCGGTCAGCTTCTCCCAGGCCGCGGCAATGGCGTCGGCGCCTTCCTGCGCCTTCATCTTGCCGGCGAATGTGTTGGCCAGAATGTCCTCGGCAGCCGAATAGTACTGGAAGATGCCGGGGATGCGCGGCTCGATCGCCGCGTTCGGATGGTTGTAGCTGTCGGCTTCCGACTTCAGATACGAGGTGATGAACGCCTCGTCGTAGCCTGCCGCCACCCATTCGGGAATGTCGAAATGCGAGTTGCGGTAGGGCTGGAAGCCGGACGGATACATCGCCGTCCAGATTGACAGGTCCTTGCCGCCGAGATGAGCGGCGGCCGACCATGCCGCTTTTTTCTTCTTTTCGTCCGTATCGACGCGGGCCATGACGTAGACGCCCCAGCCGAGATAGGCGCAGTTCGGCGCATAGTTCGGGCCGCTGGCGAGTTTGTCCCAGGCGCCGGTCTTGGCATTGTAGACGTCGTCGGACCCCGGCAGGATCGAGAAGCCGGTGACGTCGCCGATGACCGAGCTATCGTTGGTCTTGACGTTGGAGCCGACGTCGCCCCACCAGGTGACCATCGAACCGGTGCCGGCCAGGAACTGCTGGAAGGCTGTCGTGTTCGGGTCGGCGTTGATCTGGTCGGCGGGCTCCGACGGCAGCGCGTCGATGACGTCCTGGATGGCGCGCACCCAGGCCGGATTGTTGATGCGCGGCTTCATCGTGTCGGCATCGAACAGCCAGGCCTTGTCGTCGGGATGCTTGGCATAGGCGGTGGCGCGGCTGCCGAGGAAGTAGAAGCCGAAACCGCCCCAGGCCTTGGGCGCATCGAGATAGCCGAAGACGTCCTGGTCCTTGAACTTCTTGCCCTTGAGGAATTTTGTGACGGCCTGGACTTCCTGCCAGGTCTTCGGCACACCCCATTCGGTGGCCGCGCCGCCGTCCTTCCACGCCTTGGCGAGGTCGGCATCGGCAAAAACGTCGGTGCGGTAATTGAAGTTGTGCGCATCGCCATCGACGGTGATCCGGTACTGCTTGCCGTCCCAGGTGCCGACCGGCGGCTGCAGATAGGCCACGACATCCTTCATGTCGATCTGCTCTTTGACCCAGTCGGGCATCTCGGACGTCAGGCCCTTGCCGCAGACATCGCCTTCGAAGGGCGCGCCCATCTCGATGATGTCGAAGTCGACGGTGCCGGTGGCGATCGACTGCTGCAGGCGGGCATTGTAGTCGGCCTGCGCCAGGTCGATCCAGCTGATCTTGGCGCCGGTATAGGCCTCCCACGGCTTCAGGAAGCCGCGGAACAGCACATTGTGCAGGTTCTGGTTGTTGAGGCCCATGAAGGTGAGCTCGACGCCGGCGAATTCGCCTTCCTTGACGTTGGCCTTGGTGGCTTCCAGGCAGAGTTCGCCGACCTTCTGGAAATCGGCATCCGTCGGCTGACCCTTGCCGACGCCGGGGATCTGCAGAATTTTGGAGCGTAGCTCGCTGGCGGCTTCAGCCGGGCGGGTGAAAGCGCCGAGCCCAGCACCCGATGCGGCGGCGATCGCGGCCATCGAGGCCGCGCCTTTGAGTATGTCACGCCGGGTGGCACCCGCGCGGACGAGTTTTTCGTACAGACCGACTCTCATCTATTCCTCCCAGAACAACAGTCGTGAATTAAAATGCCAATCCCTCCGACGCCGAAACGTCGGCGGTTCTCCTTTATCATACGGGGACGTGGGACCCCACCCTGCGTCGCCTGGAGCTCCGATTTTCGGATAAAAATCCGACTGCCGGATTGGCAACAGCCAATATTTGCGTAATCGATTACCTTGTCAACACGAATGGCTTTTTATCGATAACATACCGACTTGCCCTTGCCGTTGGCAATGGCTAGCTTCACCGCGAGAAAAGGGGGGACGATGGCTCAAGTCGCGATCAGCAATGTGGCCAAGGCGTTCGGAACCGTCAAGGTCCTGCACGAGGTCAGCGTCGATATCGCCGATGGCCAGTTCGTGGTGCTGGTCGGCCCGTCGGGCTGCGGCAAGTCCACGCTGCTCAGGATGGTGGCCGGGCTGGAGACCGTGTCCGGCGGCACGATCGCCATTGGCGAGCGCATCGTCAACAATCTGCCGCCGGCCAAGCGCGACATCGCCATGGTGTTCCAGAACTACGCGCTCTATCCGCACAAGACGGTGGAGCAGAACATGGCGTTTGCGCTGAAGCTGCGCAAGACCGATCCGGCCGTGGTCGCCGAGCGGGTCAAGCGCGCCGCCGACATTCTCGACCTCAATCCGTACCTGAAACGCTATCCGCGCCAGCTCTCCGGCGGCCAGCGCCAGCGCGTCGCCATGGGCCGCGCCATCGTGCGCAATCCGCAAGTCTTCCTGTTCGACGAGCCGCTCTCCAATCTCGACGCCAAGCTGCGCGTGCAAATGCGCACCGAGATCAAGGAACTGCACCAGCGGCTGAAGACCACCACCATCTACGTCACCCACGACCAGATCGAGGCCATGACCATGGCCGACAAGATCGTCGTCATGCGCGATGGCCGTATCGAGCAGGTCGGCGCGCCATTGGAATTGTTCGACCGGCCGGCCAATCTGTTTGTCGCCGGCTTCATCGGCTCGCCGTCGATGAACCTGCTCAAAGGCGTGGTGCGCAAGGGCGACAAGGTCGACATAGCAGGCACGCTGTTCCCGGTCGCGGCCGGCAGCGCCGCCAAGGAGGGCCAGGCCGTGGTCTATGGCGTGCGGCCCGAGCATCTCGAAATCCATCCCGACGGCGTGCCGGCAAAGATCTCGGTGGTCGAACCCACGGGTTCCGAAACGCTGGTCTTCGTGCGCTTCGGCGACAGCGGCGAGATGGTGGCGCTGTTTCGCGAGCGCCACGACTTCAAGCCCGGCGACACGCTCAATCTCAAGCCGCGCCTCGACCAGGTCCATCTCTTCGACGCCGAGACCGGCAACCGGCTCTGATTTCCAATCGACTTTGACCAAACTGTTTGACGAGGACTGCCATGCTCAAAGGGATCAACCCATTGCTCAATGCCGATGTGCTCCAAGCGCTCAGGGCAATGGGACACGGCGACGATCTGATCATCGCCGACACCAATTTCCCCGCCGATTCGGTGGCAAAGCAGACCGTGCTCGGCAAGCTGCTGCGCATCGATGCGCCGGCGGCCGATGTCGCCAAGGCGGTGCTGTCGCTCTATCCGCTCGACACTTTCGTCGACGACGCGGCCGCGCGCATGGAGATTGTCGGCAAGCCGGACGAGATTCCGCCGGTGCAAAAAGAGGTGCAAAAGGAGATCGACAAGGCCGAGGGCAAGGCCTGGCCGATGATCTCGGTCGAGCGCTATGCCTTCTACGAGCGCGCCAAGAAAGCCTATTGCGTCATCCAGACCGGGGAGCGCCGCTTCTATGGCTGCTTCGCCTTTCGCAAGGGCGTCGTGCCGCCGGACGCCGAGTAGGGCCATGGCGTCGGGCAAGCCTGTCGTCATTCTGGGCGTTTTCGTCGCCGACACCGCTTACCGGGCCGATCGACAGCCGCGCATGGGCGAGACCATTCTTGGTAATTCCTTCAAGCTGGGACCTGGCGGCAAGGGCTCGAACCAGGCAGTGGCGGCAGGCAAGCTCGGCGCCGACATCACTTTCCTGACCCGGATTGGCGTCGATGCTTTCGCCGACATGGCCAAGGCGACCTGGGCAGAGGCGGGCGTGAAATCCGCCGTCATCGACACGCCGCAAAGCTATACCGGCGCGGCCTACATCTTCATCGAGGAGACGACCGGCAACAACGCCATCATCGTCAGCCCGGGTGCGGCGATGCTGATCTCGTCTGAAGACATCGAGGCCAATGCCGGCCTGATCCGTGGAGCCGGCGTCTTCGTCACCCAGCTCGAACAGCCGATCGACGCGGCACTGCGCGCACTCGAGATCGCGCGCGGGGCAGGGGTGACCACCATCCTCAATCCGGCGCCCGCTGCCAAGTTGCCGGACCGCATCTACACGCTGTGCGACTATGTGACCCCCAACGAAACCGAGGCCGAGGAACTGACCGGCATCAAAGTTTCTTCGATCGACGACGCCCGCCGCGCCGCCGACAGCCTGCTCAAAAAAGGTGTCGGCTCGGTCATCATCACGCTCGGCGAAAAAGGCGCGCTGCTGCACACGGCCGGTCGGTCCAACCATGTTCCGGTGGTCAATGCCGGCGCAGTGGTCGAAACCACCGGCGCGGGCGATGCCTTCAATGGCGGCCTGGCCGCCGCACTCGCCAAAGGCGTGGAGCCGCTGCAAGCCGTCCGCTTCGCCTGCGCCGTCGCCGGCATTTCGGTGACGCGGCCGGGTACGGCGCCATCCATGCCGACGCTGCATGAGGTCGAGGCGCTGCTGGCCAAGGGGTGACGTCGTTGCGGGAGAGATCGAATTCAGATCCGACCGGATCTGAATTTCCACATGCAAGACCATGATTCTAGACGATTATGTCACATTTCTCCTGAGGAGAAATGGCGCGAGTGACGGGGCTCGAACCCGCGACCTCCGGCGTGACAGGCCGGCGAAAACGCCTGATTAATCAACGACTGATTCAATTCCTTACGCTCTCGAATTTGCGGGAAAAAGCGCGAAATTGAAACTTGCCTATCAGAACTCCTCGTCAACTCCGCGAGGTATTCACTTTGATCGACGCCTCCGCTGCTGCCAGCCTAGCGGTTGGACCGGGACAGACTGCTCCCGGCGACTTCTGGATCGGCTGGAGACGGCAGATCGATGCGCTCGCTTCCGCCGGATTCCGGGTCATCGTTCCCGACCAGAGGGGCTACAACACCAGTGACAAGCCGAAAGCCATCCGTGAATACACGCTCCCCAAGCTCGTCGGCGATGTCGTTGCCATCGCCGACGCGCTCGGCATCGGAAGGTTTCACCTCGTCGGTCATGACTGGGGCGGTATCGTCGCCTGGGCCGCAGGCGCAAAGCTGCCGCACCGCCTGGAAAGGCTCGTCATCCTGAACGCGCCCCATCCCGAGGTGCTGCTTGCCCATTCCTTGCGATCTCCGACCCAGTTCCTGCGGAGCAGCTATGCGGCCTTCTTCCAGTTCCCCTTGCTGCCGGAGGCTTTTCTGGGGGCGGGGCGCTCGGCTCTGCTGGCACGGGCGCTCATCAAATCCAGCCGAACAGATGCCTTCACGGCGGAGGAAATCGCAGAGTATCGGCAGGCCTGGGAACGGCCGGGGGCGCTGACCGGCATGCTCAACTGGTATCGGGCGCTGCGCTTCCGCCCAAGCCTGAAGGAGCGGATCACGACGCCGACCCTTGTGCTGTGGGGGATGCAGGACCAAGCTCTGGAATATGGCCTGGCCGAGCGCAGTCTGGCCCTTTGCAACGATCGGGGCCTGCAGACGTTCGAGAAGGCGACGCATTGGGCACAGCGCGAAGAGGCCAGCGCGGTGAATGCCGCGCTTCTGGCGTTCCTGGACGGCTGAGATGCCGTTCCGTTCTGTAGGTGGCCTGATTCGCCGTGATCTCCTGACCGTGCTCGCTGCCGCGGTCACAACCCACCACCTTACCTCCTCTGCTGATGCAGCATTGGCAGAGGCCTCAACGGAGCATCCGATGCCACACGTCGTCCTTCTCGGGGATTCGATCTTTGACAACGCTGCCTATGTCGCGCACGGGCCCGACGTAGTGCGGCAGCTGCGGGAGCGGTTGCCGGAGGGGTGGCGTGCAACGCTAAACGCCGTCGACGGCGCCGTCACAAGCGGCGTCGAGCGGCAGCTTGAACGGCTCCCCCAGGATGCTAGCCATCTTGTCGTCAGCGTCGGTGGCAATGATGCTCTTCGTCATGCAGGGATTCTGGAGCAGGGGGCCTGTTCGGTGGCCGAGGTTCTGGACAGGATCAGCGATATCCGGGAGGAATTCGAGCACGACTACTGTACGATGCTCGAGGGGGCGCTGGGCCAAAACCTACCCACCGCTGTCTGCACGATCTACGAGGCGCGCTTTCCCGACCAACAGCGTCGTAGACTTGCCGCAACTGCCCTGACGGTCCTCAACGACGTCATCACCCGGGCGGCGTTCTCGCGCGGTTTGCCGCTCGTCGACCTGCGCTTGGTATCGAATGAGGACGCGGACTTCGCCAATCCTATCGAACCGTCAGTGCAAGGCGGCGCGAAGATCGCGGCAGCCATCGCGGCACTTGTAGTCGAGCACGATTCAGCCGGACGTCGGTCGGTGGTCTTCGTCGGCTAAACGGCGTAATCCCGCCCGATCGTCTGCACTCCCGATGGTCGGTCGGACTGAAAGCAACAATTCAGACGGCCAGCACGATCTTGCCTTGAATACTGCCGTCGGCGGCGCGCTCATGTGCGCGCGATGCCTCGGCCAGCGGGAATGTGCTGTCGATGACGACACGCACAAGGCCGTCGTCGAGCAGGCGGGCGGCTTTTGCCAACTGCGCGCCATTGGATCGAACCTGTGTGGATGAGACCGTGATCCCCAGCCTCTCTGTCTCTTCGTGACCAGCGAAGCCCAGTGGGTTGACCAGGAACAGCGCGCCGCCCGGCTTCAGAACATGGAAGAAGCGCTCCATGTCCGCGCCGCCCACCGCGTCGAGGACAAGGTCGACGTCTCGGACGACATCTTCCGCCGCGGTTGTCTTGTAGTCGATGAATTGATCCACGCCGAGATCGCGCATCAGCGCCTCGTTCTTGGCCGATGTCACCGCGATGACGCGCGCGCCCCGCCATTTCGCCAACTGGACGGCCAGATGCCCGACACCGCCTCCGGCACCATTGATGAGCACCGTCTTGCCGTCGAGGGGCACCGGCTCATGCGGTAAGGGCTGGAACGGATTCGGCTCGTCGTGGCCGAGTTCGATCAAGAACTGCCATGCCGTCAGAAGCGACATCGGCGCACCAGCCGCATGAATATGGTCGATGCCGGCTGGTTTCAACGCAACATGCGATGCCGGCACACTGACATAATGCGCGTAGGCATTGCTACCCGTCATCAAGTTATCGGGGAAGCGAACCATTGCGTAGACCTCGTCCCCGATGCTGAACTCAGCGACGTCAGCGCCAACCGCTTCAATGACGCCCGACACGTCCGTGCCGAGAATCAGTGGGAAGGACGCGTTGGGTCGCCATTCTGGCGGCAATGCGCGATAGCCATCCCGCAGATACCAGTCGGGCGGATTAAGCCCGGCCGCCTGGACTCGGACAAGCACCTCGCCGGGCTTCACACCCGGCCTAGGCGCGTCTTCGTACACCAGCATCTCGGGACCACCGAATGCGTGCAGACGGACTGCCTTCATCTTATCGCTCATTGGTGAAATCTCCGCTCATCCATGTCATTGGAGCGAATCTAGCGGCATGACCGCCGGTTGATAATCGGTGCCGATGGCGGTTAAGTAATGCCATGGCGGAACATATCACTTTGGATCGGCTCACTGGCATCATCGCCTTCGCGCGTGCGGGATCGCTCGGCAGCTACACGGCAGCGGCGCGCGCGCTGTCGATTTCCCCGTCGGCGGTCAGCAAGAGCGTCCAGCGGCTCGAGCGGCATTTAGGAGTGTCGCTGTTTACCCGTACAACGCGCTCGCTCACCTTCACGCCCGAAGGGCGCGACCTGCATGAGCGCGCGCTGCGTCTGCTACGCGAGGCGGAGGAAATCGAGCAGGCGGCAATGACCGCGCGCTCCGAACCATCGGGCACGTTGCGCGTGGCCGCGTCGCTGCCGATCGGACTCCACCTGATTGCTCCGGCTTTACCGGCTTTCCGTCGGCTCCATCCGAACCTGATCGTCGATCTCAGGCTGGGTGACCAGTTGGTGGACATGATCGAGGAAGGGATCGATGTCGCCATACGCATCGGTGATCTGGCTGACACCCGGCTACTATCACGCAAGCTCGCACCCCATCGGCTTTGCTGCTTCGCCTCGCCAGCCTATCTCGAGGAACGCGGCACACCGACCCATCCCGATCACCTGGAAGGGCACGACACCGTCAACCTTCGATATCAGAGCACAGGCCAGGCCTTTCGCTGGCCCTTCCGGATTGGCGACCGTGAAATCGAGATCGTGCCCAATTCCGGTGTGGTCGCCGATGCCAGCGATGCCGTGCTCATCATGCTGGCAGCCGGCGGTGGGATAGGCATAGGCGCCTCCTTCATGGCGGCTCCCTATGTGAAGTGCGGCGAACTGGTCCCAGTGCTGTCCACGTTCGCGGTCGAGCGAAACAATGTCACCGTGCTCTGGCCGGCAAGCCGACGCGCCAACCCCGCCGTGCGCGCCTTTCTGACCATGCTCGACGCCGCTTTCACTCTGCGAATGGCAGCTTCAAGCATCGACTGATCTGGCGCGGAAGGGTCGCTAAAGGGCGAAAGCGGTCAATCACTGCTGATTGGCTGAACGGCAGCTATTCCGGGCACAACGTCCAAAAGCTGCTATTCCGTTTCGGCCCCACTACAGGCCGCCCCTCCTCGTCGAATAGCATTAGACTAGTTGATCGGCTACAACGACCTAGAGTGCTAGCAACGGGGAGGGCACATGTCGGCGAGTGCTTACGCATTGACTGGCTTCATCTCGTGGGCGCTGGCCCTGCTGATCGTGATGTAAGTTATCCGGAGCTACCTGGTGATCTCTGGGCAAGTCCCGGCAAACGGCTTTACGCCAGATAACGGAGCCCTCTCCCCGTTTATGCGGAGGTTAGCCCGTGCCCACGCCAACTGCATTGAAGGGCTTCCAATCTTCGGAGGTCTGCTCGGAGTCGCGATCATCATTTCAAAGACAGATGTCACGGATCCCTTGGCCTCCACGATGTTAGGCGCACGTATAGTGCAGTCGGTGATCCACCTCGTCTCAACCAGCCAACTCGCGGTCAGTCTCAGGTTCACCGCGTTCGTTGTGCAAATGGTGATTGGTGCGTATTGGTGCTGGTTGCTGTTGATCTGAAGAGTGGCGGAGCCCCGACGCAAAAGTGGGCCACCTCGATTCCGGGAGCCTTGGCAAACCCACTCCGGATCGTGACCCGAAAGACTGTCCCTTTTGACAGGCGAGCGAACCGCAAACTGGTAGTGGCAAAACCGCCGTTGAGGCATGATATTGCTGTTGGATTTTGGGGCTACTCCCCAGCTTCGGAGAAGGATCGGCGTTCAGAGAGCAATTTGCACGCCTGGGCGCTGCGGCGCTCCCCAGCTTTTGGCCACACGCACGCCCTGCAAACGCTCGGCTCAAGAGCGCCTGGCAGCGGAGCAGAGAACTGTTGGACTTTGTGAGTGTTAGAGGGAGAGGAACTGAGATTCAACCTTCTCCACCTGCACTTGGTCCTTGCACGCTGGCCTCAGCAGCACCTAATCCTGCCACGCAACCTGGAGGAGCAAGCCAGTGCTACCGAGCTATGTAGACACCGATCGGCTCGCGCTGTAGCCATAGGCCTCCGCCCGTCGGGGTTCACCGGCGTCGGGGTGGGGGGCCGGCCTAGGGGGGGCCCAGCAACGCGCACGTCAGCCTAGCTATCTTTCGAGTCGCCGGGTCCGGAGACCGCCAGGCTGGATTATACCCGACAAATCTTGATAGGCTGCCGTTCTGGGGGTCGCACGATGAACGAGGTTGAAAAGCTGGCCGTCGAGGTTGTCGCGACCGGCCTTGGCTGGCCCGAGGGCCCGACGGTGCTGCCCGATGGCCGAATTGTCATCGTCGAAAGCTATCGCAGCCAGCTGACGGCCATAGATCGCGACGGAAGTGCTCGCCAGTTCGCGTATGTTGCCGGAGCGCCCAACGCCTGCGTTCTCGGATCGGATGACCTGCTCTATGTCTGCCAGAACGGCGGCACGACCGGACCTTGGCGGGCCGCGGACATGACGACGCCATCGATCCAGCGGGTTGCCGAAGGCGGAAAGCCGGAAATCCTGCTGAGCGAAGTCGCGGGCATTCGGCTCAATGGGCCAAACGATCTTGTATTTGCTGCTGACGGCCGGCTCATCTTCAGCGATCCCGGCACATACAACCCGGGGAATCCGGACCCAAGCTACATCTTTGCCGTCAACCCCGACGGCAGTGCGTACCTTGCTCTCGGCTTCGACAAGCCGACCTTCCCCAATGGTGTGGCGATCGAAGCCGACGGCTCGATCATTTGGGGGGAGTCCTATACGGGGCGCGTCAAGCGGCAGCGTCCGGATGGTTCCGTCGAAGACCTGGGCCGCTTGCCTGGGCCCAATCCGATCCCGGACGGGCTGAAGGTCGGAGCCGATGGCCGCCTTTATGTCACGGATATTGCCGCCAACGGCATTCACGTTCTGAAGCCCAACGGCACAGAGGAAGGTTTCTTCGTCTGCGGCAAGGCAACGACCAACTGCGTCTTCTCGGGCGAGATGCTTTGGGTGACAAATGCCGGCGTGCTGGCGACCGGCAGCGATCCCTCCTTTGAGGGAACACTCTCCTGCGTGCGTGTTCCGGGAGGTGGTGGACCGACGCATCATGGTCGCATCGGCGGAAAGCAACCGTGAGTAGCTCCTCGTCCGCCTCAAACACAGGCGATGACCGCGGTGCCGGCGGTGCGGCATCGTCTGCTTCGATGGCGGCGTTGAAGTGCCTGTACAGCGTGGCCACGGTCCGCGCCGCCGCGCGGCGGACTTTGCCACGCCCGGTGTTCGACTTCGCCGATGGCGGTGCCGAGGATGAGCGAACGCTGCGCCGGAACGAGCAAGCTTTTAACGAGGTTGCCATTCTGCCGCGACCACTCAACGGTGCAACGACGCGAGACCTTTCCCTTGACCTCTTCGGCGCGAAACTTGCCATCCCGCTGGGCATCGCGCCAACCGGCCTGGCTGGGCTGTTCTGGCCCGACGGCGAGCGCGCAGCCGCCCGAGCCGCAGCGGCCGCAGGGACATTCTACTGCGCCAGCCACGGATCCGTCTGCACGCTGGAGGACATAGCAGCCACCGGAAGTAGCCCACGGTGGATGCAGGTGTTCGTCTACACCGATCGTGGCTTCACCCGAGAAATGGTGCATCGGGCGCGTGCCTCAAGCTACGACGCGCTGGTGCTCACCATCGACAACCAGATGCTTGGCAACCGTGAACGCGACATCCGCAACGGTTTTGCCATCCCGCCGCGCTTCGGTGTGGCCGGAACCCTCGCGACCGCCACCAAGGCGGCGTGGCTTCTTCGTATGCGCACCCGACTCCCGAAACTGACCTTCGGCAACTACGCGCGCCCCGGGGATACGGCGACGGTCGGTGCATTGGCGGGCCGGATGGCCGCAATGCTCGATCCCGGACTCTCCTGGGCCGATGTCGACTGGCTGCGCACTGTCTGGTCCGGACCGTTGTTGCTGAAAGGCGTCCTGCATCCCAGCGAAGCCGCCGAGGCTGTAGCCCGAGGAATCGACGGCATCATCGTATCCAATCATGGGGGACGTCAGCTTGACGGCGCCGCCGCATCCCTGGACGCGTTGACGGCAGTTGTCGCGGCTGTCGCCGGCCGCGTACCAGTGCTTATCGACGGCGGCATCAGGCGAGGCTCTGACGTCGTCAAGGCCCTGGCGCTCGGTGCCTCGTGCTGTCTGATCGGGCGGCCGCAGTTGTGGGGGCTCGCGGTCGCCGGCGAGGAGGGGGTACGCCACGTGCTCGAACTCTACCGCAAGGAAATCGACCGCGTCATGGGACTGATGGGCGCGCGGAGCCTGCGCGACCTCGGGCCGGACTGTATTTCGTTCGTTCAGGGAATGGGGCCGCTACATGATTGAAGACCCACCACTGCTCACCATCAAGCGCCGTTTCGAACGGCCCGCAGCAGAAATCATCAGTGCTTTTGCGGGCGTGCCGGTTAGCCAGGTCGTAGACGCGATGGGGGGACGCGGCGCCTTACATTATGCGATCAAGCCACTGTCGCCAGCTACTGCGACGATGGTCGGCGTCGCCGTGACCTGTCACTGCGGTCCCGCCGACAACCTCGCCCTTTTTGGAGCACTGGATGCCGCAGCAAGTGGCGATGTCATCGTCGCGGCCACCGACAGCTTTGCCGGTACGGCGGTAACTGGCGATCTCGTGCTCGGCATGGCGCGCAACAAGGGGGTCGCCGGCTTCATCACTGACGGCCTCGTGCGCGACGTTGTCGGGATCGAGGCGGTCGGGTTGCCGGTTTACTGTGCCGGGATCATTGCGAACTCGCCTGCGCGCAATGGTCCAGGCACGGTCGGATTCCCGGTGGTGGTGGGAGGAGTGACTATCTCGCCGGGAGACATACTGGTCGGCGACCGCGACGGTCTCGCCGTGGTGCCTCGCCTGGAGGCTGAGACGGTGCTGGCCCGGCTCTCCGCCATCAGGGCGGCTGAGAAAACTCTTGATGGCCTGGTGCGGCAAGGTCTCGAGATGCCCGACTTCGCCGAGGTCGTCCTCAAATCGAACAGGGCGCGCTTCGTTGACTGAGATGTGAGCTTCTCTAGCTGCGGGACATATGAAGCGCAACACGATTTCGTCCTTCCGATTTGGCACGAAACAGAGCCAAATCGGCGGCATTGACGAAATCGTTTGGCGTCTCGTTCTCGGTGGGCACCGCTGTTGCGACGCCGACGCTGATGGTCACGCGATCCGGGCCGTGGGGTATGTTCAACTCTCGCACGCTCTGGACGAGCCGCTCGGCGATCGCACTGGATTGTTCCAGTATAGTGTCGACCAGCACGATGACGAACTCTTCGCCTCCGTACCGCGCAGCGAGATCCGTGGAACGGCCGGAACCGCTCTGGATTACGCGGGCGATTTGCTTGAGCACATCGTCGCCGGCCATATGGCCATAGGTATCGTTGTATCGTTTGAAGTTGTCGGCATCGATCATCAACAGCGACAGTGGGGACTGTGCGCGAAAAGCGCGTTTCCATTCAGCCGCCAGATATTCGTCAAAATAGCGCCTGTTACCGAGACCCGTCAGGCCATCGATCCGCGTCAGACGTTCAAGCTCTAGATTTGCACTGATCAGCTGTCGCTGGCTTTCCCTCAGCGCTCGGTGTGCCGAGTCTCGCTGGACGTGATCCAGATAGGCCCGCGTGTGATATCGAATGCGTGCAATCAACTCGATACGATCCGGCAGTTTGACGAGATAGTCGTTCGCGCCCGCAGCGAAGGCTTCGCCCTTGGTGGCTGGATCTTCCTTGCTCGACAGCACAATGACTGGAACCGCGCGTGTCGACGCATGCTTCCTGTATTCTCGCACCAGATGTAGCCCATCCACCCCGGGCATGACGAGATCCTGCAGGATGACGGTTGGCTTTACCTCATCCGCGACCGTCATCGCTCTCAACGGGTCGGTGCAGAAGTGTAAGGAAATATCGGGCTCGTTGGCTAGGGCGCGCCTGACCGCCTCGCAAACCATGATCTGATCATCGATGAGCAGAACCATGGATGAATAGTTATCTGCGAGTGGCGGGACCAACTCTGGTTCTTGCGTCATCGGAAGGGGCCTTTCACGTGGAGCGCTCGCAGGCTTCGATTATACGTGAGCCGATCGCACCCAAAGGAAGAATATCAACAGCCGCGCCGATGTCGGCGGCGGCCTTCGGCATGCCATAGACGGCACTGGTTGCTCTATCCTGCGCGATTGTGAGATGTCCCTTGTCACGGAGCTGTCTCAGCCCGCGCGCACCATCCCTGCCCATGCCTGTGAGCAGAACACCAATCACCGAGCCAGGCCACCATTGCGCCGCACTTTCGAAGAACACATCTACCGACGGCCGATAGACATTGTCCTTGGGGCTGGGCGTATAGCCAAGTTGCTGAGCTGACTTGAAAACCAGATGATCCGCAGAACTGGCAACGAGAACGGTGCCCGCTTGAGGACTGTCCCTTTCCCCCGCCGGACGGATCGGGAGACGCGTATGCTGCCCTAGCCAATCAACAAGGCCTGGAACGAACTGAGCATCGAGATGCTGGACGAGCACAATCGCGCCGCGAAAATCAACGGGAAACGCGCTCAGGACTGCGGCAACGGCAGCCGGCCCGCCCGCAGAGGCGCCGATTGCTATCACGTGTCGAGTTGACGGCTCAGCCGCACGTGACATCCGCCTTTTTGCCTGGGTAGGCGCATCACCGATCAACTTGCCTATCGTTCGTATCTTGTTCGTCAAAAGCCGGGCGGATTGCGAGGACGCGTTGCCTTCGATGCCCACCGACGGAATATCGACTGCGTCAAGCGCGCCATGACCCATTGCTTCGTAGACGCCGGCGAGGTTGGCTTCGATACTGGCGGTCACCAGCAAGATTGAGCACGGGGTTTCCGCCATGATTCTGCGCGTCGCTTCCACGCCGTCCATCTCTGGCATCGCTAGATCCATGAGTATCAGATCCGGCAGATCACGTCTGCAGACCTCGACCGCCTCACGCCCATTGGTCGCGATCCACGCGACCTGATGTTCGCCGGTCGACAGGACCAGTCGACGCAGAAGTTCAACCGCCATCGGCATGTCGTTGACTACGCCGATTCTCATTCGCTGGCGTCCAATCTCGATCTCATTCAGCCGCCTCGCCAATCATGTCCACGACGGCATGGATCAGCGCCTCGTCCTGAAAACTACTCTTGGTCAGATAATAGTCCGCACCTGCGTCGAGCCCGCGCGCGCGATCTTCTTCCCGATCCTTGTATGAAACGATCATAATGGGTGTGTTCTTGAGATCAGCGTCCTTTCTGATCAAACTCACCAGCTCGATGCCATCCATGCGAGGCATGTCGATGTCGGTGACGACGAGATCGAAAGGACCAGACCGGACGGCATTCCACCCGTCCATGCCGTCTACCGCCACTTCGACCTCATAACCGTAATTGCCGAGCATCTTGCGCTGGAGTTCGCGAACCGTCAGTGAATCGTCAATCACGAGCACGCGCTTGCGCCTGCTCGCTTCGGGACCGCCCGCGGCGCGCCGAAGAGCTCGAAATCCGCTGGACGATGCAAGCTTTTCCACCGATCGGATCAGATCGTCGACGTCGAAGATCAGAACAGGCGAACCGTCTTCCATCAGGGCCGCTGCGCTGATGTCCTTGATCTTGGCAAACCGTGGATCGAGAGGTCTGATCACTAACTCGCGTTCCCCGAGAAAACGGTCAACGATCAGGCCGTACGCATCGCCCCGACCCGCATCCACGACGACGACGGATAGTTCGTTCGGTTCCGATCCGGGCTCACCTCGATCGAGCACCTCGCGAGCGGTGACCAGCCCGATCTGTCGATCGTTCAATCGAAAATGCGGCCGGCCCTGCAGGACGTTGATCTCCGTCCGCTGCAGTTTCAAAGTCTTGGAAATGGCAGCGAGTGGAAAAGCATAGGGCTCTCCATCGACATCGACGAGCAGCGTGCGGAGGACCGACAGTGTCAGCGGCAATTGCAGTTGAAATCGGGTTCCGTGGCCAAATTCTGAGGAGACGCTTGCGACTCCCCGGACTTCCTTCGTCATGGCTTGCACTGCATCGAGCCCCACACCGCGACCTGAGACGTCGGTAAGGCCCGCTTTCATGGAAAAGCCTGGCAGAAACAGAAATGCGAGCAATTCGCTTTCGCTGAGTGTTTCAGCACTTTCCCTGGTTGCAAGTTGCCGGGCGACGACGGTCTCGCGCAGCTTCGAGAGCTCTATCCCCCTGCCGTCGTCCACCACGGCTATCTGCAGCAGCCCGGCATTGTGCCTCGCTTCGAGCCTGATGAGCCCCTCTTCGGGTTTGCCCATCGCGAGGCGCTCCTCAGGCGGTTCAAGCCCATGGTCTACAGCGTTGCGCAGAAGGTGCCCCAAAGGGGCGTCGAGCTGCTCGAGGATATCGCGGTCGATGCCGGTCGAGCCGCCTACGATCTCCAGTCGCACCCGCTTGCCAAGGGTACGACCGAGGTCGCGGATCATTCTCGCATAGTGTCGCACGCCGTCCTCAAAAGGCCGCATCCGGCTCGCCAACGTTTCGTCATACAATCTGTTGGCAAGATCGGTCGCTTTCCGATCCACTGAATCCAACTCATCGAAACGCTGCGCCAGGAACGCTTGGCTCAACCGAAGCTTTCGCTGCGCTTCAGCCAGCGCCTCCACCACCGCCGCATCGTTTGAAACCGGCGGCAGCACTGCATGAAGATTGTCGAACGCACTTGCGAGGTCCGATTGAAGTCGCTTCAGCCGTAGCAGCCCGTCAGCGAATGGCCTGAGCCGCCGAGCTTCCATCAGCGACTCGCCAGCCAGCCCGAGCAATCGGTTCAGGCTGTCTGCCGTCACCCGAACCATTCTATCAGAGCCGATGCTGCCGTGGGCTTGCGGTACCGCCCCAACGAGGAGGTTCGCTGAAGAGGTCGTCGCCAGTTGCTCCTGGGCGTGATCTGGAGTTGCGAAATCAGCTGCAGAATCTTGGGGCCCGGGCTTTGCCTGGGGGAGGGACAACCCCTCGAACTTCGCGAGAAAGGTTTCGACTTCTGAGTTGGCGCTCTCGCTCGATGATCCCGATGCGATCAATTTCAAAAGGTCAGAACCTTGCAGAAGCGCATCTATATGCTCCCGTCGCACCCTCAGATGCCCGCGTTGCGCTGCGACCAGGCAGTCTTCCATCGCATTTGCAACTTTGACTGCGGGCATCAGGTCGATGATGCGGGCAGCTCCTTTCAGAGAATGCGCGGCACGCATGCATGCTTCCAGGGCGTCGGCGGCGATAGGATCGCGTTCGAGTGCCAGAAGTCCAGAGGTTAGAGCCCGTGACTGCGTCTCCAGTTCGGCCTGGAAGAGGCTGAGCATCGAAACCTGGCTGAAGTCTTCATCTGTCATGCGATGCTCCGATCCAGCATCGTGAGCAGTTGTCGTGGATCGAGACAGCCAACGGCTCGTCCTTGCCATGGCAGCACGGCAACCGTAGCGGCCGACAGTGCCTTGCCAATCATGGCCGGAACAGCGAGAGTGTCGCGTTCCTGGTACCGATGTAAGCCGTGGATCTCATCAACCATAAAAGCAACCCGCTTGTCGCGCTCGCCTACCACGACAAGGCGGCGAAATACCTTGGTTCGTGTGCCTTGTTCCCCTTCCTTGCGCTCGTCTATCCCGAGCAATTCGGCCAGGGAAAGGCAAATGAGCAATTCACCACGGACATTCGCAATGCCGAGCAGTGCACTGTTCCTGCGATGTGGAAGTGAATGAACGCGACGAGATTCAGCCACTTCATGAAAAATACCGACTGGAAGTGCCAGCCATTCCTCCCCCAAACGGAAGAGAACGGCCGTCTGCAGCGCGTCGTTGTCTGCCGAATCGATCCCTGCACGACCAGCGTTGTCAGGCCATTCGTCGCGAGATGCCGAGGGAGCTGCACGGTCGAGGAGGCGTCGTGCGATCTTCTTGTAGGTCGGGCAATTCCGGCAGTGGAGATGCTGCTCTAGTAGCGGACATGACTTGTCACCCCGTACGCCTATTTGCCGCCAGCAGTCGTTGATTTCGATCTGCTCCACCGGCTGAGCGATCCTTGTCGAAGCCGCCATCAACTGCCGCTCCTTTTCTGGACCCGACCCAGCCGGCCGGCCAGCGCCTCGGCGCCGTTATGGTCGCCTTGCTTGCTAAGCAGCAAGGCCAGATGGACAAGAGCTTCTCGATGATTTGGCGCGAGATAGAGCGCCTTGCGATAACTTTGCGCGGCTTCGGGTGCAGAACCATCCGCATCCTGGACGAGGCCCAGCAGGTAGAAGATTTCTGCGGAAGGACCGAACTCCTTGAGATGCGCCAGGGCGACCTCCTGTGCCTCCTTTACGCGTCCTGCATTGGCGATCCGTTCAACCGCGATGAGGCTTTCCGAGGCGTGTGCAAGCGGCTTGGCCGGAGCCTGCCCGCGGCCTTCATTGCCAATTGTCGGTCGGAACGGACGAAGAGGCTCGCTCTTGTTGACCTTAGGGCTTGGCGTCCGCACCGGGACGGCGGCCGAAACTTTCGGCGCCGTGGTCTTGACGGGCTCCGATTTCAGAAAGGCGAAGGCCAATGGCCATTCAGCGGAAATAAAGCCATGCACCCTTGGAAGAGCTGCTTCCGCCGGACCGACCAGAAGAAGTCCGTCTTTGGCCAGCAGGTCCTTCAGGCAGATCAATGCGCGATCCTGCAGCTCTCGATTGAAATAGATCAGCAAATTGCGGCAAAGCAGGATGTCATAGACCTCTTGCCCGAAAGGCGCGTGAGAACCGAACAGGTTTCCTACCATGAACCGAACCTGTTTCAGCACCCCAGCAACAGGCCGCAACCCGCCCTCGGTCGCTTCGAAATAGCGATCCTTGAATTCGAGATGGCTGCCGCGAAACGAATTGCGGCCATAGATGGCGCGTTCAGCCGTCGCGATATTGCGGCTGCTGACGTCCACGCCATCGATCTTGAACTCACGCGCCTCAAAGCCGGCATCGAACATGGCCATGGCGACCGAGTAAGCCTCTTCGCCGGTTGAACATGGCAGGCTCAGGATTCTTATCGGCTGAGCAGGCTTGTGCGCGCGCGCATGCCGCGCCAGCATCGTGAACGCTTCTCGGTCGCGAAAGAACCAGGTCTCTGGGATCACCACCGCATTGATCAGCTCCTGCAGCTCCTGCGAGGAACCGGCCAAGTGTTCCCTATAGGCCTGAGGGTTGGTTATCCGGCATGCTTCCATCCGTTCTCTGACCGCCTGACGAACCACTGTCGGACCAACGCTGGCACTGTCTAGTCCAATGGTTTCCGTCAGGAGCTTTTCTATTGCTCCGGTCATTGATCACCTATTGCCGCCTGGCGGAGCAAAGCGGTACGAATCTCTTCCGAAAGCAGCGCTTCCACTTTGACCCACTGAATGATCTCCGAACCATCGGAAGCCACCGGCCCAAGATAGGGCGGGGTTCCTGGTTCCAGTCCGAACGGCGCGAAATCGGCCGGGTCTCGCTCGATCGTATCCGTCACCCGTTCCGCGATCAGCCCCAGCAGGCGTCGCTCGCCATCATCCGCCGGATAGCGCGTCACAACGATCCGGGTGCTCAACAGGCGCTCCGATGGTCGGCCAAGCGCAAGAAGGGTGACATCGATCAGGGGGATGGGTATTCCGTTATAGCTGACCAAACCCACCACACCAGTTGGCGCACCCGGAAGAACTTTCACGTCGATATAGGGCAGCACCTCTTCAATTTTGTGGACATCGATCAAGTAGCGATCCGGACCCATGCTGAAGGCGAGGAATAGCATTGTCACCTCCTACTGCCGGCTCGCTATGCTCGTAGCTTGAACCTCGATATGCTACTTCGCATGCCGCCTGAGACTTGATTGAGCTCGTCGATCGCGAGCGTCGATTGGTGAAGGGACTCGACTGTTTGCTGAGCTGCCTCGCTTAGCTGGGTTAGCGTGTCGCTGATCTGCCCCGCGCCGGTCGCCTGTGCTTGCATGCCTTCATTGGCGACTTCGAAACGTGGCACCAGCCCCTGAACCTGCTGAATGATCTCGAAGAGTTGCCCGCCGACCTGCTGGATGTCCTGCATACCCCGACGGACCTGCTCGGAAAACTTGTCCATGCCCATCACCCCGGCCGCGACTGCCGACTGGATGTCCTTGACCATTTGCTCGATATCGTAGGTGGAGACAGCTGTCTGGTCCGCGAGCCTTCGGATTTCCGTCGCCACCACTGCAAAACCCCGGCCATATTGGCCTGCCTTCTCCGCCTCGATGGAAGCGTTGAGCGACAACAGGTTCGTCTGATCGGCCACTTTGGTGATGGTCGTCACCACCTGATTGATGCTGCCGGCTTTCTCGCTCAGGATCGCCAGTTTGGAATTGATCGCGCCAGCCGCTTCCATGACCTGCTGCATGGTTTCTTCCATACGGGTCAGCCCCGCTTGCCCCCCGCCAGCCACGGCAGCGGTTTGTTCGGCAACTGTGGAGACCTCGTTCATCGTGCGGACCAGTTCGTTTGATGTGGCGGAGATTTCCTTGGCTGTCGCTCGGATTTCTGTTGTGGTCGCTGCGATTTCAGTCGCAGTTGCCTGCTGTTGCTTGGAGGTGGCGGCGATCTCAGTTATCGACGTGCCGACCTGTATGCTGGACCTTTGAACCTGACCAATGAGGGTTGTGAGATCGTCCGCCATTGCGTTGAAGCCGTCGGCAAGCACGCTGAATTCGTCTCGGCGCCTCAGATCGAGCCGTTCGCTGAAGTCGCCTTGCCGCATCAATTGAACCGAGTCGACCAAACGGGTGAGCGGACCTGTAATGGCGCGAAACAGCTGGTAACCCAAAAGAAGGGCTAGCCCGAGGGCTATCAACAAGCCAACGCTCAAACCGACTTCGGCCGTTCTGACGATCGAGCTGATCCGCTGCGTCGCGCTGTTTGCCTCGCCTCTGTGATCCTCAACCATGGCCTGCAGAGCGGACTGCAATTTTACAAAGATCGGCTCTACTTCGTTCTTGATAGCTGGGCTTTCATTGGGAGTTTCACCTTTCGACAAGGCAGCCCGGCTTGTTTCCAGCACAGCAGTTTCAGCCAGACGGAATTGGTTGGCGAGTTGTTTGACGGCTGCATAATTCTGCTTGTCGATATCGGAGACGATCGTTGCCTCATAGTCGTCCATCGACCGCTGCACCTGGTTGCGATTGGTCGTGATCGCGTTTTCAACCGTGCTTCTGTCTGACGGGTTGTCCTGAAGGGCATATTCCTGAAGCAGACTATGGGCCGCCATCTGGCCCGTCATGATCTCGGTACTGTGATAAAGGTCCGGAAGGATGCCCTTCTCGACCTCAGTCGCCTCCTCCCCCGCCTGAAGAAACCAGGCGTACGCGATGAGGGCTATCACGGACATGACCACCAGAACGGCTGCGAAACTGACGAGGATGCGGTGGCGTATTGTCAGACTCTTCATGGAACCGGTTCACCAATGGGGGGCATCGTGGGCTGCGCGACAAGCGCTCGTTCCGACATATTCGAAAAGGTGCGTCGAAAAGCGGTAGTCTGATGCTGAATGGTTTCTTTTCCGTTCCATAGCTAATGATGGCGAGGCGGCTCGCCAATCGGCGCCGCCAGAAGCGGTGGTCAAAGGACGTCCTGCCGTCCACGCACATCAGCCCGAGATCGGCTGGATGGCGCGCCGCGTCAGGAGGAGCGTGGATGAGCTGCTTGAGGCCACGAATTGAATGACTGCTTAGGCCAGGTCGAGGCAAGAAAGCCGACGTCCTGCTTGCTGCCCCTAAGCTGCCAGGCGGGAACGCGCCTCATATCAGCCGTCCAGCATGATCGTCGCTACTGAAAGCGGAATCGCCGAAACCAGATGTCGCAAACTGGCCAACGCGTAGATTGGCGTCGAGTGCGGGTTCGGCATTTGCAGGTGACGATAACTAAATGGCAAGCGCCCCCGCCTGAGGCCCTCAGGACTAAAAGATCTTGAGAAAACCAGTTTCAAATGCGCATCCTCAAGCGGCGGCCGCCCACCGCACGAGGATGGGCACAACGTGACGAGCGCTCTGGAGCCTAGAGAGAACTGACCCGACACCACCTTCCTTTGCGGCATTGCGGCGGCGCAAAAAGATTACGAGATGGAGCAGGCGTATTGCCAAATGGGTCCACCAGCGAGAGTTCGCGTTTTCCGCCTCGGCTGTGAACCCCACTTCCATTCGCTGGTCTTGCTCAGGTCGAGGTCTACTTTGCCATCGAGGGCTCATGTTGCGGCTCATAAGCAGGCGGTTGGGTAGGTCTCGGCCAGCACACGGCCCGGTGGCACTCACTGCGGTCCACACCGCAGTTGAAACTGACCACCCGACCCAGGGTTCGAAGACGGTCCCCGATCGGAACACCGAGCAGAGTGTGCTCGCGCTCCTCAAGTCACCGATATCCTTGGTGAAGACGTTGAAGGCGTGTGCAAAGGACGCCTCGACATCGGCGGAGTGATTAAACGGCTCGGCTACCGGATGCTTAGACATCGTTGACAAGGGTGCTATGGGATCATAACGTACCTGACTGGTATAACAGGTATGCCACATGATCGGAGTTCTGATCAAGCAGCGGAAGCTTTCGGACGAGGTGGCAGCGCACCTCGAACGGATGATCCGAGAGGGAGAGTTGGCCGAAGCCGACCGTCTCCCATCTGAACGGGAACTCATGCGGCAGTTCGGGGTAGGGCGGCCTTCCATCCGTGAGGCGCTGCTGCATCTGAGCAAAATGGGCCTTGTCGAGGTAAAATCGGGGGAGCGTGCCCGCGTCACTCGACCCACTCCTCAATTCGTGATTGACGCCCTTTCAGGGCCGGCTCGGCACATGATTTCGGCGCCGGGAGGCGTTCACGACTTCCAGAGCGCGCGCTTGTTTTTCGAGGTCGGTCTTGCCCGCAACGCCGCTGTGCATGCTACCCCGGAAGACATTGACAGCCTCAAGGAGGCGCTCGAACTCAACCGGCAGTCGATCGGCGATCTGGCGCGCTTCGAGCGCACGGACGTAGACTTCCATTACGTGCTGGCGGTAATCACCCGCAATCGGATCTTTACAGCTATTCACGCGGCCTTGGCTGAATGGTTGCTCGAACAGCGTCGCACCACATTGGCCAAGGGTGAAGACCGCAAGGCTTACCAGGCTCATCGCGAAATCTTCGAGGCCGTCGCCGCGCGCGATCCAGACGCGTCAGAGACGGCCATGCGCAGCCATCTCGAATATGTGGCCAAGCGGTATCTGCAACTTGCGAGGCCCAAGTGATGACCGGATTTGTCGTCTGGGTCGATTTCCGCCTGAGGCCTGGTGCCCGGGACAGATTCCGAGAACTTGTCGACGCCAATGCGACCGCCTCGATGCGCACCGAGGCCGGCTGTCGCCGCTTTGACGTGACGGAGGCGCGCGGCGAACTGGATCGGGTCCTGCTCTATGAGATTTACGATAGCGAGGCCGCATTCGAGGATCACTGCCGCACCGCTCATTTCGACGAATTCAATACGCAGAGCGCGCCGCTCGTCGTGACCAAGTTGGTGACGACCTGCGACCTCGTTCTTGAAGCCACGCATTGAAGCGAACATAGGCGGATTGGCCCATTGGGGCGAACGGGAGGAAGTGCATGTCGGAGCCAAGTCTCAGGGCGTTAGCTTCTCACAGGCGGGTCAAGCTCGGTACGCTCGTCGCCGAGTTCGCCACGCCGGGAATCGGTCACATCCTGAAGTCCGCTGGCTGCGATTTCGTCTTTTTCGACATGGAGCATTCGGGATTTAGCTTGGAAACGCTGAAGAGTGCGATCCGTTATTTCGAGGCGGCCGATCTGCCGGTCATGGTGCGTGTGCCGTCGCAGGACTACCATTTCCTCGCCCGCGCCATGGACATGGGCGCCGAAGGCCTGATCGCGCCGATGGTGAGCAGCGTCGAACAGGCGCAGCACATCATCAACTCCATGAAATACCACCCTGCCGGCGCCCGCGGCGTGGCGCTGCAGATCGCTCATGACCGTTACCGTCCGGGCTCGGTCGCTGACAAATTCGATGCCGCCAACAAGCGCTCGACGTTCATCTGCCTGATCGAGACCGCCGACGGCGTCAAGAACATTGACGGCATCGCGGGACTGGACGGGGTCGATTGTCTGTGGGTCGGACATTTCGATCTGTCCGTCTCGCTCGGCATTCCTGGCGACTTCGCCCACCCCACTTTCACTGCTGCAATGGCCAAAATCGTTGCCGCCGCCAAGAAGCACAACAAATCGCTTGGACGCTTGGTGCCCAACGTCGCCCAGGGACACGAGTTCTACGCACAGGGCTTCGATTTCATTTGTTATTCAGGCGACGTTTGGGTCCTGCACGACGCGATCGCCGACGCGGTTTCCAAGATCCGGGCCGGGTGCCAATAGGAGCGGAGGAGACGATGGACAGCGTGAAATTCAGGGTGGCGCTTTCCGGTGATTTCCGCAGGCCGGACGGCTCGCCGACCTACCCAGATTTCGATCTGGAGCCGCTGCGCAATGCGACAGCTGTCGAGATGGTGTTCCTGGAGTCAAACAGTCCGCTTCGCGCCGACCAACTTGAGGATTTCGATGCGCTGATCCTCCTCGCCCATCGTTTCGATGCCACGAGTGTCCCCAGGAGCGGCCGCCTGGCCGTCGTTGCCCGCTTCGGGGTCGGCTACGACACTGTCGACGTTGAGGCATGCACCGCAGCCGGTATTGCCTTGGTCATCACGCCCGATGGCGTGCGACGGCCCGTCGCCGTATCCGTCGTCACCTTCATGCTGGCGCTGACCGGCAAGCTGCTGACAAAGGACGCGCTCACCCGCAAAGGGTCTGTTGGTTTTGAGAAGCGCTCCGAACATATGGGGGTCGGCCTCGTCGGGCGTACGCTTGGGTCGCTGGGCATCGGCAACATCGGTGCCGAGGTCTTCCGCTTGGCGAAGCCCTTTGACATGCAATTCATTGCCCATGACCCGTTTGCCGACAAGGGGGTCGCTGCCGACCTGGGCGTCGAGCTGGTAGGGCTGGAGGATCTGTTTCGCCGCGCCGACGTGCTGTCGGTGAGTTGCCCCCTGTCACCCCAGACCCACCACATCGTCAATGCCGAGCGGATCGCCCTGATGAAGCCGACAGCTTACCTGATCAACACCGCGCGCGGCCCGATCGTCGACCAGAAAGCGCTGACGCAAGCACTGCAGGAGCGCCGCATCGCCGGCGCCGGTCTCGACGTGCTGGAACAAGAGCCTCCCGACGCAGACGATGCGATCCTCAAACTCGACAATGTCATCCTGGCGCCGCACGCGCTTTGCTGGACCGACCAGTGCTTTGCCGGCAACGGTGCGGCGGACGTCAAAGCGGTAATGGAGGTGCAGCGCGGTCGCGAGCCGCGCGGCGTGGTCAATCGCGAGGTGCTTTCGAGCGAGCTGTGGAAGACCAGGCTGTCTGGGCTCGCCGCCCGCTTTGGAACCTAGGAGTGACACTGATTTTCGGCGCGCCGCCGCGGCCTGTTTGCGGCGACCTTACGGGAGGAAATGCTTGACCGCTGCGCCGGCGGACGAGTGAAGCAAAAGGAAAATGGGAGGACCAAGCACTATGAACGATCGTGAAAAACGTGACTTTCAGGCAGGTCTCGAAGCAGAGGTCGACGCCTTCATGCGCGGCGAAACCACCCGCCGAACTTTCATCACCCGCTTCGGTCAGATGACCGGCATGTTGGCCGTGTCCGGCCCGCTGCTGGGGATGATGACCGATTGGGCGCTGGCGCAGCAAACATTGGAATTGGCGGACGGCACGTCGCCGCTCGGCCAGGCGCAGGCCGCAGCCCTGAAAGCATCGAAGGAAGGGCCTGCGGACGGTTCCGCCTTTCGCGCGGCGGAGGCGGCCAAGGCGCATTCGGGCGTCACCCTCAACATGACCTACGAGGCTGGCCTGCAGGCACTCGACCCGCGCAATTTCAGCGGGCCGATGTGGGAGCAGCTTACCGGGATGAAGTCGAATGTCGTCGAGCTGTCGAACCCGGACCAGTACTCCAAGGCGGTCGCCGAGCACATCGCCGGCTCGGGTGCCTATGACGTCCTCGACATCTCGCCGGCCTGGACGCCGTCGCTTGCCGATGGCGGCGTCATCGCCCCGCTAGACGACTACATCGCCAAATACATGAACCCGGCAGACCTCGAGGACTATCATCCCCTGTACAAGGCGCTGCCGACCTACAAGGGCAAGATCTGGGGGTTCTTCGACGACGGCGACATGTTCGCTCTCTACTACCGCAAGGACATTTTCGAGGATCCGAAAATGATGGAGGCTTACCAGGCGAAGTTCAACACCAAGCTTGGACCGCCCAAGACATGGGAAGAATATGCCCAGATCGCCCAGTTCATCACCGACCAGATGGCGCCAAAGGTCTATGGCGCGGGACATTTCCGCAAGGCGGGCAGCCCCGGCAATCAGTTCGACTTTCTGCAGCAGTACCGGGCCAACGGCGGAAAACTCTTCGGCGACGACATGAAGGCAGGTTTGGTTTCGGATGCCGGCGTCAAGACGCTGACAAACATGCTCGCCGCAAACAAGGCCTCGATCCCCGGCAACAACGAGCTCGACGCCGTCTCCTTGTGGGCGGCTTTCCTGACCGGCAAAGTCGCGATGATCTATTCCTGGCCTCCTAGCGGCCGTATGGCGGCGAACTATTCGCAGTCGGCCACGGCAATCAACTTCATTCCGCAGTCCCAAATCGCCGGCAAGGTCGGCTATGCCGTGGTTCCGGGAAATCCGGAACATGCCACCGGCTACAACAAGGCACTGTCGGCCGACTCGCCCAACCCTGAGGCGGCGTATCTGTTCATGCAGTGGGTATGCTCGCCACCCGTCTCGCTGGCACGTTGCATGCTGCCCTACGCGCTACGCGACCCGTACCGCATCTCGCACTTCAAGTCCGAGCTCTACGGCGCGCTCTTCCCGAGTGCCAAGGAGTACCTTGCCAACCTCAACAACTCGGCAAACGTCGGTCTGCTCGACCCGATCATGCCAGGCGCGCAGGACTACTTCTTGAGCATCGATCGCATGTGCACGGCGGTGTGGGCTGGTGCGGATCCGAAGGCGTCGCTTGAAACGGCGGCCGCCGAGTGGAACGAGACGACCGACCGACTGGGTGTGGATTCGCAGAAGGGCTTCTACACCGAGTTCTTGAAACTGCCTGGCGCCACCGCCGACAACACGGTGGAAAAACTTGGCATGGCGGTCACCCTCTGAAGGGAGGCGGACTCTCTGGAGCAATTGGTGTTGCGGGCGCTTGGCTCGCAACACCTCCCCGCTAAGCGGCGATTGGATACGCCTATGCAGCCCACAGCCACGATCCGCCATTTGAAGGCCGCCGGCGCACCGCCCCGGCTGTCTGCCTTTGCCCAATGGGCTGACCGTCATTTCAAGTGGCTGCTGGTCGCCCCCGCTGTGCTGCTGATATTGGCACTGTCGATCTATCCGCTTCTGTTCTCGCTGGTGGTATCCTTCATCAACTACGACTTCCAGGTGCCGGGCCACGCCTTTGTCGGATTGAAGAACTTCGAGCGGGTCGTGTTCGATCCCGTAGCACGTTGGTCGCTGTTGCTGACAGCATCGCTGTCGGGCATCAGCGTCGCTATAGAGTTCGTTCTCGGCCTCCTGGTGGCGCTGACAATGGTGCGCAGCTTTCCGGGCCGCGGTGTGATCATGTCGATCCTGATCGTGCCGCTGTTCATCAGCCCGGTCATCGTTGGCCAAGCCTGGACGCTGCTCTTACAGCGGCCTTTTGGACCGACCAACTATGTCCTGACGCAACTATTGGGGCAGGAGGTTACGATCGGCTGGATGACGGAGCGCCCGTGGCTCTACGTCTCGCTGATCATCGCCGATGTCTGGCAGTGGACGCCGTTCATGTTCGTCATCCTGCTCGCCGGGCTGACCGCAATCCCACCCAATCTCTATGAGGCGGCAGAACTCGACGGCGTCAACGCCTGGCAGGTTTTTTGGGCGATCACGCTCCCGCATCTCGGGTCGATGATGCTGCTGGCGCTGACCTTCCGTCTGCTCGACGCAATCCGTATGTTCGATACCATTTTCATCATGACAGGGGGTGGCCCAGGAACACAAACCTACACGGCCTCCTATTATCTTTATACCATAGGCTTCACGCAGTTTCATCTGTCGCAGGCAACAGCAGGAAGTTGGCTGTTCCTGATCTTTACGGCGCTCATCGTGACGTTGCTGGTGCGTCGGCTCTTGAAGGTGGAACCGGTCTGATGGCCGCCGTCGCGCCCGCCCGCCGCAGGAAACGCCGGTCGTTGCCGATCGGCCGAATTCTGCTGCTGGGGTTCTTCCTGGTGTTCGTGCTCTGGCCGCTCTACTGGATGTTCAACACCTCCATCAAGCCCAGCGACGACTACCTCACCGTACCGCCTGTCTGGTTCCCCGCCGCTCCGACGCTTGTCCACTACAAAGCTGCGCTGTTCGCCTATCGTGGTCTCGACGGGCTCATCAACAGCCTGATTATTTCGCTTTCGGCCACGGCGCTTTCGGCGCTGCTCGGCACGCTGATGGCCTATAGCCTGGCGCGCTACGACACCGGCGGCAAGCATCTGTCTTTCTGGGTGCTGTCGCAGCGCTTTTTGCCGCCGATCGGGATCGTGCTGCCGGTGTTCCTGATCTATCGCCAGGTCGGGCTCTACGACACTCATGTCGGCCTGATCATCGCCTATACGGTCTTCACGCTGCCGGTCTCGGTGTGGATGATGTTCGCCTATTTCCGCGGCATGCCGAAGTCGATGGAGGAGGCGGCCCTCGTCGATGGCTGCACGAGATGGGAGGCGTTCTGGCGCGTTGCCGTGCCGCTCGCAGCACCGGGCATCGTCGCGGCGGCTGTCTTCGCCTTCATTGCATGCTGGACGGAGTTCTTCTTCGCTCTGATCTTGACCAGCCGAACTGCCTTTACACTGCCAACGGTCTTCCGCGCCTTCATCGGCTTCCAGGGCGCGCAATATGGCGAAGCCGCGGCCCTTGCCATCGTCTCCCTTGTGCCATCGATCGCCCTTGGGGTCCTTGCTCAACGTCATCTGGTGCGCGGGCTGACGCTCGGCGCCGTTCGCGGTTAGGAAAGCTCCCGCATGGCCGAAGTCAAAATTACCGGCTTGCACAAGCGCTACGGCGCGTTCCATGCCGTGCGCGGCATCGACCTGGACATTCGCGACGGCCAGTTCACCGTTCTGGTTGGACCGTCCGGCTGCGGCAAGTCCACGCTGCTCCGGACCATCGCCGGCCTGGAGGAGATATCGGAAGGCACGATCGAGATCGGCGGCGAGGTGGTCAATGATTTCCGGCCGCGCGATCGCGACGTGGCAATGGTGTTTCAAGATTATGCGCTCTATCCGCATATGAGCGTGGCCAAGAACATTGGCTTCGGCCTCAAGGCTCGCAAGATGCCGAAGCCAGAGGTCGAGGTGCGCGTGGCCGAGGCGGCACGCATGCTTGGCATCACTCCCTTGCTGGGGCGTTTTCCGCGCCAATTATCCGGCGGCCAGCGCCAGCGCGTCGCCATCGGCCGCGCCATAGTCCGCAACCCGCGCATCTTTTTGTTCGACGAGCCGCTGTCCAACCTCGACGCACAGCTTCGCGACGAAATGCGCGGCGAAATCAAACGCCTTCACCAGGACATTGCGACAACGATGATCTACGTCACCCATGACCAGATCGAAGCGATGACGTTGGCTGACCGCATCGTGCTGATGCGCGACGGGTTGATAGAGCAGCAGGGCGCGCCACTCGAGTTGTTCGAGCACCCGGCCTCAACGTTCGTCGCTGGGTTCCTGGGTTCGCCGCGGATGAGCTTCCTGCCAGGTACCCTTGCCTTGGACGCAGGCGCCGCTGCCATCCGGCTCGCGGATGCACTGCTGCCTTTAGCGCGCGGCAGGGGGCTGAAGGGCGTCGCGGACGGACAGCAGGTGCTGCTCGGGTTGAGGCCAGAACACCTCACTCGTGCGCACACTGCAACGCCGGAGCAGGGCACGTTTCGCTATGAGGCAACGATCGACCTGCTGCAGCCGACCGGCTCGCGCAGTTACGCGACATTCCGACTGGCCGGCGCGCCGGTGATGGCTGAGCTGCAGGCGCACGATGTCAGCCGTCCGGGCGAGAAGCTTGCGATCGACATCAACATGAACCGGGCCTCGATCTTCGACGCCACGACGGAGCGCGCAATTTGACCTCGGCAGCTTCCCTGGCAGTCCGCTTGTGTGGCACCGAAGAGCTCGAGGCACCGCTGCGCACGCTGCGCGCCGGATCCTTGTCGGTCGCGTTCGACAATGGGGCGTTGCGTTACATCCACGTTGGGACGATCGAGGTCTTGCGCGGAATCTCGTTTCTTGTACGGGACGAAAACTGGGGAACATGTACCACCGTTCTCGATGATCTGCGGATCGACGAGAGGCCGGATGCGTTCGCCATTGAATACCGTGCAACATGTGCTGCAACATCCGGCCGCCTGATTTACCGGGCGCGCGTCTCAGGCCGTGGCGATGGTGCGCTGTCGTTTGTGGCGGAGGCAGAGCCCGAGACCGACCTTTTGACGAATCGGACCGGCTTCGTCGTCCTTCATCCGATCGAGGGCTTAGCCGGCAAGCCGATAAAGGTGCTGCATGAGGATGGTCACGACGAGCTATCGTTCTTGCCGGACCACATCGATCCAAAATGTCCGTTCACCGACATCCGGGCGTTGTCGCACGAGATCGCGCCTGGGATCTGGGCGACATGCACCATGGAGGGTGATGCCTTTGAGATGGAGGACCAACGCAATTGGTCTGACGCCTCGTATAAAACATATGTCCGCCCTCTGCGTCGCCCGTGGCCTTACAGACTGCCCAGGGGCCAGAAATTCACGCAGGCCGTCCGGCTTCACGTGTCAGGAACGCTCCCTGCCGGGACGTCTGAAAATCGCAATCCACTCATCAACCTGACGATCGGCGGACCGGTCGGCCGAGTGCCCCGCACTGGCGTCGGCGTCGCCGCCGACGAGGCAAAGCACGCGCTCGAAACCCCCGAGCTCCTACGACGAATGGCTCCCCAGTGGATGGTCTGCCAGGTCGATCTCCGGATCGCACACGGCCAGGACGAACTAGAAAGCTACGCCGCGCTCGCACGGCTGACCGGCGCTGGAGTGGTCCTCGAGATTATCACCAAGGGCACGCGCGATCCATTCGGCGAATTGGCGCCGGTCGCGGATGCTGTCCACTCACTCGGCCTCAAACTAGAAGCTGTCTCCGTCTTTCCGGCGCAGGACATGACATCCGTACAGCCGGGAGCACCGTGGCCGACTATGCCCAGCTTCCACGAAAGCTACTCCGCCGCTCGCCGGGCTTTCCCGGGCATCGCGCTGGGCGGCGGCATGGCCGCTTACTTCACCGAACTCAACCGCAAGCGTCCGCCAGCCGAAGCGCTCGACTACGTGACCTTCACCACCTGTCCCAGCGTGCACGCCGCAGATGATGTCTCGGTGATGGAGACACTTCAGGCAATCCCCCATCTAATCCGCTCCGCGCATGCTTTCATGGGGGAACGCTTGCCACTGCGTATCGGTCCCATCCAGCTCGGCTGCCGTGAGAACCCATACGGAAAATCCACTACGCCGAATGAAGCGAACGCTCGCGTCTGTCTATCGCGCATTGATCCTCGTCAGCGCGGGCTGTTCAATGCGGCTTGGACTGTCGGATATTTCGCGGCCTGCGCTCGCGAAGGAATCGATGCCGTCGCGTTCGGTGACTTCGCCGGCCCCTTTGGCCAAATCCATAGGAAGGCTGATTTCGTGCAGCCATGGTATGACCAGCAGGATGGCCCAACGGTCTATCCCGCTTTCCATGTCTTGGCTGGTCTCTCAAAGCTCGGCGGAGCCACCTTGCTGTCCGTAGGAACTTCCGGCTGTGACGGCGTCGTGACGATCGCGGCTGAAAAAGATCGCCGCGTGACCCTGTGGGTCGCTAACCTTACCGCCAAGACGCAATCTGTGAGGCTTTCGGATTCGCCGAGCAGCGCCCGCATTGCTCTTCTCGGCGCCGAGCAGTTCGAGCGGGCGGCAACCGATCCCGACTTCATGGAAAGTTCCGCAAGACCGCTGGATGATCAAAGCATCTCGCTTGGCGCCTACGCCGTCGCGCGAGTCGACCTCGATCGATCGTCTTAGGCCTAGCCGATGTTCGCTGTTTGGCCAAACCCCCGTCAAAGATGAGGGTGGTAGTTCCATACTCTAAGGCAGCGCGCGGGATCCATCTCGCTTATACGTTCTACTATCGCGACGCCGACCAGGCTCGCCAGGTTCCGCCTGCCGAGACGCCAAGTTTTGAGGCCGCTCGCGCCGAAGCGATCCGTTGCGTAATCGGGCGATGACGATATGACCGGATGGTTAGTGTGCATGCGCGATCAGGCAGGCAACGAGCTTTGCACGATCAGCGTCTGCGAGGCCGAAGCCGCACCGCAAACGGAAACAAGCCGGTTAGGCAGCACCGCTCACGTCTGTGTCGATACGCCAGCCCTTATTCAATTAGATCGTCGCCGGTCGGAACTTTTGTGATGTTGAGCCCTTGTCCATTGAACAGTGGAGGTACCAATGGCTAACCTGGGAAAATTGGCGATCGCGATGCTCGGCGTCTTGGCATACCAAAATCGCGACAAGATCGGCGACATGATCCGTGGAGCGGGTGATCGCAACCCAAATGATCCGCAAGGCGGGATTCTGGATCAGCTTTCAAAAGGCGTTTCGGGGACCGCGCTTGGCGATATTCTCGACCGGTTCAGAGGGGCAGGCGCCGGATCGAAGGTCGATTCGTGGGTAGGCACCGGGCCGAACGAGCCGATCCAGCCAAGCGAGGTGGAAGCAGCCATAGACGAAGAAACCCTGACTTCCCTCTCGATGCAGACCGGCCTTTCGCGCGAGGAACTCATAAGCCGGATCACGCGAGATTTGCCTGAGGCCGTCAGCAAGATGACGCCTACTGGTGAATTGCCCGTTGAGGCGCCGAAAAGCTCCGGTGAGACGACCTTGCTCGACGACGTGCCATCGCACAGGACGCAAGCGAATTCAGGCGGTCAAAGCGATATCTAAGGTGACGGCTATCCATCAGGGAGAGATACTAAATCGTACTGGCGCGCGAGTTGGCATGATCGGGCAGGGCGGTCACGGTGGTCATACAGCAAACGTACTTGCCGAGTTGGATCTATTGGCCGCGCTACTCGATTCCCGCTGGCGCATTCCAGGCACATCAATTCGTTTTGGACTGGATGCGCTCGTAGGTCTGGTTCCCGTACTCGGAGATGCGGCGACGGGCATTATCTCGGCCTACATCGTCTTGCGAGCTCGAAACGTCGGTGCCGGAAATGGGTTGGTCGCCCGCATGCTAGGCAACGTGCTGCTGGATACGCTCGTAGGAAGTGTCCCAATTCTCGGCTCGATCTTCGACGTCTATTTTAAGGCGAACAATCGCAACATCAGACTGCTGCGCCGTCACATCAACAAGTGAGGCGGATAAGCAATCGTCGCGATGCAATTCTTCTAAAAGGCTCGGAACCGACAGGGGCGCTGGGGCTTGAGTCGCGATTCCTGGAGTCGCGAGCATATGACCAGTGCCATTGACCGGCTTTCGTTCATCGAGTTCCAATCGCCCACACTGGTCGAGAAAGCTCCCGAAGGCGGAGATTGGCTTCACGAGATCAAATATGACGGCTACAGGACGCAGCTGGTCGTTGAAGGCGGAAAGGCGCGAGCATTCACACGTCGCGGCCACGATTGGTCCCACCGTTACAAGAGGATTGTTCAGGCCGCGGCAAGCCTGCCGGTCAAATCCGCTATCATCGATAGTGAAGCTGTCGTCCTGGGCGACACCGGCCTGCCGGACTATCAAGCCCTGGAACGTGAGCTGGGCAACCCAAGTTCGCTGCGGATGACTCTCTACGCTTTCGACCTCCTGTACCTCCATGGCCGTGATCTACGGGAACAACCGTTAGTGAAGCGCAAGGCTGCGCTGAAGAAGCTGCTGACCGAAACCGAGCCAACCCTGACTTATGCCGAGCATCTGGAGGTGAACGGCAATGATATGTTCGACCATGCCTGCCGGATGGGCATAGAGGGAATCGTATCCAAGCGAGCGGATGCTCACTACCGCTCGGGCGTCCAGACCAGTTGGGTCAAGGTCAAATGTGTCAAGAGCGACACTTTTCCAATCGTGGCTTTCGTCGAGAAACTTGGCGCGCAGCCGCGCCGCATCGCATCGTTGTACATCGGCAGGCGAGAGGGCGACCGGCTGCTTTATGCCGGGAAGGCCCAGACCGGCTATACGCTGGACGCAGCCCGGCGCGTTAGGGAGCGGCTTGATCCGCTTGTAACCGCCAAGTCACCGCTGTCGGAGCCGATCAAGAAGCCCAAGGCGACATGGGTCGAACCAGACGTTCTTGCCGAGGTGCAATTCAGTGGCGTGTCGGACCGGGGCATCTTGCGTGAGGCGGTCTTCAAGGGACTCCGCGAGGACCTTCAGGCAATCCCGCCCAAGCCTCCGTCGCCCTCCAAGCGGAGGTCGGAAGGCCAACACGGCGTCCCGCGCGAGAACATTCTCCAGCTGCTACCCGATGCGGTTGCACCTTCCAAGGAAGAGCTGGCAGACTATTGGCGGCGGGTCGCTGATCAAGCTCTAGTTGATCTGGTTCGGCGACCGCTGAAGCTGGTCCGCCACGTCTCCGGCGCAACCTTCTATCACAAGGGACCGCTACCTCGGATACCGGCGTCCGTACATCAGCTCCGGGTTCAAAAGCGCGAAGGCGGCGAAGGCATTCGGGTATGGATAGATGACATGGATGGTCTGCTTGGCTTGGTCGAGATGGATGCCGTTGAGCTTCATCCGTGGAACGCGACGATTGATGACATCGAACATGCGGACCGGCTCGTCCTCGACCTCGATCCCGGAGAAGGCGTTCCATGGGACGATGTGATCGAGGCCACGCTGGCGCTACGGGGCATCTTGGAAGCGGCAGGCTTGGAGAGCTGGCCAAAGGTCACTGGCGGCAAAGGCATCCACTTGATGGCCCCGCTCGTTGCGAAGATGACCCATGACAGCGCCCGGAAACTGGCCAAGTCGCTCGCCCACCGTCTGGTTGATACCGATCCTGACCGATACCTGTTGTCAGCTGACCCCGCAGCCCGAGGAGGCCGGATCTTTCTCGACTATCTCCGCAACGGACAGGGCAATACCGCAATAGGCGCTTTTTCCCCGCGAGCGCGGCCCGGCTTCCCAATTGCCCACCCGGTCACATGGAAGCAAGTCGAGGCGGGCATCCGGCCAGACGTTTTCACGCTCGCGCAGCCTTTCAGACCCGCTCGTCGAAAAGCCGCGTGATGCGTCGCGACCATCAGCCGGTATCAGCGAGTTCCTTGCCTCGCGTCCGAGCCTCTTCCGGTCGTTGCCGTGTTCTCTGATTAGCTCGCGCGTTCTGGCGTGATACGATGCTGTTTGGCGAAATAGCCAACCTCATAATCTTCATCGACTGATACACGGTTGCGATCTCGAAAATCACGCTTGCTCTTATCGTCTGCCATCATCTTTCCTCCTGATCAGAGAAACAACGACCGACGTTGTATGTTCCCGGCGCCTCACTTCGGCCGCCAGAGGCGCGGGCTGTCCGACCGTACTGGGGCCGCAGCCATTGCGAAGGTGATCTGGCGAAAGTTGGTTGGCCAAAGGCAAGGGTGATTTCGTTTGCTGTTCGGGATAGCTGACCGTCGATCGAGCCTGTCTGCGGGCCTCTTGGTTTTTTACGACGCCAGTCGGAACCCAGACGGGTCGCAGATGATTCAGATGCGCATCCGGGCTATCAACGAGGATCGTGAGCAAAATGGCGGGGGGTGACCACGAAGGCGACAAAACTGCGCTCCGGGAGCCCAAGGTTTCGTCTAGGACGCATGACCCGGGTCACAGCGCCGCGGCACGAGTTCGACTTCATCACCAAGGTCGGCCGCATAGACCACGCCGGAGCTCTCGCAATGTTGCAGAGGCATATGGGAGATATAGAGGCGGTCTTTTTCGGAACTGATGTTTTGGCTAAAGCGCTAGACCAGCCTGCCGAGTGACGCTCAGTTAATCCCTATCGCGGCGCCCAGCCAGCCTTTCCGTTGCCGCTCAGTAAGCCGGCACAAGGCGCGTGTTTCGCAACGGCAAGGCCATGGTGAACTGCAAGCCGTCACGATGGTAGTTCAATTCGATCTTGGCGTTGCATTGCACGGTCACGACTTTTTCCAGAAGTGTCGTGCCAAACCCCCGGCGACTGGGCTGCTCGACTTTCGGCCCATCTCGTTCCCGCCAGTCAAGATTGACGATCTGTGTATCGCCGGACCCGCCTAACGACCAGCGGACATCAAGGCGGCCTCCCGTTTGCGAAAGCGCGCCAAACTTCGACGAATTGGAGGCCAGTTCGTGGAAAGCCATCCCGACAGGGACCGCAATGTCGGCGACTAGCGCTACGTTCGGGCCTTTCAGAACGATACGCGGCCTGTCGCGCGTCTCATAGTGGTCAAGCTCGCTTTCGAGCAGCTTGTGCAGGGAGGCAGTCTGCCAATAATCGTCGGTAAGCATCGAATGGGTCTGGGCCAGGGAAACGAGCCTGGCTGAAAAATCGCGTACGAAATCATCGACGTTGCCGCTCGACTTGGCCGTCGCGCCCATCATGGCGCGAACGTTGGCCAGCGTGTTCTTGACGCGGTGATGCAGCTCGCGGATGAGCAATTTCTGCCGATCGGCGACCTCCCGCTTCTGTTCGATGTAGGACTGGACCTCACGCTGGCGGGCGCGGGCACGCAAGGCGGAGCGCACCGAGTTGGCGAGGCTCGAAGCCAGAAATGGCCGTTCAAGCACGATCAGATAGCGGTCCAGAAATGCCATCCGCGTGTCGACTTCGTTCCCCCGCATCGTCAGAAGCACGATCGGAAAATCCGACCATGCGGGTTGGGCTTCAAGCCAGGCCGCAAACTGCGTTCGATCGGAACTGAGCAGGGTCTCCTCGGCCACGACAAGGCACTGAGCCTCGTCGAGAAGCGGCACTGCCTCTTCCAAGCTGCCGCACACACGCGAGGCAATCTGGTTTGTAGCCAGGATGGAGGCCGCGATCCTCGCGTCACGGCCAAGCGGCGCCAGCACGAGAACGGCGGGGCTGGACGACATCACAGCGCCTTATCCCTCAGAAGGTCTGTCGGCTTGCCTTCAAATTCCGGAGATCCCATCAGGATGCCGCGGAATTGTTCCAGTGGCTCACCTACGGCCACGCCGTTACCGCCGATTTTAAACTCACGAATCGTCTCTTCGTGGGGGCCGACACGTTTCTTGACAACGGAAATCGCGCGTCTCAACTGACCTGCGTTCTCGAAGAAGCGCAGAAGCATGATGGAATCGCAGAGATAGGTCATGTCGACCGGCGCTGCCGTTTGCCCAAACAGCCCGTGATTGGCCAACAGCAGGATCGTCGCCACTGCCTTCTGATTGAGATAGGTGAGGATCTCGTGCATCTGAAGCACCAGATGTTGTTCTTCGGACATGGCATTGAGATAGCCAGTTAGGCTGTCGATCACGACGATCCGCACATTGGATTCTTCGACGGCCGCTTGGATGCGCGAAGACAATTCGCCTGGTGAAAGCTCAGCCGGATTGACAGATTCAAGCATCAGCGTGCCGTCCTCGGCAAACGGCTCCAGGTCCATGCCGAGCCCGGCGGCGCGCGCCAAGAAGATGCGCTTTGTCTCGTCAAACAACAGCACCAGCACACGCTCGCCACGCTCGAGTGCGGCATAGCAATAGGTGCAGGCAATGGTAGACTTGCCAACGCCAGACGGCCCCATCAGCATCGTGCTGGTACCACGGGCCAGCCCGCCGCCAAGCAGGGTGTCGATCCGGTTGTTGCTCATGGCCGGCGTATCATGCTCGGCCACCTCATGCTCGGCTGCAACGAGCCGCGGATAGGCGATAACGCCGCCTGGGCGAATGACGAAATCGTGAAAGCCGCCCCGGATCTGCACGCCGCGCATTTTGATCACGCGTAGCCGCCGACGCTCTCCACCATAGACGGGCGACAGCTGCTCCATCCGAATGACGCCGTGACTGATCGAATGCAAATTGAGGTCATCCTGCTCAGCGGTCAGGTCGTCGAGCATAAGCACCGTCACATTGTTGAGCATGAAGAAGCTCTTCAATGCCAACACCTGGCGCCGATACCGCAGTGACCCTTGCGATAAAAGTCGAATTTCAGAGAGCGAATCGAACACCACGCGATCGGGTCTGACGCGTCCGATCTCGGCCATGGCAGACTGCACGGTTTCGCCGAGTTCCAATTCCGAGGAATGGATCAATGTCTGTAGCTGCGCAGGATCGAAACTGAGCTCCGGCGGCACAAGTTCAAGAATTTGCACCCCCTTCAGATCCCAGCCGTGACGGCCAGCAACCGAGAGCAGTTCGCGCTTGCTTTCTGACAAAGTGATGTAAAGGCATGTCTCGCCATTCTTGGCGCCCTCGATCAAAAACTGGAGGCCAAGAGTGGTTTTTCCAGAACCTGGTTTCCCTTCGATGAGATGGGAGCGGTTCCTGGCGTAGCCGCCACGAAGAATGTAGTCGAGGCCGCTAACTCCAGTTGTGATCGCCGAGGCGTCGTCTCTGTCCAACTAATCCCCCAATGTAATTTCGAGAACCAGATAACGACGGGCACCTTTCGCGGTTCCACGTCTCTCGGTGAGCGCCCTTGTCGTGAGACTCACGAAAAGGCGACAAGAAACGCGGCAAAAAAGGGCGCCGTACCTCTCGGAGCCCTTTTTCAAGTTCAGTTTGGAACCGGCGACCTACCAGCCTTGCCGGCCATACCAGTCATCGATGTCGCGCCGAGCGCGGTCCTTCTCAATGCCGTAGCGCTCCTGAATCTTGCCTTCCAACTGATCGCGGTTACCGGCAATACGGTCCAGATCATCGTCTGTGAGTTTGCCCCACTGTTCCTTGACCTTGCCCTTTACCTGCTTCCAATTGCCTTCGACACGGTTCCAGTCCATGGCACCTATCCTTGTTTGTTTCGGACTGAGAAAAACGCCGTAACGCTACCGGAGTTCCCGTCAAGTTTGAGCAGATCGACCGATCGAAGCGTGGCGAGGTAGGCGGCCCCGAAGCAACCCGCTCTGGAACGCGATGATGGCTTGCCGCGCCGGCTGTGTTCTCCACACTCTTGGCCACAGTCGCTCGCGAGACCAGCTTCGTTGGACAAACAGCGACAGGGATAGCGTGAAGCCAACTATGCTGCGTTGGTCATCCAAGCCTGGCGTCAGATACTAATTCTTGCTGTCGGGAGCCATGTTCCCTGCGGCTTTTGCCCTGAAGCGCCTTACCCGGCTGCGTGTGCCGCAGCTCTCATCCGAGCACCACCGTCTGCGCCCGCCACGCGAGGTGTCGATGAAAAGCCAACCGCAGTTCGGCCCGGTGCACTCGCGCACGCGGCGGCGGTCATTCCTGGACACCAAAAACTCGGCTGTCTCAAAGGCCACGCGGTGGCCGATCGTGTTCAGACTGGCTGCGTCGGTCCACTGCCAAGCGAGGCGGTCGCCGGACGGGAAAAGCGAGCGCTTCGGCAGGGCTAGGGCGACTGCATCGCGCACGATTTGCAAGGCATCGTCCGGCACCCGGGCGCCTGCCGCCTCGGCCTGGAGAGCCGCGTAAACGGCCTCGCGCAAAATCTTGGCCTTTTCCAATGCCGCCTCCGCAAGGAGCGGGCGGGCGGGAGCCTGCGCGAGCAGTGCTCGCGCCTCATCGACGTCGATCAAATCGGCACGTCCAGCCCAGACGACCAGGTCGGCATAGGTCTGCAAGAGGTCTGGCCCCCACACATCGCGTCGCGCGTCGACCGTGTTGACGAAGTCCAAGCAGGGGTGACCTCCAACCATGCGCATGTCGACGATAGTCTTCGCACCATCCATCCCGGAAACATCGGTTGGCGGAACCGTATTGGCAAGAGGCCGTTGTAACGAAATAAACGTCTTTTGGCCGTTACGACGAACCAACAACGCCCAGCGAAGGCTGCTTCCGATGAACCGCAACACAGCGACATTTCTGGTTTTATGTGTGATCTGGGGCACCACGTGGATCGGTATCAAGGCAGGGATCGCCACCGTGCCGCCTCTGATGTTCGCAGGCACGCGTTTTACAGTAGCCGGCTTGCTGATCCTCAGCGCGACGCGCCTAAGGGGCGCTGCTCTACCACGGGTGGCGAAAAGGAACTGGCCGCGCCTTTTCGTTGTTACGTTGTTCATGATTCCGCTTTGCTATGGCCTACTCTTTTGGGGCATGCTCTATGTCGATACGGGCACCGCGGCTGTTCTTGAGCTTTCGCTGACCCCTGTCACGCTGCTTGGATTTGCGTTGCTTCTGGGGGACGAACGCTATGACGGCCGCAGGCTTTTTGCGATTTTGCTCGGTGCGGCCGGTCTGTGCATCCTGTTCGGGCCCGAGGCCTATGCTAGTTGGACACACGCAGACCAGCAGGGCAGGGGGCTCCGGCTGCTGGCGATGACAGCGGTGGCGTCGGCAGCTGTAATCTATGCATGGGGTTCGGTGCTCGCGCGGCCGCTTCTTGAGGTATATTCATCGGACTTCATCGCCGGCTTCACCACCCTTTTCGGGGGCGCATTCCTAATTCTCATCTCACTCGTTGTGGAGCCAGGCGCGGCCGCGGCTCTAAAAGGCGATTGGGGCTGGCCGGCCTGGGTCGGGTGGCTGTTCCTCGTGCTGTTTGGTTCGTTCATAGGCTACACACTTTTTATCCGGCTCCTGCACGAAATCGGCGCCTCGCGCGCCGGAGCATTTGCCTTCGTCTCACCCGTGATTGCCGTCGTGCTTGGCATGATCACCTACGGCGAGGAGGTTAGCCTGATCGACATCATCGGCATGGCTATCATGCTCTTCGCAGCGTTTCTTGCGCTACGCGAGCGCAAACAGGAAACATCATCCGCTTCCCCGCCGTTGATTCCACGCTCCGCGCGGGCCGTGGCAGAACATGAAAGACGGCGCGCGCATCCAGCCGCCAATCAGCCTTGAGATGGAAAAGCACAAGGTTCTCGTCTATGCGAAAGAGCGCTCTCCCGGCAGCGTATCCCACCTACCACCGGCGGCGAGGAAAGCTCCAGCTCATATGACAACACTAGTCGGCGAGGGCTTTTGCCGAGTTGCTGTCAAGATTGCAGGCGGGATTTGATGGAAAAATCGCGAGGCTGCAATCAGCGACCTATTCGTTCCGATGGCAATGCAGGCTATCCGCCAACACGTCGACAGACTGTCAGCCGCATCGCTTCAGTTCGGCCACCTGAACCCCGAGACGGAATGCCTGACCATCGGCATAAGAACGTGCATAGCTTTCGGCTTCGAACGGAAACGTCAGGGTGCTGCCGTAGGCGGTGACGCGGACCGTCCACTTCTTGTCGCGAACGAGTTCGACCGAATTGTCGGGCGACGTCATGATTTCCTCCGGCACCAGCAAGGCGGAGGCACGGATAGCGTCGCGAAGGTTGTTTGAATGCAAACAATCCGACACGCTCATGTCGCTTGTTCTATACGCCTCGACTTTCTCTCAATTGGCGTAGCGCCACGGCTGCAATGTTGGTGGCGCTAAGTCCCCTAGCTGCCAAGACCGTTCCCATCGCGTGGGTCCCCTTGCGGCCTCACGCAGCGACCTTTCTGAACTCAATCGCCGAGATCGTCAGCCCGCAGTGTCATCGAGAGAATAGCCGGCAAGCCGCACGGTGCGAATGGCAACTCTGCGACGACTGCTTCAACAACTTTCGCGACTGGCTCATGTGAACGTCGACCACCTGGGCGCTCACACTGGCTTTCTGCGACCGGCCAGCTGCGATGAATTCATCACGGCTGATCACCTTTCAGGATCCTCGAGCATGTGGCGCACCAACTTGAACTCGATCGGCCCAAGAGGAATCTCCCCCCGGTGCTGTAAACACGGTGGTATCGAGCTCCATCTCGACGTCGCGATATGTCAGTGGTCTGCGATTCTGCGCCAATTTCGTGACGGTAGCCCAATCGCGAGCCTTCGCAGGTGGTCGAGGAGCTATTGCGGCGCAAATGGTCTGATGAAGCGTTCATCGACCCCGGGCTGCAACAGCCTGTGCTGACCTTCAGCGCCTGGGGATATCAAGGCGACACAGGGCGGGGAATTGGTCCGGGCATCCCGCTACAGCCGGCCGCTCCCGTCGCCAGCTCATTGTCTGGCCGACAGTCCAGCACAATTCCCACGCACCGGCCTTTTCGCGGCAAGACCTAGCGCGTCATCGATCGAGCGGGCCAGCTTGCTGCCGAAACCATCCACCTGCAGAATGTAGCCTCGGAGCAGGTAGAACTCCGCATCCTGCGAGGAGATGCACCGGCCGCGGCTCCGTCGAACTCAGCGAGGGAAACGGAAGTCAGCTCTTCGCAGTTCAACTTCGAGAGCAGACGTTCCTGGATTGGCCTTGGCACATTTGTGAACGGTCGATTCCAATGGCTGTCAAAGAGTACGGCGCGACATTGAGGCGCCAGCGAACCAGCTCGAAACCGGTCGAGCTAGTATCCGGGCCGGGTCAATCCGAGACAATTTCGTAGTGAAGAAGCTGGGCTTCGTCGAGGGCCGACTTCACTCCAGGCGAGATGACGCCGGAGCCGAAGAGGATAATATCTTCACGGCGTACGAATACTTCATGGCCGAGTCCCATGGACACAAATGTGCCCGAAGAGCTTCGTTCGAGAAGCCGAGCTCTGCCATTCAATATGGTGAAGGCGGCGTGGCGCCTCGATACCCAGGGCCGCTCGACGATGATATCGCATTCCGCCGATCTGCCGATTGTCACGGATTCGCCGTTTCGACAGGATCGCAGCTGATCTCTGTAGCGGATGACCAGATGAATCTGCCGCGGCAGGACCGAGCGTCTATCTGTAGTGGCGCCATGGCTGGTGATCTGCGTACCGGGGGCCCCATCGTCGCTCCACAGGGTATAGACATCGAAGAACTCTTGCTTCCCCTTCAAGGCCATTTTGTCGAGGAGCCGCAGGCCCTTGCGGCTTCTCGGGGAAAGGGCTTCGCAGAAGCTCTGGCTGATCAGCACCTCTCCGGGGTTCGCCGTGGTGGACAACCTTGCGGTGACATTGACAACGTCACCGAATATCGCGCCCCGCGCGCGAATGACCGCCCCGAAATGCAATCCGATACGGGCGCTCAACGGCCCTTTAGTCAGTTGATGGGTAATTTGGCAGACGGCCCTCAGCGCCATTTCCGGGCTCTCGAAGAGGCTGAGTATGTCATCGCCTTTCGAGTAAATGAAATCACCACGGTGCTTGGCGACAATCTCGCGCATCGTGTCCAGGCAATCCGAGACCTGCTGTAGAGCGGCATCGTCTCCGATCCGCTCATAGAGCGGCGTGCTGCCCACGACATCAGCTAAGAGGACTGCGGTAAGAAGCGTCTCCTGATCCATCGATCTCGTGTCCGACCCGAAAACTCAGCGTGCGTGTATAGCACACGAGGTCGCCTGCAACATATCTGCTCGAGCGCCTTGGATCGGTGCGATGCTTCAGGTGATCGTGGCGGGTTGGACGGGCGTATGCCATTCGTCGGCTTCGTGCCGACATCCAGAACCCTCTTCGCCCCAATCGTTCGCGACCTCGGTGCTATGAGTGGACTTGGTCTTTTTAGGTTCGGAAAGGCTGAACGAGTTGCAACGGGCGACGCCCTTCTCATGCACCATCAACCACGACCCGATCTCGTCCCTCCGACTTCGCGCGGAATAGTGCCAGATCGGCGGCTTTGACGAGATCATTCGGGCTCTCGTTCGTATTTGGGACCGGTGGCGACGCCAACGCTGTGCTTTGCGATAAGATCACGGATCCATTGATCAGATTTCAGGTATATTCTCTTTGAAGATCACCTGAAGTCGTGGTTGATGCGGTTCATAGTTCAGGTGCCTGACAGAGTGGCTTAAAATGTTGAGCGCTTCCCGCGCCTCGACGCGCGGATTTTGATCTATGACCGCATCGAGCGTCCCATCCAACAAAAGTTCCTTGGTGCCGTCTGTCACCTCGTGGCCGAGAAAGAGAATGTCTTTCGCGCGTCCACGCTCCTTGAGCGCCCGAGCGATGCCGGTGTTGCCGGCGCCGACATTGTAGATCGCGGCAAGATCGGGGTGCCGGTCCAGAAGCGCTGATGCTTCCGAATAAGCCTTCTCTCGGTCATCCAGCATTTCGCGCATCTCGACGATCTCGAGATTGGGCGACTCCTCGGTCAAGATGTGCCGGAATCCCATCTCGCGTTCCTCATGGCCGCGATAGGACAGCGAGCCGGCGAACAGCGCCACCTTGCTTGGGCGTTCCGATCCCATGAAACGGTTGAGAAGATACCCGGCCAACCGCCCGGCGGCGCGGTTGTCTATGCCGATATAGGCCACCCTCGGCACATGCAGGATGTCGGATGCGATGGTCACCACCTTGACGTCATTGGCCGACAGCGAGCGGATCGCCTCGCGCACCGTCGGATGATCGAGCGCGATCACGCCGACGCCTTGTGTCTGTCCACGCAATTCTTGCAGCAGGCGGGCGAGCCGGTCGGGGTTGAAGCCCTCTATGGTGGCGATGTGGACGTCGAGATCGGGGCGCGCCAAGGCCTGCGCCTCGATGTGTCGATGCAGCATCTTGATGAAGGAATTGGTGCCGGCCGGCAGAGCGAAGTCCAGACGGATGACCTCTCCAGGTGAGGGCCTGGGCGGCGCTCCGTTCGGGCCCTCGGCGATGTAGCCGAGGCGCTGCGCCATTTCGAGCACGATCTCACGCGTGCGCGCCCGCACACCTGGCCTGTTGTTCAGCACGCGGTCGACGGTGGCGGCGGAAACGCCGGCTTCCCGGGCTATGTCAGTCAAGGTGGAACGCACCGTCTTCATCTCCTCAATGCATCAGATCGCACAATGCCGCTAGCCCGTCCGACGGCCACAGCTGCCAGCCATCAGCGATTCTGATGGGAAATGATGTATCGAGCCTTAGCCGATGCGCAAGGAGGTTGGGCTAAATCGCGTCGCCCGGCGTGATAGTCGCGTGCCAGAAAGGCAGATTTCCCATCAAATCGAGGCATTGAGCCCGTGTGTCGACCTTTGCATGACGTATTTTCTCCGCGGTTGCGGTGTTACGATGTATTTTGAGTATTTATGATGTTGACAGCCTTCCGGTGCTGCCGTCAATATCCCTCAATGGGCTCGTGGAGGAAACATCGGCCCTGAGGGAGGAATTCCAATGTCTGATTTGATCCGCATATCGCGACGCGGCTTGTTGGCGTCCGGAGGAAAGGCCGCGGCGTTCGTGGCTGCGGCCGGTATCGCACCGCAATTCATCCGTCCCGGCCGTGCCGTTGCGGCCGACGCGCTGGCGCCAGGCATGGTCGGCGGCCCCACCGGTTTCGAGGGCGCAGAGCGCTATCAATATGGCGCCGACACGCCGGAAGGCCGTGCCGTTGAGGCGGCCAAGGCCTTGAAGGGAGCTGGCAAGGCACCGGCCAAGATCGTGCTTGGCCTGTCGGATGGCTCGATTGGCCAACTCACACAGCCTTTCCCTGCGGGTGCGCCGTCGATCAAGGAGCTGTGGGAAAAGGAGACCGGCATCCAGATCGAGATCGTCGGCCTGCCGAACGGCCAGGAATTCACCAAGACGATGCAGGACATCTCCACCAAGGGTGGGGCCTATGACATCTACTCGACGGAATGGAACCGCCTCGGCGACCTTGCCGAGACCGGCGGCATCGCCAAGCTCGACGACTTCGTCGCCCAGTACAAGCCCGAATGGGACGATCCCAAGACCGGCTATGTCGACGGCGCCAAGGGCGTGTCGCTGCTCAACAAATATCGCGGGTCCAACTATGGCGTGTCGCTGGACGGCGACTTCCAGACCTGGGTCTACCGCACCGACCTGTTCGGCGACGCTGCCGAGCAGAAGGCGTTCAAGGACAAATTCGGCTACGATCTGGCGCCGCCGAAGACCTGGAAGCAGCACAGTGACATCGCGGGCTTCTTCCAGCGGCCCGACAAGGGCCTGTTCGGCTCCACCGACCTGCGCAACCAGGGCTGGGGCTACACCAACTGGTATCAGCGCTATGTCTCGATGGCATCGCCCAACCAGTTCCTGTTCGGCGACGACGGCAAGCCGCTGATCAATTCCGAGCACGGCATTGCCGCCACCAACGAATATGTCGGCTCGCTGGTTCATCACTCGCCGGACGCGATCTCCTGGGGCTGGCCGGAGCAGTATGGAAATTTCGCCAAGGGCGGCGCGGCGATGACCTGCGCCTTCTCGAACCTGCCGAAATTCCTCGACAATGCCGGCAACAAGGATTCTGCCGTCACCGGCAAGATCGGCTCGATGCTGCCGCCCGGCCGCGAAGTCGACGGCAAGCTGATCAGCCGTTCCGTGCTGTGGTTCTCGCTGACCGGCATGGTCTCGTCGCAGTCGAAAAACCAGGAGGTCGCCTACCTTTTGCTGCAGTGGCTGGGCTCCGCCCGCATCTATGCCTGGATGAGCGCCAATCCGGGCGGCTATCTCGATCCGTTCCGGCTCTCGGATTTCTCCGATCCGCTGGTGCGCCAGACCTACCACGCCTACCACATCGACGTGGTGCGCGAGACGGTCGCCCGCACGGTGCCGACGATCAACTATCCCGGCGCCACCGCCTTCCACAACGCATTGGACGAAAATCTGATGGCGTCGCTGACCAAGGCCAAGACAGCGGAACAGGCGATGGCCGACACGGAAGCGGAGTGGAAGAAGATCGCCCGCCGCATCGGCGAGGACAAATTGCTCGAAGCCATCAGGACGAACAAGGAGGCCTGGCCGACGGTTCTCGACCCGATCAGCTGATCCGTCTCCCTGGATCAGCGCTGGAGGGGAGGAGCATCTGTTCCTCCCCGCCGCAGTCAACGCCACCAGCAAAGCAGCCAGATGAAGCGTTCCGTCCCCTTCGAGATATTCCGCTACGCCGCGATCTTCGCGGCGATGGCGGTGACGCTGGTACCGATCCTGTGGATGGTGTCGATGGCCCTCAAGCCGATCGCCGAATGGTCGGCGACCGGCGCCGACCTGACATGGTGGCCGAAGAACCCGACGCTCGGCAATTTCCAGTTCGTCTTCGGCGAGTCCAACAACGATCTGATCGTGGCGCTCGACCGCACCGCGCTGAAGCCGATCCTGTCGTCGCTGCTGTCTTCGGTGTTCGGCACGGCGATCGCAATGTCGGCGGGCACGGCTGCGGCCTACGGGCTGTCGCGTTTCGGCTCCGGCCAGAACCTGCCGCTGGCGCTGATCCAGCTCAGGCTGTTTCCGCCAATGGCGGTGATGATCCCGGTCATGATCATGTGGGCCTTCCTGAACTTCACCGACAGCTGGTTTGGCCTGGCCCTGATCTACGGCATCGTCACCCTGCCGTTCGCTTTCTGGCTCATGAAGACCTTCTTCGACGACATGCCGCGCGAGATCGAGGAAGCGGCGCTTGTCGAAGGTTGTTCGCGGCTGCGCGTCTTCACGCGCATCACGCTGCCGATGATGCGCGCACCGCTGGCCAGCGCCGCCCTCTTCGTCTTCATCCTCAACTGGTCGGACTATCTGATCGCGCTGCTGCTGACGACGCGTGAATGGGTGACGATCCCGGTCTACATGGCCTCGCTGTCCTCCTCGATGACCGGGCAGCTCTATGGCGCCAAGGCCGCGCTCGGTCTTGTCGCCGCGGTGCCGCCGGTCATCATGGGCATCGCTATCCAGCGCCATCTGGTGCGCGGACTGACCTTCGGCGCGCTCAAGCAATGAGCGCGGTGACCGTGACTGTCTCAAAGGACGCAAAGGCCGCGCTTGGCAAGCCCGTGCTGCGGGACGAGGGAACGCGGCTGGGATTCCGGCTGACGCTGCCGGCGCAGATCCTGGTGCTCTTCATCTCCGTCTTCCCGCTGCTGATGCAGCTCTACATCAGCGTCACCGACTGGTCGCCGCTCTCCGGCCTCGGCTGGTGGAACGCATGGGAGATGTGGAACAGCTTCGCCAACTACACCGACCTTGCCGCCGATGCGCGCTTCTGGAGCGCGCTGAGGCGCACGGCCATCGTCATGGTCGTGTGCGTGCCCGTCGAATTCCTGCTTGGCCTGGCATTGGCGACGCTGTTCGCGGACGATTTTCCGGGCAAGCGGATCTTCTATTCGATCCTGCTGATGCCGATGATGGTGGTTCCGGCGGTGGCCGGCTACATGTTCTTCATGCTGTTCCAGTCGGGCGGGCCGCTGAACGACATCCTGTCGGCACTCAGCGGTTCCCGCGTCACCATCGCCTGGCTGTCTGACCCCACACTGGCGCTGATCGCGGTGATCATCGCCGATATCTGGCAGTGGACGCCGCTGATGTTCCTGATCCTGCTTGCCGGCCTGGTCGGCGTGCCGCAGGACCAGATCAAGGCGGCGACCCTGCTCGGCGCCAACCCGTGGCAGCGCTTCGTCACCATCGTGCTGCCGAAGATGAAGACGATCATCATCATCGCGCTGGCGATCCGCGTCATCGAGAACTTCAAGATCTTCGACACGCTCTACATCATGACCGGCGGCGGCCCCGGCGTCGCCACGGAGACGATCTCCGTCTACATCTACAAGGTCTCGACGCAGGACCTGATCTGGGGCTATGTGGCGGCGATCGCGCTGGCCATCCTGGTCGTGCTTTCGATCGTTGCCGTATTCGCCATGAAGCGCATGGCGCGGGCAAGGCTGGTGCCGGCATGAGCGCGATCCAGCTGCGCAACCTGGTCAAGACCTTTGGCGAGTTCACGGCGCTGAAGACCATGGACCTCGACATCGCCGATGGCGAGTTCATGGCGCTCCTCGGGCCTTCGGGCTGCGGCAAGTCGACGACGATGAACATGATCGCCGGCATGGAGGAGCCGACCAGCGGCAAGATCCTGTTCGGCGAGCGCGACATGGCCGGCGTGCCGATGGGCCGGCGCGGCGTCGGCTTCGTTTTCCAGAACTATGCCATCTTCACCCACATGACGGTGCGCCAGAACCTTGCCTATGGGCCGCGGATGCGCGGTGCGGCGAAAGCTGAGATCGACCGCCGCGTCGGCGCCACCGCCGAGCTGCTGCAGTTGACGCCGCTGCTCGACCGCAAGGCCGACCGTCTCTCGGTCAACATCCTGCAGCGGGTGGCAATCGGACGCTCGGCGATCATGGAGCCGGCCATCTTCCTGCTCGACGAGCCGCTGTCCAATGTCGACGCCGCCTTCCGGGCGGTAATGCGGACCGAGCTCAAGCAGCTGCAGCGCCAGTTCAGGCAGACGATGGTCTACGTCACCCATGACCAGCTCGAGGCCATGACCATGGCCGACCGCATTGCCGTCATGGATCACGGCGTGCTGCAGCAGGTGGGAACGCCGCTGGAAGTCTACAACAATCCAGCCAATGTCTTCGTCGCCCGCTTCATCGGCGCTCCGGGCATGAACCTGCTGAAGGGAAGGCCGGCGGAGAGCGACCGGGGCCTGGTGGTCGATCTCGGGCCACTGGGGGTCACGCCGACGCTGCCGGATGCGCTGGCCGCCACCTTGCGCGGATCGCGCTCTGAGGTGCTTTACGGCTTCCGGCCCGAACAGGTGTCGCTGGTGCAGAGCGGGCAGGGCCTCGCCATGCCGGTGAGCTTCGTCGAGCGGATCGGCGCGAGGACCATCGTCCATCTCGGCGATGGCGAGACCGCCGTGAAGGCGGTGTTCGACAATGCTGTCGGACTGTCGATCGGCGAGCTTGCCGTCGTCGCCCCCGTGGCATCGTCCGTGTGTGTCTTCGATGCCCGCAGCGGCATTGCGATGAAGGCAGGTTGACATGGCCGATATCGTCTTTCGCAATGTCAGCAAGCGTTACGGCACGACGCTCGCCGTCGACGACGCCTCGTTCACCGTCAATGACAACGAATTCTTCTGCTTCTTCGGGCCGCCGCTGTCGGGCAAATCGACAATCCTGCGCCTGGTGCTCGGGCTGGAGACGCCTGACGCCGGAGAGATCCTGATCGGCGGCAAACCGGTCAACACCGTCTCGCCGGCCGAGCGCAATGTCGCCATGGTGTTCCAGAACCTGGCGCTGTTCCCCCATATGAGCGCGCGCGAAAATGTGCGTTTCCCGCTGGTCGAGCGCAAGGTCGCCGAGGCCCAGATCGAAACGCGTGTCGCCGATGTGGCCGCCAAGCTCCACATCGGCCATATTCTGCACAAGCCGCCGGCGCAGCTTTCCGGTGGCGAGCGGCAACGCGTGGCCATAGCCCGCGCCCTGGTGCGCGACCCGAACGCCTATCTGATGGACGACCCGATCTCTGCGCTCGATGCGCGGCTGCGCGAGGGAACGCGCGTCGAGCTCAAGCGCATCCAGCGCGAACTCGGCAAGACGCTGATCTACGTCACCCATGACCAGGAAGAGGCGATGTCGATCGCCGACCGCATCGCGATTCTGGAGAATGGCAGGATCCGACAGATCGGCGCCCCGTCCGAGATCTACGACCGCCCGGCGAACACCTATGTGGCGCGACTGCTTGGTTCGCCGATGATGAACATCCTCAAATCCGTTCGCGGCGAAGATGGCCTCGAGGCCGCCGAAGGCACGGTCAGCATCGACGATCGCGCTGCTCCGGCCGACGCGATCGAAATCGGGCTCAGGCCGGAGGACATCAAGGTCCGGCCCTGGGTCGAAGGGGGCGCTGGCCGCCCGGCGCGCGTATTCGAGGTCGAGCCCCTTGGCGGCTACACGGTGGTAACGCTCGCCGCCGGAGAGGCGCGGCTGAAGGCGCTGCTGCGCGGCCAGCCCGACATCAGGCCGGATGCGGTGGTAGCGATATCCTGCGAGCCGGCCCGGGTGCATTATTTCGGGCAGGACGGAGGCGCGTTGGCGAGATGATCGCGGCTGCGAAAACAGAATTTCGGGAGGAAGACATGGCGAGCGAAGGCTTCGAGCCGGACGTGAAGGTCCGCACGAAAGAATACCGTATCGGCTGCATCGGCGCTGGCATGATCATGGCCGAGTGCCATCTGGCAGCCTATCGCGAAGCGGAGTTCAACGTGGTGGCGATCGCCTCGCGCACCCGTTCCAATGCGCAGAAGGTCGCCGCGCGTTGGGACATCCCGACCGTCCACGACACGCCGGAACAGCTGATCGAGGATTCTGAGGTCGAGATCGTCGACCTTGCCTTTCCACCCGATCTGCAGCCGGCGCTGATCCGCCATGCGCTGAAGCAGCCTCACATCAAGGCGATCCTGGCGCAGAAGCCACTGGCGCTGTCGGTCGATGAAGCCGTGAAGCTGCGCGACGAGGCAGCCAAGTCAGGCAAGATCCTCTCGGTCAACCAGAACATGCGCTACGACCAGTCGATGCGCGTGCTGAAGCAGATCATCGACGGCGGCGCGCTGGGCGACATCGTCTTCGCGCAGATCGACATGCACGCCATCCCGCACTGGCAGGGGTTCCTCGAGGATTAGCACCGGCTGTCGCTCGCCAATATGAGCGTGCACCATCTGGACGTGCTGCGCTTCCTGTTCGGCGATCCCTCGGAAATCACCACCCTGACACGCAAGGACCCGCGCACGACATTCGAGCATAGCGACGGCATCACCGTCTCGACGCTGCGCTTTCCCTCCGGCGTGCTCGCCGTGTCGCTGGAGGATGTCTGGTCCGGACCGCGCCAGGAGGGCTATGAGGACGACCAGCACATCAACTGGCGCGTCGACGGCACCAAGGGTGTCGCCAAGGGCGCGATCGGCTGGCCGAAAGGCGTGGCCTCAACACTGACCTTCGCGTCGACCGAGACGACCGGCGGCGAATGGGTCAGCCCGAGCTGGGACACGATGTGGTTCCCGCACGCCTTCATCGGCGTCATGGAGCAATTGCAGCACGCGGTGAAGACCGGTGCGCCGCCGGCATTATCGGTGGCCGACAACGTCAAGACGATGGCGCTGGTCGAGGCCGGCTATCGCTCGATCGACGAGGGCCGCACCATCAAGCTTTCCGAAATCTCGATAAAATCAGCCAACTGAATCGCTTAGGGAGGAATTCACATCATGATGCAGGCAGGTATTTTCACGGGCTATTTCCCGTACGGCCTCGAAGAGACGGCGAAGAAGATCCGCGGGCTCGGTTTCAACACGGTGCAGCTCGACCTGCATTTCAGGGATGTCGATCTGTCGGCCGGGCAGATCACTGAGGACAAGGCCAAGCAGGTGCGCGACGTCTTCCGCGACAACAACCTGCCGATCTGCTGCGTGTCGGGCTACACCAACATCATTCATCCCGACAGATCCGAGCGCGATAAGCGCGTCGGGTATCTCAAGGAAATCATCCGCAATGCGCGCAGCTTCGGCTCGCCCTACGTGATCTCCGAGACCGGCACCTACAACACCGAATCCGACTGGGTGCATCATCCCAAAAACAAGACCGAGGAAGGCTTCGAGGAATGCCGCAAGGTGATCGCCGAGCTTACCCAGACCGCCTACGACCACGGCGCGGTCTTCCTCCTCGAGACTTACGTTAACAACGTCGTGGGCTCGGTCGAGGAGACGGTCAAAATGTTCGCGCAGGTCGACCATCCCGGCCTCGGCCTGTTGATGGATCCGACCAACTATTTCGAGACCCACAATATCGACAAAATGGACCAGATCCTCAACCAGGTGTTCGACACGCTGACCGACAAGATCAAGATCGCGCATGCCAAGGACGTCAAGCGTTCGGGCAGCGACAAGTCGGAAAAGCATGCCGACATCGGCGACGAGGATGCGATGGAGAGCCACACGTTCCGCGGCGTCGGCGAGATCGAGCTGCCGGCGCCCGGGCTGGGATTGCTGAATTACGATCTCTATCTGCAGCGGCTGGCGGAAAAGCACCCAAACATCCCGGTCATCATCGAGCATCTCTCTGAAGACGACGTGCCGCGCGCGAAGAAATTCCTCGATGGGAAGTTCCGCGCCAACGGCCTGTGAGCGCCGGTTGCGCCGCCGGCGCATGGCGGCGCAACTCCAACCAAGGGAGGAATGAATGTTGAAATTCGCATTGAAAGTGGCTGCCGCGGCAACGCTGGTAGCCGGGGTCTCCTTGAGCCTGCCGGCATTCGCCCAGGCCGGCCAGAAGACCTTCTATCTGCTGTCGCATGGTGGCCCTTCGGACGCGTTCTGGATCGACTGGAATGCCGGCGCGACCAAGGCCTGCGACCAGCTCAAGGTGACCTGCAAGATCTCGTTCAGCGGCGGCGACATGGCGGCGCAGAAGGAGGCTTTCAACTCGGCGCTCGCCGCCAAGCCGGACGGCATCGCTACCACCTCTGCTCAGCCCGGCCTGTGGACGGAGGAGGTGAAGGCCGCCAAGGCCGCCGGCATACCGATCGTGTTCTTCAACACCGACGATCCGGCGACCGGGCGTCAGGCCTATGTCGGGGCCGACCTCAGGGAGGCGGGCGTCATCTGGGCCAAGTATCTCGTCGACCACAAGATGGTGAAGCAGGGCGACAAGGTGTTCCTGCCGGTCGAAGTGCCGGGCGCCAGCTACCAGCAGCTCGAGACCGAGGGCATCGCCAGCGTCTTCGATCCGCTCGGCATCAAGTACGACGTGGTCGATTGCGGCACCGACCCGGCCGGCATCATCGCCAAGATGACCGACTACATGGTCGCCAACAATCCGCCGGCAATCATTGCACTCGGCGATTCCGTGGCAGCAAGCATCAAACGCGTCTTCGACGGGGCCGGTGTGTCGGCCGGCAAGGTCCCGGTCGTCGGCTGGGGCAACTCAAAGGAGACGGCCGAGGCGGTCAAGTCCGGCTTCGTCAATGCTGCGGCCTGGCAGTACCCGTCGGCGCAGGGCTTCATGCCGGTGGCGCTGCTCGGGCTTGCGGCCTCTGGCGAGCCGATCGGCTACGACATTCACACATTCAGCCTCTACGACGCCTCGAGCGTCGAGCCGATCCTGAAACTCTACAACAAGTGACGACAATCGGCGCCCGCCCCGAAATGGCGGGCGCCGGACGCATGGTCCTGACAGATATGGCAATCATAGCAGACGACGACACGCAGCGAGCGAAGGGCAGGTCTGCGCTGCTGCGTTCACCGCAATTCTCCTCGCTCATCATCCTCATCGTGCTGCTCGTGGTGTTCGCCATCGCCGACGGCAACTTCCTGTCGCCGCTCAACATATCCAACATGATGGCGTTCCTGCCCGAGCTCGGCATCATCGCTCTCGGCATGACGCTGCTGCTGACGGCGGGCGAGTTCGATCTGTCGGTCGGCGCCGTGTTCGGCCTTGCGCCCGTCGTGGTGATGCTGCTGGTGCAGAATGGCGGTATCGACATCGGCGTCGCCCTCCTGGCCGGGCTTGTGCTGTGCATCGCGATCGGCGCCATCAACGGGCTGATCGTCACCAAGATCGGCATTTCCTCGTTCCTGGTCACGCTGTCGATGCTGCTCGTCGTGCGCGGCGCGGCGCTCTACATCACGCAGGGATTCCCCCTGAAGTCGTGGGACCAGCCCGGCTTCTTCGTCACGCTGCTTGCCGGCAGCTTCAATGTAGGCTCGTTCCGGTTCTACACCTCGCTCTGGTGGTTCATCGGCCTGTCGCTGCTGGCGATTTACATCCTGCGCTACGCGAAGCTCGGCAACTGGATCAGCGCCATCGGCAGCAACCGCAACGCAGCGGTGGCGCGCGGCGTGCCGGCCGACGCGGTCAAGATCTGGCTGTTCATCCTGACCTCGGTGGTGGCCGGGCTGGCCGGCATGATCAGCGCGTTCCGGATTTCGGCCGCCTCGCCGGTGGCCGGCACCGGCTACGAACTCGAAGTGATCGCCATGGTGGTGGTCGGCGGCACGGCGCTCACTGGCGGGCGCGGCACCATCCTCGGCACCATCGTCGGCGCGCTGATGCTGCGCGCCATCCGCAACGGCATCGTGCTGATCGGCGTGCCGGGCTTGGCATACAACATCTTCGTCGGCGTCATCATCCTCGCCATGCTCATCCTGCACGCTTTGCTGCAGAAGAACGCCGCAAGGAGCTGACGATGGAAGTGCTGCGTCTGCAAGACCTGCAAAAGTCCTTCGGCAACGTGCGTGCGCTGAAGAACGCCTCGTTCACCCTCAACGAAGGCGAGGTGGTTGCCCTGCTCGGCGACAATGGCGCCGGGAAATCGACGCTGATCAAAGCGATCTCCGGCGTCTTCCCGGCCGACCACGGCGACATCTTCGTGCGCGGCGAGAAGGCATCGATCCGCTCGACGCGCGACGCGATGGACCTCGGCATCGAGACCATCCATCAGGACACATCGCTCGCGCCGGACCTCAGCATCGCGCGCAATCTTTTCCTGGGCCGGGAGCCGGTCAATTTCGGTTGGCTCGGCGTGTTCGCGCCGCTCGATCTCGCCAAGCTTCGCAACGCCGCCTCGGCGCTGCTGAAGCGGGTCGGCATTTCGAAAAAGCTCGATGCAGATGCGCTGGTGAGCACCCTCTCGGGCGGTGAGCGGCAATCGATCGCGATCTCGCGCGCCATGCAGTTCGCCGCCAAGGTGATCATACTCGACGAGCCGACCAACAATCTTGGCGTCGAGGAAACCCACGGCGTGCTGCGCTTCGTCAAGGAGGTGCGCGACGCCGGCCACTCGGTGCTGCTCATCACCCACAACATCCACCACGTGTTCCAGGTCGCCGACCGCATCATCGTCATGCGCCGCGGCGAAATCGTCGCGGAACAGACGGTCGCCGACACCGACCTGTTGACGGTGGAAAGCATCATCACCGGCGCCGACATGTCGGCCTTGCTCAAGGAGGCGAGGGCAAAGTGAAGGACGTCGCATGGTAGAGCTTTACGGCAAGACGCTGTCGCGAAGGCAGGTGGCCGAGCGGTCCGGCATGCTGTCGCAGTTTGCCGGCGTGCGGCTGATGACGCTCGGCGACGGCGTGGAGCGCGGCATCCGGATGCTCGAGTTCCGCACCGGCTCCGGCCTGCGCTTCACGGCGCTGGTCGACCGGGCGCTCGATATCGCCGATTGCGACTTCCGGGGCCAGGCGATCGGCTGGCATTCGCCGAGCGGCTTTCGCCACCCCGGACTGCACGAGCATGAAGGGGAGGACGGTTTCGCCTTTGGCCGGTCGTTCTCGGGGCTGCTCGTCACCTGCGGCCTCGACCATATACTGGGCCGGGAAGACGTGCCGGCCGAAAGCTACAATTATCCGGGGCGCAAGCGGGTATTGCACTCGCTGCATGGCCGCATCGGCACCGTGCCGGCGCGGCTGACCGGCTACGGCGAGGCCTGGGACGGCGACCGCTGCGTGCTGTGGGCGGAAGGCATTGTCCAGCAGGCAACCGTGTTCGGCGAGGATCTCCATTTGCTGCGCCGCATCGAGGCCGATGTCGGCGGCACCGAGATCCGGCTGTCGGACCGCGTCGTCAATCATGGTTTCAGCCGCACGCCGCACATGTATTTCTATCACGTCAACGTCAGCCATCCCTTGCTCGACGAGGGTTCGCGCTACCTGGCGCCGATCCGGGATGTCGTCTGGGCGGCGCACGCCGGCGATCGTTACGAGGCGCAGAAGGTCGGCTACCGAACCGTGCCGGCGCCGCAGCTGGGATTCAGCGAGCAGGTCTGGGAGCACGAGCTTGGCGCCGATGCGGCGGGCGAGGTGCCGGTGGCCGTCGTCAATGACCAACTGGGGCTCGGCTTCGAGGTCGTTACCCGCAAGGATCAGCTGCCCTGCACCTATCAGTGGCAGAACTTCCAGGCCGGCCTATATGCGTTGGGAATCGAACCCTCGACGCATCATGTTCTGGGCAATCTCGCCGCGCGCGAACGGGGCGAGATGATCTGGCTGGACCATGGCGAAAGCCGCTCCTATGACGCCGTGTTCCGGGTGCTCGACGGTGCCGGTCAGATCGCCCAAGCGGAAGCGAGGATAGGGTCGATCGCCCGGCAGCCGCAACAGGATTACCCTGCGCCGTCGGGCGCTTTTGCGAGACTGCAGGCGTGACCGGCTTGAAACGCACGATCGGTTGCCGCGGCGGGCGGGAAGTGCGCCGTAATACGGAAGCAGGCGCGGCCCGGCCGACCCCAGGCGGCCCTTGCGGAGCGCAGGCGGGAAACGGAGAAGACGATGACGGCAAGCAGGAAGCGCGACTACAGCCTGGTCGGTGAAAGCACCAAGCGCGCCATCGAGACCGGATTGGCTTCGGCCGAATGGTATCACACCGATGTCCCGCGCAGGGCGATCAAGGAGTTGATGCAACGCTCCGACGGGCCGGCGATCCGCGACACGATCATCTGGGTCGCGGCGATCCTGGTGTCGGCCGCCGGCATCGTATGGTTCTGGGGCACTTGGTGGGTGGTGCCGTTCCTGTTCGTCTATGGCGTGCTTTACGGCTCGTCGAGCGACTCGCGCTGGCACGAATGCGGCCACGGCACCGCGTTCCGGACGCGCTGGATGAACGATGTCGTCTACCAGATCTCAAGCTTCATGCTGATGCGCAACCCCGTGCAATGGCGCTGGAGCCATGCCCGCCATCACACCGATACCATCATCGTCGGCCGCGATGCCGAAATCGCCGTCATGCGTCCCCCAGATCTGCTAAGGGCGGCGCTCGCCTTCACCGGTATTCTCGATTTCCGCTATTCGCTGCCGGCGCTGGTGCGCCAGGCGTTCGGCAAGCTGAATGAAGAGAAGAGCTATATCCCCGAGATGGAGCAGCACAAGGCGGTGATCGCTGCGCGCTGGCATGTCGCCATCTATGCGGCGACAGTCGGGCTGGCGTTGTTCACGTGGTCGCTGCTGCCGCTGGTGCTGATCGGCCTGCCGCGCCTCTATGGCAGCTGGCACATGGTGCTGACAGGGTTGCTGCAGCATATCGGCCTGGCCGACAATGTCGTCGATCACCGGCTGAACACGCGCACCGTCTACATGAACCCGGTCAGCCGCTTCATCTACTGGAACATGAATTATCACGTCGAACACCATATGTTCCCGATGGTGCCCTATCATGCGCTGCCAAGACTGCACGAGCTGATCAAGCACGACTTGCCGGTGCCGAACCCGTCGATGTGGCATGCCTATCGCGAGGTCTGGCCGGTGCTGCTTCGACAGCTGAAATACGAGGATTTTTATCTCAAGCGGAAATTGCCACCGACAGCCAGACCCTATCGCGGCGAATTTCACCAGGTGGATATGTCGGCGGCCGCTGAATAGCGATAGCGAATTTTGCCGGAGCCGGAGATGGCTGACTGGATTGAAGCGTGCGCGGTGGACGACATCTCGAAAGAGGATGTCATCTGCTTCGATCCTCGCGGTTTGCCGCTCGCCCGATGACGAGTTCTTCGCCACCGACGGATATTGGACCCATGAGAAGGCGCATCTAGCCGAAGGGCTGGTGATCGACGACGTCATCGAATGCCTTGAAGCACATTGGCCGCTCTGCGACCGGCCAGGCCAGGGCGCGCCGGTCTGCGTCAAGCTCGCGATCTATCCGATAAGAATCGAGGCCGGCAAGGTGATGATCCAGATCTGACGCGTGGTAACCGGTCCAGCACCGCGTTTAGCAAACTCAGAGTGACGTTTTCCTGAGCCGAAAGAGACAGACCGTCGCCGACGGGCGCGCCATGGAGGGTAAGCGCCAGCTGACCATGCTGCGCGTGCTGGTCATGGACGTGGCCGAGGGCCGCCGACCGGGCTGAGGTCGATCGTCTCGATGTCGCCGGAGTTGTGCTGAACCCTAGATCGCGATGCGGCCCCCAGCCTGTTCACCGTGCCGGCCTAGAATTTCTTCGAGATCGGCACCGCCGACTGTTTTCTTAGTTGGGCTTTCCGGCTCCACAAGACGGGCACCGACGCCGTCATTGCAGCGCCGGCTATGCCACGGTCACCGTGCCCAGACATATGTGCTTGGCCCTTTGACCCTGATCGACGAGGTCCTGATTCACTGCTGCTTCTGCTGATCAGCTTTGAGGTGCTGATTGTGCGGTTTGATCTGGCAGCGTTGATACTGGGCGCTACCGCGATCGAAGCGGAAGGACAGCGCCTACCGCAGCGGCAAAACGACCGCCTGAACAAGATCAGTGTGAGGGAAGGAGATGGAATTTATTGGTGCGCAGCGAGCGCGGCAAAGCTGCGCAGGTGATCGTGGCTGGAAAGCGTCGCTACAAAGGCGGTGCGTTGTCAGTTTGGAAGCCGACACGCGTCCGGCAGACGACGGTGATCTCGCTGGCTGACTGCGGCGCGGGATTATTATTGAACGACGGCAGGAAGTAGGCTCGGTGCCACGCCGTGCGTCCAGGACTCGGGTTGGAGTGGATTATGGTTCGGGGTGACGATAGCCGATCTGCGCAGCCTCGAACCTCCAGCGCTTGCCGCATGTTGGGCAGGGGTACAATTGTCACTTTCACGCTCGACCTGCTCCGCGTGTGCGTCAGGATGATGCTACACTCAAATTCTCACCACGGCTCAAGGTTCTCCTCGGCAGCGAGGCTTCATGCCGTAAGCGAGCCGCCCCGGGAAACTGATTTCAATTCCTTCGCAGCCGCAACGAGGCGCGGTCATTCCCGACGGCTTTGATGAGCTCCATCACCTGCTCAGGCGTGATGCCGTTCTGCTGGGCAAAATGGAAGAGTTCGTTGCGTTCGTTGGACGAGACCCGGTTCCTGTCGCGAAAATCACGCTCGGTTTTGTTGTCCGTCATCATCTTCTCCTTTCAACCTCAATTCGCCGGCCCGAACCGCCCGCTGGAGCAAACCCGAGGCCGCCGAACGCGGAGGCCGATCGAGCCTCGCTAGGGCTGCTGCGAGTAGACGAAAGCTCCAACTGGCGAAAGCTGGGGGAGCTTGTCCAATGCCGGGGTGGGCTCGGTGCACGCCGTGGCATCGCTTCGGCGACTTTAACCACCCGCCCAGAACACGGATGGGAGCAGCCTCGGAAAGATCCGCCCACCAGGCAATGAAGCTACGCGAACACCGAGTTCCTCGTCCTGTAGCATCAGCAGACGCTCTCGTGGATGTCTTACCCGGCATTCTCGCCGGAATGATCGAAGTGGATGGCGAGGCCAAAGGCGAGCGCTCGCTCGGCGATCATATTGACAAGATGGCTTTCGCCGATCGACAGCGCCGGAACGGCCTCTTTCAACGCCTCGAGAGCATGCCGTATCGACAAAAGACCCCGCCGCTTGCGGCTGCTCACATATTGATCGATCAGGGATTCCAGTGGCATCTGCCTGCCTCCGCTTCGGACAGGATCTCGTAGCGTGGCTGCGGAGCAACAGCATTCACATTGGTTAAGAGATGGCGGCGAACGCCATCATGCATGCCGCCAAAAACAGACGGCGGTGGGGCTGGCTGATTTACCCCGGGTTGGAGCGCTACCCTGGGGTAAGCATGGCACGACCGTCGCGCCGGGTTCGGACATTTTCGGTGCTACTGCTCCGGTACCGCGGAGGTTTGTGGATGGTTGCGTGCCGCCTCGGCGATTTCCGGAATGAATTTCGTCGCGGTGCAGCTTCGGTTTACATTGGCGCGGGCGGTAAATACCTCTTGCCCGCAGACTTGCGAAGCGAGCGCGATCGGCACGTGCACCGCCAGTGGCAACTCGGTCTCAGCCACTCCCAGATGTCTTGCAACCTGTTGCTTCACCTCCGGCCGGCCGAGCGAGACGTCAACGCCGACATCATCCTTGGCGGTCGGCGACGATCCTTGCGCCGGCAGTCGACCCTGCTTGGCTGTTTGCGACGAGTCGCCGGATTGCTGCGCGGGCTGACTTGTCTGCGCAGATGCCTCGACGCCAAAAGTCAGCGAGGCCGCCAGTCCCAAAAAAGCCCGGAGCCCCAAAGACGCAACCCGAAGTCCGAATGTGCTCATTGTCATGTTCCTCACCGTGCGGGGTTCAACCTGGCGCGCTCAGAGTTCGGTGTTGCTTCGGCCTCTTTCGAAGACAGGGATGTCTTCCTCCTCCTCATCATTGTCACCGGTTGGTATGTCCTCGGCGTAGCTGCGGGTCAGTTCCTCGGTTTCGCTTAAGCCGTCGATCGTCTCATTGGCGCCTGCCCCTTCATCATGACGACCGGTAATTTCGCTGCGGGGCCTTGCGCCGATCGGCTGGTCGACATCGTCGGCTCCCCCGAAACCTGGCTCCGCGCCGTGCCTGTCTTCGTGGCCCACGGGGCTGTCCAACACGGCGGCATCCTCCGGGCGAATGGGTTCATCATTGGCGAAGTCACTTCGTCTCGAATGCGAGGTCTCGTTTTGCTTTGGCATGTCAGGTCTCCTGTTCGTTTGGCAAATTCGACGACGCTGGTGCTTGCACGCCGGACTACCTGAGCGACGCACCCTTTAGAGTTCCTGCATCGACGACCGCTTGAAGGTTGCAGCGTCCCTGGGGGCGGAGGCAGTGCCAGAGGGTTGGCACAGACTCCACAGGCCGCGAAGAACCAACGTCGTGGCCAGATCCACTCAGCCCTGAGAACCGCTCTTGCTCAGTTGCTGGGCATGTTTGAAATGCTGCCGGATGACCGGCGCGGTCTTTTTCGCATGGGCCGCCAGATGTTTTTCCTGACCGTTTTCCGCATAGGAGGTCATCAGCGTCAGGGCTTCCTGGTGCGCTGCAACCTGGGCGTCGACGTAGGCGTTATCGAACGCCCCGCTGCTGTCGTTGCTCAATGCTTCCAATTGGGCAGCATGCTTGCTTGTCATCTCCGGTGCCACTGCGACGTCGTCCTTCTTTGCCGCCGCAATGAGCCGCTTGGAAGAATTCGTGTGGTCCTTGATCATCATGCGAGCGAATTCCTTCACTCGTGATGTCTTCGATTTCCGCAGCGCCAACTCACTCGACTGGATCTCGAACATGTCTGAACTCGCAGCTGCTTTGACAAATTCCTGCGGGGACGTCGTCGCGGTCTGAGCCATTGCCCCCGGGCTGATGAGACCGATGGCGATCGCAGCCAAAAGCACTTTGACGAAATGCATGTTGTGCTCCTGCAATATTGCTTAACTGGCCCAACACGGCCGAGCTGCCGTTGTTCCCCTTTTTGTGACAATAAATACCGGGCGGCAGGCGTAGACCCCGAATGGCTCCTGCTCAGCGCTTTGATCATAGATCCGGCCGTATTGCAGGACCGGTGACTGCGCGGAGCTCAGCGCGGTTCTCCGATAAGGCACTATGATCGAAGAGCAGCCGACCGACTTCGTAAGCCCAGTGGATGCGCAGGAGTGCGCTGTTTGCCGACCCGTCGCCGTGGGTCACGCGTCGTGGCAGACCTGTCCGACAGGTCCATGAAAACTTCTGCAAGCTGCGATGATGATGGGCAAATAGGCCCAGCACCTAGCTTAGTATAATACGCGCCCGCTGGCCCGGCCGGCCGGCTTTTCGTTTGCCCTCGGAACCTGGTCAATTCGCACAGTTGCTCCCCTGCGATGGCGCGGGCCGCCTCGAATCGGAAATTCTGTCAATCGCCCGACGCGGCTGCTGCCCTCCCTGCCACGAGCCGGAATGCATAACGATTGCGGATGTGGCTGTTAAAATAGACGCCCTTGGCAAAGGCAGCTTTGAACGCGGCAACGGCCTCAGCAGGTACGTCCAAAAACTCGTAATGCTTCCCGCTCGCTACAAACCAAACCGAGAGAACCCTGGTGTTCGGGTCATAGTCGAACTTGCGTATCGAAGTCGACGGCATGGTATGCCATCCAAACTCAGCCGGGTTGGATCGCCAGCTACAGGCTGAAACTGTATTCGAAGACGTGCCCGCGCTTCTCGTCGGCAACCCTGATCCAAATGGGTTCGCTGGTGCGCAGGGTGACGTCGCGCTCCGTCGCTTCCCGCGCCGCCCTGATCGGCGTTGTCGCGTGCACGATGTGGGTAGCCGTCACGGTATCGCCATCCATTTCCTCAACGTGGTATTTCGGCACTTGTGTTCCTAAGCGTCTAGTTCGAGAGGCTGATCGTGATCCGGATCGGCATGATAAGCGACCTGGCGAAAGTCGCGCATATCGATCTGTTGGCCGCAAACAGGGCAAGGCATGAAATGATCGAGCTCGCTCGCGGGCGGGCCTTCATGTCGGTGCCCAATTATTGGTCTGCCGAGATCCGATAGCCTGGTCATTATTTCCGCAGAGCCTTCGCTTCTCGCTCCAGCGTTTCGCGTTGGTTGCCGTGCTTCGCGATAATTCCTTGACCTGCTGCGGGGTGATCCCGGCCTTGGCTGCGAAATACTCGACTTCATAATCCTCATCGGCCGAGACACGGTCCCGATCGCGAAAATCCCGCTTGCTCTTGTCGTCGGCCATATCGATTCCTCCTTCGCTCATCCCGCAACGCTGAGTTGACGTGTTTGTTGCACCCAAGAGGCTGATTTCCGGTTTCGGAACTATTTTAGCTTAATCTTATTGAATCGCCGGAGGGCGGATCAGTGCATGCGTTTGAAGTTCATCGAGCCGTTGATGCCGACCCTTGTGGAGAAGCCTCCCGAGGGTGAAGGCTGGACTCACGAGGTCAAGTTCGACGGCTACCGATCGCAGATGATCATCGATGAAGACGGCACACGCATTTATACGCGCAACGGCCACGACTGGACCGCGAAATATCGCGACCTGGTGGGGGAGGCAAAGAGTCTTGGTGCCGAAAGCGCGATTGTCGACGGTGAGATCATCGTCTTGAACGAAGCTGGCCTTTCGGACTTCGGCGATCTGCGCAAAGCGATCACCCGCCGACAGCAAGACCTCTATTTCGTCGTCTTCGATCTATTGCACCTCAATGGGCACGATCTGCGCGACATGGCGCTTGAGGAGCGGCGCGAGATCCTGGCCAGCATGATCAAGCCCGGGCGGCGTATTCAGTTCAGCGAGCCTCTGCCCGGCGAAGCCAAGGCGATCCTCCACTTGCTCGACCAAGCCGGACTTGAAGGCATGGTGTCGAAGCGGAAGGACAGCAAATACCGCAGCGGTCCGTCGGCCAACTGGCTGAAGGCCAAGTGCTATGCGATCGACGAGTTCGATCTGCTCGGCGTCGAGCGTGAAGCGGGCAAGCCGGCTTTCGCTCTCATGGCCGAGCGGGGCACAGGGCGCTATGTCGGCAGCGCGTTCGTCACCTTGAACCGGGAAATGCGCGAGAGGCTATGGAAACGCGTCCAAGAGCACCCAGGCACGGCGCCCAAGGGCGTCATGAAGCGGCTGCGACGCAATGGGTCAAGCCGGGGCTGATCGGCCGCGTAAAGCACCTGCGCGGCGAGGATGACCTGCGCCACGCCTCACTGCAGGACTTCCGAGAGGATGACACAGATGGCCGTGGCTAGGAAAGATCAGGAGCGCGCCACCTACGCCTGGATGTACGCCCAAGCGAGCAAGGATGGCAAGGAGACGTGCGGTGCCAGCCTACTGGGGAGAGCATGCCGACGCGTGGCTGCAGGGCTTTGACGGTGAGCCGGTGGCCGCCTTCGGCAAGACCAAGACTGTCAACGACGAAATGGAAGCCGAGGTCGACGAAGCTGCCGCCGAGCGCCCTGCTGGAACCTAAGCGCTGGATCGAGCTTAGGCTTCATGAGCACACGCGGCGTCAACTTTCTCGATTGCTGGATCGGCAACAATTTCCCCGAAACGGCTAAAACCGACGCCGTTTCGGTAAGTGAGTACATACACAAATTGTATGCCGACGCTAAAGCCTTGACGATCGAGCGCGAAGAGATCGACGAAGAGGTTGATAGCCTATATCGGACGCTGGTCGATGCCGTCGTGCACTTTGCCCCAGGTGTTTCCGAATGAGCAAGCCGGCCGTCCTATTTTTGAACCAATGGATAAAAAAACACGATCTATCCGACGCCGGTGCGCCGAAAGAGCGAGCGGAGATCGAGCAGCTCGCAAAGCGCCTAATCGCCGACGCGGAGGCTGAGGGGATTGCGGAAAGCGAGCTGACCGAGGCGTTCGACGACAAGGAGGTCGACAGCCTTTATCGTACCCTCCTCGATGTTAATTCTGGGATACCGGAATGGGTGTTCCCGGCCTGAAGGTTCCGGACAGTTTGGGTGGCCGAGCAGTTGCCCACTGTGGCGAGGGGCGATCCGATCGCCACCAGCGAGTTGGCATAAGGTTCTCATGTAAGTGCGGGCGGCCGATTTGAATTCGGCCAACTGTGGCAGAAAAACAACTGCATCAATCGGCGCGCTCTGCTACCAAAAAGGTTAGTTACAGGAGATCACCTATGAAGAAGCTGCTTCTTGGTCTGTCGTTGTCTCTGCTGGCTTCGTCGGCGTATGCTGCCGATGCCATCGTTGCAGAAGCCGCGCCGGTCTTTAGCTGGACGGGTGGGTATGTCGGCCTACAGGCAGGCTATGCTTGGGGGAATGGCAACATAGACGAAATCGGTGGGCCGGGCTTTGTCGACACAGATCCCGACGGGTTCCTTGGTGGCGTCTACGCCGGTTACAACTATCAGATGTCCAATAACATTGTGATTGGCGCGGAGCTGGACGTCGTATATGCGAATGTTGATGGCAGCGGCCAAGTCTTCAGCGCTCCTGGTATCCCGATCCCGGGCGGCATCGCCACCGAAGAACTCAACTGGAGTGCGGCGGCAAGACTGCGCCTAGGATATGCCGTTGATCGCTTTCTTCCTTATATTGCGGGTGGCGTTGCGTTTGGCGATGTCGACATAAGTAATAATGGAGGCGGACCTTCGTTCGGAGATACATTCACAGGATGGACGATAGGCGTGGGCTTGGATTATGCCATGACCGACAATCTGCTGCTGCGAGGCGAGTATCGCTATACCGACTTCGGTACAGAATCCTTTGGTGGTCTGGTCAATGCCGACGTTGATCTGAAGACCAACGAGGTTCGCTTCGGCATCGCCTACAAGTTCTAATCCCCTGATGTCATAATAGCCTGTCGCTCACCGCGACGGGCTTTTTTGTGCAAGAACCGTTTGCGGCGATCCCCTCAACGGAGTTCGCTACCATGGTCAAGACGAAAACCCCTCACGACACGTTTCGCAGGAACAGCTCGCCCGCTTCAAGATCGAGGCGGAACGGCTGCACAAGGCAATCGTCGGCCCGATTGTCGCCGATCTGCGACAATCACCAGGCCGTGCAGGATCCGCATGAAGTGCTGCTCAAGAACGTGAACAATAACCGACAGGGATGCGCTATCCGATGACCTCTTACAGGTCCGGCGTCGCTGCCTAGTGCTGGATAGGTGGAGTCCCGGCAGCGCCCATCAGTTGACTGTACCCGGCGAGGTCAGCCGCAAGGATCGCCGAGAGCTTGCGCTCGACCCGACCGATTTCCATCCAGTCCCTCTGCAAGGCGTCAGGATCATATTTGCCCAGGTCAAGCGATCCAAGTCCGCTCTTCCGGTTTTCTTTGGGATCGCGTCAACCATGTCGGGCGCACCCGTTCGTACGGAGCAACTGGCGCTCCGCACGAGGGACAGGGCAACTCACTGGTGACTGGGTGCGTGCCTGACGAAGCTCTTCGTTTCGGCTG
>NZ_JAMYVM010000012.1:0-202834 GCF_040324035.1 Mesorhizobium sp. M0016 | reverse complement strand
CCCCGCGCGCCCCCCCCCCTCCCACCCCCCCCCCCCCCGCCCCCCCCCCCCCCCCGCCCCCTGGGGGGTGGGGCCCCCCCCCCCGGGGGGGGGGGCCCCGGTGCCGCACCCCCACCCCGCTGCTTCGCAGCGACCCTCCCCACAAGGGGGAGGGTAAAGTCCCGAGCCTCACATCCCCGTCAAATCGCTCATCAACCCCGAAGCCACCGACAGCCTGGACACGGTGATATCCCCGCCTTCGGTCAGCGCCTGCAGCCGCTCGCGAATGCGCGCCACGCGCTCGCCGCCGGCTTCCAGCCAGGCCGCCACAGGATCCGCCGTCCCGGCATGGCCGGCGAGAGCCGCCACCGCAATGCCGCGCCGCGCCGCGCCGATCGTGTCGGTGGCGCGCGACAGCGCCAGCTGGTCGTAATAGTCCGACGGCGTGATAGAACGCGCCGCCTCTTCGACGCGCGGAATGCGGAAGGCATCGCTGACGGCGAAGAACGCCTTGGCCGAGGCGACGACGTCGGCATTGGCCGTGCGCGCCGTCAGTGCGATGTCGGGGATCAGTCCCGCCACATCGGCCATTGCCAGCTGCCCGGCGAGCTTTTCCGGGGCGCCGGCCTTGAAGAGGCCGTGCCGCCGCTCTTCGACCCGCTCGCGCGAGAAGGCCGGTAGCAGCGAGAGCAGCTTCGGCTCCAGCGCCATGCGCGCCTCTTGCAGTTCGGCAATGCGCTGGCCGAGCGCTGCGGTGCCGGCATCGTTCTTCAGATACCAGCCGCTGGTCACGAAGATAAGCCGGCTGACGGACTGGTAGAGATCGAGCTGCGCCTGGCCGTCGATGTGGCTGTCCAGCGCATCGATCTCCTGATAGAGCGCCGGCAACGCGAAGCCGTCGCGCACCACGGCGAAGGTGCGCACCACGTCGGCCGCGCTGCGCCCCGTGGCTTCCTGCAGCCGGTTGACGAATGACGGTCCGCCGCGATTGACGAGATCGTTGGCGACGACGCGGGCGATGATTTCGCGGCGCAGCCGGTGGCCATGGATCTCGGCCGCATATTTCTTCGCCATCCGGTCAGGGAAATAGCCCATCAGGTCGCGGTCGAAATGCGCGTCGTCAGGCACGTCGCTGGCGACGATGTCGGAAAACAGCACGATCTTGGCATAGGCGAGCAGCACGCCAAGCTCCGCCCGGGTCAGCGGCTCGCCACGCGCCTCGCGCTCGGCAAGGGCGGCCGGCGACGGCAGCGTCTCGACAGCGCGGTCGAGCAGGCCCCGAGCCTCCAGCGCCGCCATGAACCGGCTCTGGTGCGCGATGTCGGCAAGGCCGCGCTTGCGGGCGATGGAGAGCGCGAGCGTCTGTTCGTAATTGTTGGACAGCACGAGGCCGGCGACCTCGCCGGTCATCTCGGCCAGCAGCTTGTTGCGCGCCGGCCGGGTCAGCGACCCCTTGCGCATGGCGGACGCCAGCGCGATCTTGATGTTGACCTCGACGTCGGAGCAGTTGACGCCGCCCGAATTGTCGATGGCGTCGGAATTGCAGCGGCCGCCATTCATGCCGAATTCGATGCGGGCGCGCTGCGTGACGCCGAGATTGGCGCCCTCGCCGATCACTTTGGCCCGGACATCGAGCGCGGTGATGCGGATGGCGTCATTGGCGCGGTCGCCGACTTCGGCATTGGTTTCGCCCGAGGCCCGTAAATACGTGCCGATGCCGCCGAACCACAGAAGGTCGACGTTCGCCTTGAGGATGGCGGTCATGATCTCGGCCGGTGTCGCGGTGGTCTTGGCGAGGCCAATCGCCGCCGCCGCTGCCGCAGGCAGCGTGATCGACTTCTGGCTGCGCGAGACGATGACGCCGCCTTCCGACAGCTTGGTCTTGTCATAGTCCTGCCAGGACGAACGCGGCAGCGCGAACATGCGCTCGCGCTCCGCCATCGACGCAACTCTGTCTGGATCGGGATCGATGAAGATGTCGCGATGGTCGAAGGCGGCGATCAGCCTGGTCTGCGGCGACAAGAGCATGCCGTTGCCGAACACGTCGCCCGACATGTCGCCGACGCCGACGACGGTGAACGGGGTGGCCTGGATGTCGCGGTTGATCTCGCGGAAATGCCGCTTGACCGCTTCCCAGGCGCCTTTGGCGGTGATGCCCATCTTCTTGTGGTCGTAACCGGCCGAGCCGCCGCTGGCGAAGGCATCGTCGAGCCAGAAACCGTGTTTCTCCGAAATGGCATTGGCGGTGTCGGAGAAGGTTGCCGTGCCCTTGTCGGCGGCGACGACAAAGTAGGGGTCGTCAGGATCGCGCCTGACGACGCCGGCTGGGGGTATGACGCCATCGAGGCCGATATTGTCTGTGATCGACAGCAGGCTGGAAACGAAATTCTTGTAGGCCGAGGTGCCGGCCTCGAAGATGGCGTCGCGGCCGGCGCTCATCGGCAGCTTCTTCGGATAGAAGCCGCCCTTGGCGCCGACCGGCACGATGACGGCGTTCTTGACCTGCTGCGCCTTGACCAGGCCGAGCACCTCGGTGCGGTAATCCTGGGCGCGGTCCGACCAGCGCAGGCCGCCGCGCGCAACCGGGCCGAAGCGCAGATGCACGCCTTCGACCTCGGAACCGTAGACGAAGATCTCGCGCCACGGCCGCGGCGCCGGCAATCCTTCGACCGCTTGCGAGTCCAGCTTGATCGCCAGTGACTGGCCCCGCGCCTTCGTTCCCGCAACGAAATGATTGGTGCGCAACGAGGCTTCGATTAGGTTGAGATAGCGGCGGATGATGGTGTCGTCATCAATGTTAGGGACTTCCTCCAGCGCGTCCTTGATCTTGGCCTTGAGGTGATTGGCGGCGATGACGCCTTCCGTCTCGGCGGTCGGGCCGAGACGAGCGACGAACAGTGCATGCAGGCCGCGCGCAATGTCGGGATAGCGGTTGAGCGCGGCCGCGATGAAATCCTGGCTCTGCGGGATACCGGCTTGCTGCAGGTAGCGGCCATAGGCGCGCAGAATGCTGACTTCGCCCGACCACAGGCCGGCGGTCTGGGCAAGCCCGTTATAGCTGTCATTGTCGATGTCGCCGCGCCAGACCGACAGGAACGCGTCCTCGAACAGCGCGCCGCCATCGCTGAGGTCGATCGGCTTGCCGTAGCTGTTCTCCAGCTCCATGTCGTGGACGAAGACGGTGTCGCCGCCGTCCTCGCAAACCTCGAAGGTGCGCTCGCTGATGACGCGGAAGCCGATGTTTTCCAGCACCGGCACGCGACGCGACAGCGCTACCGGGCTGCCGTGGTGGTAGATCTTCAGCGCTGCCTGATGGGGTTTCTGTTCGGCATGGCGGTAATAGTCGATGGCGATCGGGTTGGCGGTGCTGATGCCGGCGATGCGCCCCGCATCCTTCAGCGCGATGGCCGCGCTGAAGGAATCGCGATAGCTCTCAGGCAGACGCGCGGCGATCGCCTTCAGCGATGGATCGCCGCCGACGGCTTCCGCGGCTTCGGCCAGCGCGTCGTCCCAGGTTCGCACGATATCGCGGATCGCCGCTTCGATCGCCGCCTGCTCGACCTTCGGCGTCTTGCCGCCCGAGCGGCCGATGATGAAATGCACACGCGCCAGCCCGCCCTCCGGAAACGCCGGATAATAAGCCGACAAACGGCCCTCGAAGACGGTCTTGAGATAGGTGCCGATCTTCTCGCGCACGACGCTGTCATAGCGGTCGCGCGGCACGAAGACGAGGATCGAGACGAAGCGGTCGAACTGGTCGGCGCGCACCAGCGCCCGCACCCGCGGCCGCTCGACCAGGCCGAGAATGGCCGCGGCGTGCTTCTTCAGGATCGGCACCGGCACCTGGAACAGTTCGTCGCGCGGATAGCTCTCCAGAACGTTGATCAGTGCCTTGCCGGAATGGTCGTGCCGGTCGAAGCCGGACTTGGCGATGATGGTCTCGGCCTTTGACCTCAGATACGGGATTTTCATCACCGAGCGCGTGTAGGCAGTCGAGGTGAACAGGCCGACCATGCGCAACTCGCCGGCAAGCGTGCCCTTGGCGGTGTAGGTTTTGACGCCGATATAATCGAGATAAATGCGGCGGTGCACCAGCGACTTGGCGTTGGCCTTGGTAACGATCAGCGGCTCCGGCCCATGCAGGAAGGCGCGGATTTCGGGCGTCGTCGTCACCGCCTCGGTGCCGCGCCGGAGCACCAGCACATCCGGGTCGGCGAGGATGCCGAGACCGGGCTTGTCGGCGCGCTCCAGATTGCCGCTCTCCGTGCCGCCGGAATATTTGAACTCGCGCATGCCAAGGAAAGTGAAATTGTCGTCGCGCAGCCATTCAAGGAAGGCGATGGCCTCGGCAACGCTCTTCTTGTCGAGCGGCACGGCGGAATAGCGGAATTCGGAAATCGCCTGGTCGAGACGGGCGAGCATCGGCTTCCAGTCGCTGACGGCGGCGCGCACCTGGTTGAGCATCTTGCGCAGGCGGTCGGCCAGCGCGTCGGCCTGCTCCGCCGTCAGGCGCGGAATATGGACATGGACGACGCTCAGGCGGTCGTGATTGCCATCGTCCTTGAGGGCGCTGCCGTCGCCGAGGATCTCGTCGACGCCGGCCTTGCCGTGACGCACGACGATGACCGGATGGGTGACCAAAGTCGGTTCGCCGGCAGTTTCTGTGATCTCGCCGAGGATCGAATCGAACAGGAACGGCATGTTGTCGTTGACGACGGTGATGATCGTCATCGGGCGGCCCTCGCGGGAGACGCCCGACCCGGCATCGACGGCGACGACACTTTGGCCCTTCTTGTGGGCGGCGACCGCACGTCCTGCCAGGTCGGCGGCGCGCTCCAGGTCGGCGGCGTCATAGGCGGCAATGTCTTCGGCCGGCGCGCGGGCCAGCAGATAGTCGGCGAGCCTGGCCGGCTTCCCGTCGGGTTTCACCCCGGCATTGGCTGTTTTCTTCGGCTTAGCTGCGGATTTCACGCTCGCCATGTTGTCCTCCCGTCACATGCTTTTACGACTATGGTAGCAGATGACCGCTGTTTGGCGACAAAGGTTTGACGGCTCGATAAGAATTACAGGAATTCGACGGTCAGGCGGCGGTGAACGAAGAGGGAGACCCCATGTCCGGCAAAATCAGCGCACTTGACCTCGGTATCGCGGAACTGAGCGAGGCGACAAAAGCCTATTTCGCCAAATGCGAGGAAAAGCTCGGCCTGGTTCCCAACGTGCTTCTTGCCTATGCCTTCGACGAGAAGAAGCTGCGCGCCTTTACCGACACCTACAATGATCTGATGCTGGGTGAATCCGGCCTGTCGAAGCTGGAACGGGAGATGATCGCGGTGGTCGTGTCCTCGATCAACCACTGCTATTATTGCCTGACCGCGCATGGCGCAGCGGTGCGCCAGCTCTCCGGCGATCCGGCTCTCGGCGAGATGATGGTGATGAATTTCCGGGCCGCCAATCTTTCACCGAAGCAGACGGCGATGCTCGAATTCGCGGTCAAGCTGACGGAAGAGCCGGCAAAGATCGTCGAGGCGGACAGGGAAGCACTGCGCAACGCCGGCTTCACCAACAGCGACATCTGGGACATCGCCTCGACCGCCGCCTTCTTCAACATGTCGAACCGCGTGGCGGCGGCCATCGACATGCGGCCGAACGATGAATACCACGCCATGGCGAGGTGAGGATTAAATGGTTCGAGCTTCTATCTTTGCAGCCGCCATCGTATCGGTTTTGCTGGTAGGCCATGAAACGCATGGTGAGACAACCGCCCCCGCCGGCGCATCCATTTCCCTTCCCTACCAACCAACCGCGGGACAAGTCTGGCTTGTCGAAATAGAGCGGACGAAGACGATTGCCGATCGCGGCGTCACCTCAACGGAAAGAGGCAGGATCAGCGGTCGATATGAAGTGATAGAAAGCCGCGAAGGCGGCTATTCCTCTGCCTGGACCATTACAGAACTTAGCAGCGGGCCAGTCCCGCTTTACAATTGGGCTACCGTCTCGGCGCTTCGCGGAATGCGCATCGAGTTCGATACCGACATTCGGGGAGCGCCTGTTGCCCTGAAGGGTTGGCCAGCTGTTCGAGACGTCGTCGAGAAGGAGCTGTTCGCACTGCCCAAATACGCCAATCACGAAGCAGCTCAAAATACGATTCGTAAGTTTTTCGCGGGTCTAACTCCCGAGACGGCTGTTCCTTACTTCCTACAGGAACTTGATATCATAGCGGCCTGCCAGAACAGCGATCTACCCATAGGCAGGGAAACAGCGTCGACCGACACGACGCTAAATGAAGCCGGTGACCCCTTCGCCAATTCGCGCTCGAGTCTGCTCGTTGGCGTCGATCAGATTGCGCGGACGGCAACGTTGAAATTCCACATGACCTCGGATGCCGAGAAACTCTCCGGGGTTCTTGTCGACACGGTCGAGAAACTGAATCCAGAAACGGGTAAAACGGAGAAGCAGATCGTCCGTACCGATGCTGCGGTTCACAAATCAAACACAGCTGACTGCACGGTCGACATCGATAGCGGCGTGACCAGACATGTTTTGTACGAGGAAAAGCTTGAGGCAATTGGGCAGAACAGGACAAAGGTGTTCGGCGACATATGGAACATAACTGTTACGCCGACAGCTAAATAGAGAGTCGTAACGGCGGCCATCGATATGCGGCCGAACGAACGATATCACACCATAGACGAGGTAACTCATGACCATAGACACCTCAGGCAAATGGTGGGTTGGGAGGGAACCCACGGACATCGCAGAATACCTGGAGGGGTATGCCTCCGAAGGATATGAGGTTCACGACTTCAGGCTCGCCCGCTGCAAGTGCGGTTCCATCTCGTTTCTCCTCGATGCCGACGATGACAAGGGTGTAGCGCGACGAACATGCACAGCCGGTGGCTCCGAGCATCTTATCTGCGACAGCGAGGAATTTTGGGACGAAGCCCAGCCGGAACGATGGGCGTGCACCGAGTGCGGCTCCGAAGCTGCAAACATCGGCGTCGGGTTTTCCATCTACCCGGAACGTGGCGGCGTTCGCTGGCTTTATGTTGGCGAACGATGCGCGGCCTGTGGCGTTTTGGGATGCTTCGCCGGCTGGAAAGTAGGCACCGGCGACAGCATGGACCTGTTGGACAAAGTCTAGTTTTGAGGTGCCATAGAAAGGCGATCAGGATCGCGCCGCGATGGCTGCGGCAGCGCCGGCCATGGTCGTGGCGCTGACGCGGTTGGCGATCTTCATCGCGCGCTTGCTTTTCAACAGCTTGCGCGCCTGTGACGCCGCGACCACCCAGGCGAGATCGATGGCGATGAGCACAACCGCCATCGTCGCCGTCAGTTCGACCCAGCCGATGACGCTGACCGAAGCGAGGTCGATGATCGTCGGCAGCAGCGCCAGATAGAACATCATGATCTTGGGGTTGCCGAGCGTCACCGCCATGCCGGCAAAGAACAGCTTTATCGCCGAATCCTCGCGCGGCATCTCGCCTTCTTTCGCGTCGACAGGTGCGGTCCACATCTTCCAGGCGAGGTACGCGAGGTAAGCAACACCAACCCATTTCACGACGACGAAGGCGAAGTGAAAAGTCTGCGCCACGACCGCCAGCCCGAACACCGCCAGCGACAGCCAGATGCCCTCGCCGATCCACATGGCGAGCAGGAACGGGAATACGTCGCGAAAGCCTTTCGAGATGACGCGGGCGACAAGGGCTGCGATCGACGGGCCGGGCGAACCGGCGGCGACGAACAAAGCGGCAGCGAAGATCAGGAGCGAGGTGAGGTGCATGACGGAGCCTTCGAGCGTTGGATGGCGAAGAATATCCGATCGGTGGCGATTTGGCACCCTGCAGCCTAGTGGGCCAGCCGACGCGGCAAATTTCGGCGGTCAGACCTTGCCCGCGCTGGTGGTTTGAGAAAGGATCGCGGCCATGAAATCAATCGTCATCCACGCGGCAAAAGACCTTCGCATCGAAGAGACCGATCCCGGCGCGCCTGGCGCCGGACAGGTCGAGATATCGGTCGAGGCCGGCGGCATCTGCGGCTCGGACCTGCACTATTACAATCATGGCGGCTTCGGCGTGGTGCGCCTGCGCGAGCCGATGATCCTCGGCCATGAGGTCGCCGGCACGGTGAAGGCACTTGGCGCCGGCGTTTCCAGCCTTGTCGTCGGCGACCGCGTTGCGATTTCGCCCAGCCGGCCCTGCAATGCGTGCCGGTACTGCCTGCAGGGCGTGCAGAACCAATGCCTCAACATGCGATTCTACGGCAGCGCCATGCCGATGCCACATATACAGGGCGCCTTCCGCCAGTGCCTCGCCGCCGAGGCCTGGCAGTGCCACAAGATCGCCGACCATGTCTCCATCAACGAAGCCGCCTTTGCCGAGCCGTTCGCGGTAACGCTGCATGCCGTCAACCGCGCCGGCTCGCTGCTCGGCAAGCGGGTCTTGGTCACCGGCTGCGGGCCGATCGGTGCGCTCAGCATCCTTGCCGCACGTGTCCACGGCGCGCGTGAGATCGTCGTCACCGATGTCATGGACGCGGTTCTGGCCAAGGCCAACGAGATCGGCGCCGACCGCACCATCAATGTCGCCACAGATGCCGACAAGCTCGCTGGCTACAATGTCGAGAAGGGCAGTTTCGACGTCATGTTCGAATGCTCCGGCGATGAGCGCGCGGTGCGAGCCGGGCTCGATGTGCTGAAGCCGCGCGGGGTGCTCGTGCAGCTCGGCCTAGGCGGCGACATGTCGCTGCCTCAGAATCTCATCGTCGCCAAGGAGATCGAAATGCGCGGCTCCTTCCGTTTCCACGACGAGTTCGCGCTGGCCGTCGATCTGATCAACAACCGTCGCGTCGACGTCAAGCCGCTGCTGACCGGCATCTATCCGATGGACGAGGCGGTTGCGGCTTTCGAGATCGCCGGCGACCGCAACAAATCGATGAAGGTACAGATCGCCTTCGCCTGAGCAGGGCGAGACACCCTATGAACCTTGCCCGCTCGGCGTCTTGCCGCTAGAAGAACCGTCCCGACATTCATTTCGAGCTTCATTTTGCCTCAGTAACCGCCGGTCTCGCCAACTCCCCTGATCACACTTGGCAGGGCGCCGCATTAAGCGGTGCCTGCTCCATTTCACGTGTTCCTCAGGCGGCGGTTCGAGACCGGTTTGGCACTGCTGAACCGTTGTCGCGCGCTTTGCCGCCCGTGACAGCTGATTTCCGACATAGCTAGCTCTCGCCACGCCGTGCCCGCATGGGCATCTCGACATTGCCGACCTGAAGAACTTCCACACTGGAAGGTCTTCCGGCTTGTCCCAACATCTCGCTATCTACTGGGCAATCGCGCCCGAAATCGCGCCTCGACCCCTGGTCCACTGCAACCGCTGCAGCGCCGTGAAAGCCTATCGCTGCAGCGACAAATTCCGCGTCAACGCCAATGGCAAACGCATTGATGTCTGGCTGATCTATCGCTGCATCGACTGCGACAATTCGTGGAATTTCGGCATTTTCGAACGCTGCAACCGCCGCGACATCGAACCCGCGCTGCTGGCAGCGCTCGAAAGCAACGATCCGGCCCTCGCCCGCCGCCATGCCTTCGATGTCGTGGCGTTGCGAAACCGGGTCGGCCGCGTCGAGGAGTCTCCCGATGTCGCCGTTCACAAACACCGGCTCGGCGGCGAAGGCCGACCCGCAGCCGCGCTTGAAATCAGGCTTGGGCTGGAAATGCCGACATCGCTGCGGCTCGACCGTCTGCTCGCCGGCGAACTCGGCATCTCCCGATCAAGGCTTCAGGCGCTGGAGGAGAAACGATTGCTGGTTGTTCTTCCCGAAGGCGCCAGAGCTTTGCGCAAGCCGGCCCGCGACGGCACGGCGATTCGCATTGCCCTGGCCGACGAGCCGGATCGTGAAGCCATCATTTCGGCTGCCATGGGTGAATGACAAGAGGGGCGAAGCACCGGTGCTTCGCCCCTCTTGAATCTAGACAATCAGGCGATTACGCCGCGCCCACAACCTTGGCCGACTTCTCGAAGCGCTTGCGCTCGTTCGGGTCGAGATAGAGCTTGCGCAGGCGGATGGTCTTAGGCGTCACCTCGACCAGCTCGTCGTCCTGGATCCAGGCCAGCGCGCGCTCCAGCGTCATGCGGATCGGCGGCGTCAGCTTCACCGCCTCGTCCTTGCCGGCGGCGCGGATGTTGGTCAGCTTCTTGCCCTTCAGCACGTTCACTTCTAGGTCGTTGTCACGGCTATGGATGCCGATGATCATGCCCTGATAGACCTTGACGCCCGGGTCGATGACCATCGGGCCGCGGTCTTCGAGGTTCCACATGGCATAGGCCACTGCCTCGCCCTGTTCGTTGGAGATCAGCACGCCGTTGGTGCGGCCCGGCAGTTCGCCCTTGTAGGGCTGGTAGGCGTGGAACAGCCGGTTCATCACGGCGGTGCCGCGCGTGTCGGTCAACAGTTCCGACTGGTAGCCGATCAGTCCGCGCGTCGGCGCGTGGAAGACGATGCGCTGACGGTTGCCGCCCGAAGGCCGCAGCTCGACCATCTCGGCCTTGCGCTCCGACATCTTCTGCACGACGATGCCGGCGTGCTCCTCGTCGACGTCGATGACGACTTCCTCGACCGGCTCCAGCAATTCACCGTTCTCGCCCTTCTGCATGACGACGCGCGGACGCGACACGGCGATTTCAAAGCCTTCGCGGCGCATCGTCTCGATCAGCACGGCCAGCTGCAATTCGCCGCGGCCGGAAACGAAGAACGAATCCTTGTCGGGCGATTCCTCGATCTTGAGCGCGACATTGCCTTCGGCTTCTCGCAGCAGGCGGTCGCGGATGACGCGGCTGGTCACCTTGTCGCCTTCGGTGCCGGCGAGCGGCGAATCATTGACCAGGAAAGACATGGTGACGGTCGGCGGATCGATCGGTTGCGCATGCAACGCCTCGGTCACCGCCAGGTCGCAGAACGTGTCGGCGACAGTGCCCTTCGACAGGCCGGCAATTGCCACGATGTCACCCGCCTGCGCCTCTTCGATCGGCTGGCGCTCGAGGCCACGGAACGCGAGGATCTTGGAGATGCGCCCGGTTTCGATCTGGGTGCCGTCATGGTGGAGCACCTTGACCGCCTGGTTGGACTTCAGCGTGCCGCTCTCGATACGGCCGGTAATGATGCGGCCGAGGAATGGATTGGCTTCCAGGATGGTGCCGATCATGCGGAACGGGCCGGGATGAACGGTTGGCTCCGGCACATGCTTGATGACGAGGTCGAACAGCGGCGCCAGGCCCTGGTCCTTCGGGCCTTCCGGATTTTCCGAGACCCAGCCATCGCGGCCAGAACCGTAGAGGATCGGGAAGTCGAGCTGCTCGTCGGTGGCGTCAAGCGCTGCAAACAGGTCGAACACCTCGTTGACCACCTCGACGTGGCGGGCGTCCGGACGGTCGATCTTGTTGATGACGACGATCGGCTTCAGGCCGACCTTGAGCGCCTTGCCGACGACGAACTTGGTCTGCGGCATGGGGCCTTCGGCGGCGTCGACCAGCACGATCGCCGAATCCACCATCGACAGGATGCGCTCGACCTCACCGCCGAAATCGGCGTGGCCGGGTGTGTCGACGATGTTAATGCGGGTGTCCTTCCAGTCGACCGAGGTCGCCTTAGCCAGGATGGTGATGCCGCGTTCCTTTTCGAGGTCGTTGGAATCCATGGCGCGCTCGGCGACGCGCTGATTGTCGCGGAAGGAACCGGATTGCCGCAGCAATTGGTCGACGAGGGTGGTTTTTCCATGGTCGACGTGCGCGATGATCGCGATATTACGAATTTTCATTTTGTGGTCTCGGGAGCGTTGCAGGCAGCAGGCCAAAAGGCGCCGCCTCTTTCGGTTGGGCGGCTCATACAGGGTTTTTCGCAATTGCGAAAGAGGAGGCGCACCACCAAATACTCATCAAATCTTAAGCATCTCGGTGTGAGATGGTTTTGTTAACCAAGGCGGGAACCTTTCTGGGCCCGGGTAGTTCGAAATTCATGACCGACAAACTCAACCGATTTTGGCCCCTCATCGCTTCGGTCGCATTCGCTGCCGTGCTGGCGGCCAATGCCGCTCAATCGGCCGCCACGGTGAAGGAAGCCAATCCGGCTTCGTCGTCCGACCGGACGGCCGAGCAGATGTTTGCCGACGCCCCTGATGGCGTCGACCCAATGGTCACTGGCCCGGTCAGCGCCTCTTTCAAGCAGAGGCAGCAGGTTGCAGGTTGCGACAGCGCGGTTTGGCCGAAGATTCCGACGGTTTGCTACCCGGACTGACGGCTGCCCATTCCAGGCGTAGCGATCCTTCGCACCGACCCAAAGGCTTACGCCGACCGCACCGGATCGAGCGTCACCAGCGGGAGATTAGTACCGCGCCCTACGCCGCTTGCGGCTCCGGATCGAAAGCCGGCCTGCTCGTATTGATCAGCAGCGACAGACACGCAGCCACGATCGCCGTCATGCCGGCGATCAGGAAGGCCAGTTCGTAATTGCCCTGCAATTCGCGCATGGTGCCGCCGAAGGCAGCGGCGGTGGCGGCGCCGACCTGGTGGCCGGCTACGATCCAGCCGAACACGATCGGGCCGCTGCGGTCACCGAACGCCTCGTTGGCGAGCCTGAGCGTCGGCGGCACGGTGGCGATCCAGTCGAGACCGTAGAGCACGGCGAAGATGATCAGGCTGGTCGCCGAGAAGCCGGAATAGGGCAGATAGATCAGCGCTAGGCCGCGAATGCCGTAGTAGACGCCGAGCAGCTTGCGCGGGTCGAAACGGTCGGTGAGCCAGCCCGAGAGCGTCGTCCCGATCAGGTCGAAAATGCCCATAAGCGACAGCAGGCCCGCGGCCTGTACCTCGGGGATGCCCATGTCGCCGCAGAAGGAGATCAGATGCGTGCCGACCAGCCCGTTGGTGGTGAAGCCGCAGATGAAGAAGGTGGCGAACAGATACCAGAAGACGCGGGTGCCGGCGGCGCGGCGCAGCGTGTTGAGCGTATGCGCCAGGAAATTGCCTTGCGATGCCGGCGATACCGGCGGCACGTCATCGGCCCCGGCGCCATAGCGCACCATGCCGATCGAAGCGGGACGCTCCGGAACCAACAGCCAGACCAGCGGCAGAAGACAGGCGGTGGCGATCGAGACGGCGGTAGCGACGGGCTGCCAGCCGCCCGACTGGGCGAGCGATGCCAGCAGCGGCAGGAACACCAACAGGCCGGTGGCGCTGGAGGCAGACATCAGCCCCATCACCAAGCCGCGATTGGTCTTGAACCAGCGGTTGACGATGGTGGCGCCGAGCACGGTGGCGACCGCGCCGGAGCCGATGCCGGAAAACACGCCCCAGGTGAGGAACAGGTGCCAGGGCTCGGTCATCAGTAGGCTGAGCGCGGTCGAGCCCGACATGATCACAAGCGAGGCAAGCAGCGTGCGGCGCAAGCCGATACGCTCCATCAATGCGGCGGCAAACGGCCCGGTCAGGCCGTAAAGGAAGATGCCGATCGCAGCGGCAATCGAAACCTTATCGCGCCCCCAGCCGAAGCTTTTATCCAACGGCAGCATCATCACCGAGGGTGCGGAACGAAGCCCGGCCGCGATCAATAGGCAAAGGAAGATGACGCCAACCACGACGAAAGCGTAGCGCTGGCCAAAGGGACGGGATTGAGCTATCATGTTACTGACCGGTACGTTGCAGGGTGAGGACATGTATACGTACCGATCGGTAACACGTCAATCGAGTCATACCATGCCAACGGACAAAAATATTGAACTGACCATCAAGGACGGTCATGCAGCCGCACCGCCCAAGGCTGCCAAGAAAATCCTCGACGTGGCCTACGACCTGTTCTACCGCCGCGGCATCCGGGCGATCGGCGTCGACGAGATCGTCAAGCGCGCCGGCGTCACCAAGCCCAGCCTCTACCGCAGCTTTCCCTCCAAGGACGAGCTCGCCGCTTCCTATCTCAGGCAATATGACCGTGAGTATTGGGAGCGTTTCGACGAAGCCGTGGCTGCCCATCCCGGCGACCCACGGGCACAGCTCAGGGCTTTCCTGACTCGCGTCGGCAAGCGCACGCAAAGGCCGGACTATCGCGGCTGCGGCATGACCAACGCGGCGGTGGAATATCCCGAACATGGCCATCCGGCGCGCGTCGTCAGCGAGGCCAACAAGCAGGAGTTGCGCCACCGCCTGCGCGCGATGGCCGCAGCGATGGGCGCTAAAGACCCTGACACGCTCGGCGACGGCCTGCTGCTGTTGATCGAAGGCGCCTATATCAGTGGCCAGCTCTTCGGCCTCGGAGGCCCGGCGGCGGCGGTCGCCCACAACGCCGACCTGCTGATCGAGGCGAGCTTGAAGAAATAACATTTCGAACGTTGGCGCCGCCCCTCACCTGCCGGCATCCTTTCCCGGAAATGGGGCGAGGAACGCTCTCATCACGATTTCGCCAATTGCCAGCGTTGCAAGGTTGTCGCCAGCGGCGCAGCCGGCCACTTTCTCCCGTTCAGGGGGAGAATTGCCCGGCAGGGCGATTTGGGCGGCGCCAACGTTGAGATTGGCACGCTAGGCCGGCCGCAAATTTGGCGATAGGCTGGGGCCAACCTCAAGGGAAAAGTCCGCATGCGAACCCTGCTGCTTGTTCCATTCGCCCTCGCCGCCCTCTGCCAGGCAGCCCATGCCGATGGCATATCCAGCGTCTACACCGACCTCGACTCGCAAAAGGATTGCGTGACCTATGCGCAGGCCGAGGAAGGCGATGGCGACTGGGCCGAACTCGCCTGCTCCGGCTATCGCGGCTATCCCGTGCTGATCGCCTACGACGACGCCCGTGAATCGCTATTCTACGGGTTTCCGCCCGGCGGCGAGATGACCTCGGTCTGGGAGAGCTTTTCCGGCTTCAACTCGTCCGGCGCCAAGGTCGAATGGCGCATCGAGACCAAGGGCGACGTTGCCGTTCCCTTCGCGGTGATCCACCGCCGCTCGATCAGCAATCCCGAGGATGAGAACAAGCCGACCGAAGTGCTGCTCGTCGCCAAGGTCGCCCAGATGGAAGCCCGCGACGGCTGCACCATCGGCCTCGTGCTCGCCACCGGCAACCCTCAGGCCAACGACCAGGCGCGCAAGCTGGCGGACGAAAAGGCGAAGAGTTTCGCCTGTGGCAAGGACAAGCACGCCGTCATCGGCAACGTGCCGGCGTTTGGTCGGGTGGATAACTAGCCACGTGGGTGCAAGGCACCCCCCTCTGCCCTGCCGGGCATCTCCCCCTCAAGGGGGGAGATTGGCAGCTTCGCTGGCGGCGCTTTTCTTTCGGCGCTGAAAATTGACGAAAGCCGTTGCGACATCCGATCTCCCCCCTTGAGGGGGAGATGGCCGGCAGGCCAGAGGGGGGTGCCTCGCGCTGGCGTTTGCCGCTTACTTGAACGAGACGCAGGCCTCTCTCGGCGCTACTTCGCCGCCTTCGCCCGTGCGATCGCGTCGACGATCATCTTCTTGGCGTATTTCGAATCGTGCCAGCCTTCGATCTTGACCCATTTGCCGGGCTCGAGATCCTTGTAGTGCTCGAAGAAGTGCTGGACCTGGTCGCGGGTGATCTCGGGCAGCTGCGTGTATTCGGTGACGTTTTCGTAGCGCAGCGTCAGCTTCGGCGAGGGCACGGCAATGACCTTCTCGTCCTGGCCGGCATTGTCTTCCATCACCAGCACGCCGATCGGCCGCACATTGATGACGCAGCCCGGCACCAGCGCGCGCGTGTTGCAGACCAGCACGTCGATCGGGTCGCCGTCGCCCGACAGCGTGTGCGGCACGAAACCGTAATTGCCGGGGTAGCGCATCGACGTATGCAGGAAACGGTCGACGAACAGCGTGCCGGCCTCCTTGTCCATCTCGTACTTGATCGGCTCGCCGCCGATCGGCACCTCGATGATGACGTTGATGTCCTCGGGCGGGTTCTTTCCGATGGCAATGGCTTCGATTCGCATGGCTTAAATCCCTCTCTCGATGTCCAAGATCGATAGCGGGCGGCGCGGCATGGTGCAATGCGGCGATTGGTGCGAAGCGCTAACGGAAGCGCACGGTTTATGATGATTTGTAACCGAGGCCGGTCATTCCCAGACGAAGGCGACCTTCTTGAGCGCCCTCTGCTCGAAAATCTCGACGCCTTCGGCGACGTCACGGCCACCCGCGCCGGCATAGAAGGAAAGTGCGTTCTGGTTGTCTTCCAGCGCCCACACCACCATTCCCTTCAGCCCGTGGTCGGCAAGCCGCGCCCGCGCCGCCTTGAACAGCCGGCTGCCGAGCCCGATGCCCTGATATTCCGGACGCAGGTAAAGTTCGTAGATTTCGCCCTGTTGCTTCAGCTCGCGGGCGCGGTTCTTGCCGATCGTGGCATAGCCGGCGATGGTGCCGCCGATCTCGACCACCAGAACGGTGGCGGCGCGGCGGATGGCGTTGGCCCACCAGTCGGCGCCGCGGCGGTTGATCATCGAGGTCAGCGAGCGATGCGGGATGATGCCGGAATAGGCGCCCTCCCAGGCCAGCTGGTGCACGTCGGCAATGGCGCCGGCGTCGCGCGGTTCGGCTTTCCTGACGTCGATGCTCAGCGTATTCATGATTTGTTAACCATAAACCCGCATCGGCCATTTGCAAGACTCGAGGTCAGCCCGCCGACCGCTTTCTCACAGCCGATCGCGACACTGCTGACAATGGGCAAAGCCTGCCTGGAAAACGCGCCCAGCCGGCGCGGTCAGGCGTCCGTCCGGGTAGCGCGTGCAGGCTCTTCAGATCTCGACGAGATGATCGTCCAGCTCATTGGCGTCGCCCGACGTCACCGGGAAATGCTCGGCCAGCACCGCGCCGACCTGCCCGATCGCCTTGACGAAGCCGTCGGCGAGCCGGTCGTCACCGGCATGCTGCAGGAGATCGCGCACCACGCCGTCCCAGACATGCTGGCCGACCTTGCTGTCGATGCCCGAATCGGCGACCACTTCGGCATAACGCTCGGCGATCGACACGAAGACCAACACGCCGGTGCGCGCCGTGGTGCGGTGGACATTGCGGGCGAGGAACTGCCTGAGCGCATTGTGATGTGCCGCCTGATAACGCTGCCGGCGCGGCACCAGATGGATGCGCAAGCCCGGCAGCGCCCACAAAAGCACCAACACCGAGGCCAGTGCCAGCAGTTGGACAATGACGAAATGCGGCAGCCGGATCGACAGCCACCAGGCTTCCAGCCCATAAGCGACGGCGAGGCTGGCAATCAGCATGCCTGATGTCGCCATGAAGGCGGCGGGAAAGAAATAGCCGTCGCTGGCATGCGCAACGACGCAGTAGATCTCGCCGTCGGTTTTGGCCTCGGCCGCGCGGATCGCGGTGGCGATGCGCTCATGGTCCTGTGGGCTGATCGGTCGTGTTGCCATCTTCTCTCACCAGCTCCCTGAAGACCCGCCACCGCCAGACGAACCGCCGCCGCCTGAAAACCCGCCGCCGCTGCTTGAGCCCGAAGACCAGCTGCTGCCCGAACTTCCCGATGACCATCCGCTGCCCGACGACGAACTTGTTGTCCAGCTGCTGGAGCCCGAGGACGATCCGCTCGGCCCCTGGCCGTAGCGAAAGGTCATGCCCAGCCATTTATACACGCCCGGCGACAGCTTGGTGCCGAAGATCGGCGGCAGGAAGGCCATCGCCAGGCCGCCGAAGAACATCGCCGCCCACAGGATCAGGAAGACCGCGACGACGGGATCGATGGGCGTGCTGCGGTCGGCCGGGTTGCGCTTGCCGCGCGCCTCCAGCTCTTCCGGGTTGCCTTCCAGCACCATGACCATGTCGTCGACGGCCTTGGAAATGCCGCCGGAGAAATCACCGGCGCGGAACGCCGGCACCATGTCGTTTTCGATGATCAGTTTGGTGTGCAGGTCGGTCAGCGTGCCTTCCAGCCCGTAGCCGACCTCGATGCGCATCTTGTGGTCGTTCTTGGCCACCAGCAGAAGCACGCCGTTGTTTTCGCCGGCCTGCCCGAGTTTCCAAAAGCGGAACAGCCGGTTGGCGTAGGGTTCGATCTCCTCGCCGTCGAGGCTGTTGATCGTGGCGACGACGATCTGGTCGGAGCCTTTGGTCTCGAAATCCGCGAGCTTCTGCGTCAGTGCCGCCTTGGTCGCGGCGTCGATAATACCGGCATTGTCGACCACCCGCCCGGTGAGTGCCGGCAGGTCTGCCGCCAAAGCTACAAACAGCATGGTGAGCATCGTCAACAGCGCGATGCCGATCGTCGCGGCTGCGCGGCCAGGTCTTGGCGGATTGAAGACGCGTACTGTCATGCCGTCACCAGTTCCCCTCAACCACCATGACTGTCCTCAATCACCATGATCATGTCGTCGACCGCTTTGGAAATACCGCCGGAGAAATCCCCGGCGCGGAAGGCCGGCACCATGCCTTCAATGATCCGTGTGGCGTGCTGGTTGGTGAGCGTGGCTTCCAGCCCGTAGCCGACCTCGACGCGCATCTTGCGGTCGTTCACGGCCACCAGCAGAAGCACGCCATTGTTCTTGGCCTTCTGGCCGAGCTTCCAAGCGTTGAACAGCCGGGTGGCGTAAGGCTCGATCTCCTCGCCGTCGAGGCTGGGAACCGTCGCGACGACGATCTGGTCGGAGCCTTTGGTCTCGAAATCGGCCAGTCTTTGGGTGAGCGCCGCCTCGGTCGCGGCATCGATGATGCCTGCATTGTCGACGACACGACCGGTGAGGGCGGGCAGTTCCGCCGCCAGCGCCGCGAAGCTGACGAGCAAGACCAGCAAGGCAGCGCCGGTCATCGTGGCGAAGCGGCCATGCCAGGGATTGGCGATGCGTGTTGTCATCTCGTCACCAGCTTCCCGAGGAGCCGCCGCCGCCGGACGAACCGCCGCCGCCGGAAAAGCCGCCACCACCGCTTGAACCCGACGACCAGCCGCCCCCGCCCGAAGACCAGCCGCCGCTGGACGACCGCCGGCCCGGCTCGAATGTCATGCCGAGCCAGCGATAGCGGCCGGGACCGAGTTTTTGGCCGAAGATCGGCGGCAGGATGGAGGCGGCCATGCTGCCGAAGAAGATGATTGCCCAGATGCTGATGAAGACGCCGAAGAACAGATTGTCGGTATTGATGGGCGGCTTCTGGTTGCGCTCGCCGCGCGCCTCCAATTCCTCCGGATTGCCTTCCAGCACCATCACCATGTCGTCGACGGCCTTGGAAATGCCCCCGGAGAAATCGCCGGCGCGGAACGCCGGCACCATGTCGTTTTCGATGATCAGCTTGGTGTGCAAATCGGTCAGCGTGCCTTCCAGCCCATAGCCGACCTCGATGCGCATCTTGCGGTCGTTCGGCGCCACCAGCAGCAGCACGCCGTTGTTTTCCTTGGCCTGGCCGAGCTTCCAGAAGCGAAACAGCCGGTTGGCGTAAGGCTCGATCTCCTCGCCGTCGAGGCTGGGGATGGTGGCGACGACGATCTGGTCGGAGCCTCTGGTCTCGAAGTCGGCGAGTTTCTGGGTGAGCGCGGCTTTGGTTCCCGCGTCGATAATGCCGGCGTTATCGACGACGCGGCCGGTCAGCGCGGGGAGGTCGGCGGCGAAGGCGGTGAGGGGCAGGAAGACGGCCAGAAAGGCGAGAAGAACACCAAGGTTGGCGTTCCTTCGCGTCCCCCTCTGTCCTGCCGGACATCTCCCCCTCGAGGGGGGAGATTGGCAATCTCGCTGCCGACGCTCAGCCGGCAACGCTGATAATTGGCGCAAGGACAGAAGACAGCTGATCTCCCCCCTTGAGGGGGAGATGTCCGGCAGGACAGAGGGGGGTGTGAAGGAACGCAAGGCTGGCAAAGGCCAAGCTCACCCAGACGTCATCACCCGCCCTGCTTCGTGCCGAAATCGACCTTCGGCGGCTGCATCTTGTCTTCTTCGACGGTGAAGTTGGCGAAGGGCTCGTTGCTGCGGAACCAGAAGGTTGCCCATAGCACCGACGGAAAGGTCCTCAGCGTCAGATTGTAATCCTTGACCGCCAGGATGTAGTCGCGCCGCGCCACGGCGATACGGTTTTCGGTGCCTTCGAGCTGCGCCTGCAGCGCCAGGAAATTCTGGTTGGCCTTGAGGTCGGGATAGGCCTCCGACACCGCGATCAGCCGCGACAGCGCGCTGGTCAGCCCTGATTGCGCATCCTGGAACTTCTTGAGCGCTTCGGGGTCCTTCAGCGTTTCCGGCGTCACCGTGATCTGCGTCGCCTTGGCGCGCGCCTCGACCACCGCATCGAGCGTGTCCTTTTCATGCGAGGCATAGCCCTTCACCGTCTCGACCAAATTGGGAATGAGGTCGGACCGACGCTGATACTGGTTCAGCACCTCGCTCCATGCCGCCTTGGCGTTTTCCTCCGCCGTCGGGATGGTGTTGAAGCCGCAGCCGGCGAGCAGAGGCAGCACGACGGCCATCATCAGCACGGCCGGCAGACTGCGAAAAGGGAAGGCAAGGCGCTGGGCAAACATGGTGAGGTCCCTCGACAGAAGTTGCATGCGAAGCATTAGCACAATCCGCGCTCAAGAAAATGTCTGCCGCTGGCGCGCATTCATGCGCCGGCGAGGCCCTGTGATTGATCGCGCGAACACGGTATGGTTGCCGGCAAACAGGACAGGACCATGGCGGAAGGCCGCGACGATGACAGCGAATCGCGCCGCATTATCGAGCGCGTTGCGAACGAGGGCGGCCTTGGCGGCGCATCGCTGGTGTCACGGGCAGCGAAAGGCGCGCGCGATCATGTTACCGCAGCGGAGGCCGACCGATCCGATCCGATCGAGGTCTGGGGCACCCGCATCGGTCGCGCACTTGGGCTCATCGTCGCCCTCGGCCTTTTGATCTGGCTCGTGTACTACGTCTCCCGGGGCAGCTAGAGCATGATCCTGAAAAGTGGGAACCGGTTTTCTCGGACAAGCGGGAACCGTTTTGTCCGGAGATCATGCTCCAACCAAAGAGATAGATCAGGATGACGATTCAACGAAAAATTATCCGTATCTAGGATTTTCCATGAACAGCGAAAAAGCCGACGCGCCGCGCGCGGTCATCGTCATTTCCAGCCATGTCGCCCGCGGCTCGGTCGGCAACCGCGCCGCCGTGTTTGCGCTGGAGACGCTGGGCTTTCCGGTGTGGGCGGTACCGACGGTCATCCTGCCCTGGCATCCGGGCCATGGCCGCGCCACGCGCATCGTGCCGCCGCTCGACCAGTTCAAGGCGCTGATGGCCGATCTCGAGCGCGCGCCCTGGCTGGGCGAGGTGGGCGCGGTGCTGTCGGGCTATCTCGGCGAGGCCGGCCAGGCCGAGGCCGTCGCCTCGCTGGTTGCGGCAGTCAAGGCCAAGACGCCGGACGCGATCTATATATGCGATCCGGTGATGGGCGATTCCGGCGGGCTCTATGTGCCCGAGCCGACGGCCGCCGCGATGCGCGACCGGCTGATGCCGGTCGCCGACATCGCCACCCCCAACCGCTATGAGCTGGAATGGATGGCCGGCGCGCCTTTGCCCGATCTGAAATCGGTGATCTCGGCCGCCCTCCATGCCGGACCGTCAACAATGCTGGTGACGTCGGCACAGTCGATGATGACCGGCGGCACCGGCAATCTGCTGCTTGACGGCACCCAGGCGCTGCTGGCCGAACACCGCCTCATCGACAAGCCGCCGAATGGCCTCGGTGACCTGACTGCGGCCGTCTACCTCGCCCGCATCCTGTCGGGGCAGCCGCCGATCAAGGCGCTGCAATCGACCACCGCCGCCGTCTACGAAATCCTGGCGCGAACCGCCAAGCGTGGCGGCGACGAGTTGCAGCTTGAAACCGATGCCCAGAGCCTGTCGCATCCGATGGCGATGGTGCAGCTGCGCCACCTCACGCATCCGGGGCGGGACCGCCGGGCGTGACCTCGACCGTGGTCGTCGGCGTAGACGGCTGCAAGGCCGGCTGGATCGCCGTCCGCCGCGATCTGGATGCCGCGCCGTCAGTCCGCGTCTTTCCCAGCTTTGCGGCCCTGCTCGACGCCTTGCCCGCCGATGCGACAGTGGCCGTCGACATGCCGATCGGCCTGCCGGACGTCTCGCAAAGAGGCGGGCGCGGGCCGGAGACCTTGGTACGGCCAATGCTCGGAGCACGGCAATCCAGCGTCTTCTCTATCCCGTCCCGCGCGGCCCTCTACGCCGACATCAGCGACTTCACCACGGTCGAGGCCTGGTATGAGGCGCATCGGCGCGCCAGCGAGGTGGCCAGGGCGACCTCCGATCCACCACGCGGCGTCTCGATCCAGGCCTTCGGCATCTTTGCCAAGATACGCGAGATCGACGCGCTGCTGATCGCACGTCCGCAACTGCGCCGCCGCGTCTTCGAATCGCACCCCGAAGTGGCCTTCTGCCGGCTGAACGGCGAAAAACCGATGACGCTGCCGAAGAAGATCAAGGGCGCAGTCAATCCTGCCGGGATGGAAGAGCGCAAGGCACTGCTCTGCCGGCACGGCTATACCAGAGCTTTCCTTGACCAGCCGCCGCCACGCGGTGCTGCCGCCGACGATTTCCTCGACGCCGCAGCGATGATGCTGATTGCCGGACGCATTGCCGGCGGCGAGGCAAAGCCGTTTCCCGACCCGCCGCTTGCCGACCGTTTGGGCATTCCCCTGGCGATGTGGGCGTGAGGCAAGCGGCGAGCCATGCGTGCGGCATGGCGATTTGCGACGAAGCCATCCGCAATTCGGCATTGCCCGCGACGGGCATTTGCCGTTAGAGCCTTTCTAACTTGAAATGAGCTGCCGTCGCTAACCCCGAAAGGCTTCATCCCTAGCCCATGCCCCATCTCCCCGAACATCTTTGGACCGGCTACCGCAACTTCATGAATGGCCGCTATCTCACCGAGAGCGGACGCTATCGCGAGCTCGCCCGCGAGGGGCAGGCGCCCGAAACCATGATCGTTGCCTGCTGCGATTCCCGCTCTGCCCCCGAGGCGATCTTCGACGCCGGTCCGGGCGAACTGTTCGTCCTGCGCAATGTCGGCAATCTGGTGCCGCCCTATGCACCGGACGGCGAGTTCCACTCGACCTCGGCCGCGCTCGAATTCGCCGTACAGAGCCTGAAGGTGAAAAACATCGTGGTGATGGGCCATGGCCGCTGCGGCGGCATCCGCGCCGCGCTCGACACCAATTCGGCGCCGCTGTCGCCCGGCGACTTCATCGGCAAATGGATGAGCCTGATCGCGCCGGCGGCCGAAACCGTTTCGTCCAGCACGTTCATGACGGCAACCGAACGGCAGACGGCGCTGGAGCGGATTTCCATCCGCTATTCGATCGCCAATCTCAGGACCTTCCCTTGCGTCTCCATCCTCGAAGGCAAGGGGCGGCTGTCGCTGCATGGCGCCTGGTTCGACATCTCGACCGGCGAGCTCTGGGTGATGAACAAGGACACCGGCGACTTCGAGCGGCCGGATTTGACGTAGACCCATGATCCCGAAAAGTGGGAACCGGTTTTCGGATAAGGGCATGGTCAAATAAGAGGAGGCAAGAATGCGGGTTTGGCGTGCGATCGCTTTCGCCGTAGCGGCGCTGCTGATTTCGCTCGTCCCTGCCCGCTCCGATGACGGCGCCATTATCGACCGCTGGTATTCGGCGCTGCTGGTCGCCGATCGCACCGAATTGTCGGACCTGCTCGCCGACGATGTCCGCATCAAGCTCGACGATCTCGGCGTCGTGCAGTCGAAGCAGGAGTTCATCGCGTCGATCGACGAATGGAAGGGCGCGGTCGCCGGCGCCGCAATCCGGCATCGCGTCGAAAAGAGCGAGGCCGGCGTCACCACTGTCATCGCCTGCTATGATTTCCCCAACAATGACATGCTGATGCAGGAAACGTTCGCCGTCACCGGCAACCGCATCACCGCCAGTTCGCAAGCGGCGATCGCGGAAAATTGCGACGGCTTCTGACGCGGGCTTGAACGGCCGCGCTGTTGCGCCGCGCCAGTCATCGCCCTACATCGGTCAGCAAGCTCCGCCAATCATCGAAAGATCCCCCATGCCGTCCACGAAAACCGTCGATCTCGCCGCCCATCCGCTGACCAAATGGCAAGGGCCGCTCGGCCTGCCGGATTTTGGCAGCATCGGCGACGACGATTTCTCCTCGGTGTTCGACGCGGCGCTGAAGGCACATGAGGCCGAAATCGACGCGATCGCCGGCAACAAGGATGCGCCGACCATCGAGAATACGCTGGCAGCCCTCGAGCTCGCCGGTGAGCCGCTCGACCATGTCTCGTCGATCTTCTGGTGCCGGGCCGGCGCCCACACCAACGATGCGATCCAGGCGCTGGAGCGCGATATCTCGCCAAAAATGTCGAGGCATTTCTCGGCGATCTCGATGAACGAGAAATTGTTTGCCCGCGTCGACGATCTCTACCAGCGCCGTGAGACGCTCAAACTCGACGCCGAGACGCTGCGGGTGCTGGAGAAGACCTGGAAAGGCTTTGTGCGATCGGGCGCAAAACTCGACGCCGACGGCAAGAAGCGGCTGGCCAACATCAGCGAGGAGCTGTCCTCGCTCGGCACGACCTTCGGCCAGAACGTGCTGGCCGACGAGCGCGACTGGGCGCTTTTCCTCGACGAGGCTGATCTTGCGGGCCTGCCGGACTTCGTGAAGAGTTCGATGGCCGAAGCCGCCGAGACGCGCGGCCAGAAAGGCCGCTACGCAGTCACCTTGTCGCGCTCTATCTATGAGCCGTTCACGACCTTCTCCGAACGCCGCGATCTGCGCGAGACCGCTTTCCGCGCCTTCACCATGCGCGGCCAGAATGGCGGCGCCAGCGACAACACCGCAGTGGTGCGCGACATGCTGAAACTGCGCGCCGAAAAGGCCAGGCTGCTCGGCTATGCCTCGTTCGCCGCGCTGAAGCTCGACGACACCATGGCCAAGACGCCGAAGGCGGTGCACGACCTCCTCGACCCGGTCTGGGAGAAAGCGCTGGAGAAGGCCGCCGCCGACCAGAAGGAGCTGGAGCGGCTGGCGACCAAGGCAGGCAGCAACGAAAAATTCGCCGCCTGGGACTGGCGCTTCTACCAGGAGAAATTGCGCGCCGAAAAATTCGACTTCGACGAGGCGGAACTGAAACCCTATCTGCAACTCGACCGGGTCATCGACGCCTGCTTCGACGTCGCCACAAAACTGTTCGGCATCACTTTCGAGGAGAAGAAGGGCATCGCCGCCTGGCATCCCGACGCGCGCGTCTTCGTGGTGAAGAACGCCGATGGCAGCGAGCGCGGCCTGTTCCTCGCCGACTATTTCGCCCGATCCTCGAAGCGTTCTGGCGCCTGGATGAGCGCGCTGAAGTCTGGCTACAAGCTTGGGGATGGCTCAAAGCCGGTGATCTACAACATCATGAACTTCGCCAAGCCGCCGGCGGGGGAAGCGGCGCTGCTGTCGGTCGATGAGGCCAAGACCCTGTTCCACGAATTCGGCCATGCTTTGCACGGCATGCTGACCGACGTCACCTGGCCGTCGGTGGCGGGCACCTCGGTTTCCCGCGATTTCGTCGAACTGCCTTCGCAGCTCTACGAGCACTGGCTGACGGTGCCCGCAGTGCTGGAAAAGCATGCGCTGCATGTTAAGACCGGCAAGCCGATGCCGAAGTCGCTGCTCGACAAGATGCTGGCCGCCCGCACGTTCGGCGCAGGTTTCGCCACGGTCGAGTTCACAGCGTCGGCGCTGATCGACATGGCGTATCACGCGCGGCCGGATGCGCCGGCGGAACCGCTGCGTTTCGAAGCCGAAACGCTGGAAAAGCTTGATATGCCCGACACCATCGCCATGCGTCATCGCACCCCGCATTTCGGCCATATCTTCTCCGGCGACGGTTATTCAGCCGGCTACTATTCCTACATGTGGTCGGAAGTGCTCGACGCCGACGCCTTCGCCGCCTTCGAGGAGACCGGCGATCCCTTCAACCCGGCGCTGGCGGAACGGCTTCGGAAGAATATCTATGCCGCCGGCGGGTCGAAGGATCCGGAGGAACTGTACACGGCGTTCCGCGGCAAGATGCCTTCGCCGGAAGCGATGATGGTGAAGCGGGGATTGCTATAGCGCCGGCTTATCTCCCCCCTCGAGGGGGAGATGGCCGCAAAGCGGCCAGAGGGGGTCGGTCCGACTGGGCTCGACCTCCTGCGGCAGATGAAGGTCGGCGCTTCACGCGAGGCGACCCCCTCTGTCGCCTTTGGCGACATCTCCCCCTCAAGTGGGGAGATCAATAGCGCCAAGGATCCGCCACCCTTGGCCAGACCGGCCGCGTCAGCTTCTTGTAATCCGTCACCGCCGGATTGCTCGGATACGAGCTCGGCGCCGAAATATAAATAATCTCCGCCGCGATCGGTGCGAAGCCGGCGTAGAAATGATTGGTCGACTTGATCAGCAATATGTCCTTGCGCATCGGATCGACGCCGATGTTGGAGAAAATATCCGGCTCGAAGGTCTGCGTGCGGTTGGTGTTGAGGATGATGTCGACCTCCGTGCCCTCGATGCGCACCAGCGCCGTTGGTCCGAGCGTCACCCGGCTCGGCCCGAAGCTCTGCCAGCCCTCGGGGACGGCTTTCAACACCTTGACGCGCGCATCGATCGGTTCGCCGGCCAGCGGCCCGGCCTTGCCGCCGAAGCGCAGGTCGATGACGGCGCCTTCGCCTGCCGCCTGGCAAAAGGTGACAGCGATCGGGTCCCAGATCGTCGCCACGCCAAAATTGTCAACGCCCTGTTCCAGCATGGCGCGCAGCACAACGGTGCCGTCGCCGGCGACGCCACCGCCGGGATTGTCCCAGATGTCGGCAATCACAACCGGCTTGCCGGGGCTTCCCTTGCGCACGGCCAGTGCCCGCGCGATGCCGTCCTCGGTGTTCAGCATCGTCATCGCCGTCCTTTCGCGGATGGCGTAAAGCTCGCGCCCTAGCCTCTCCGCCAGCGCATCGCCCTTGGCCTTGTCATTGTCGGTCACGACCAGGATGCGCGTGCCCATTTCGGGCACATCCGCCGCCATGAAGCCATGGATGACCGAGACCGACAGCACGCCGTCCTTGCCGTGCAGCGCCTTGATGCGGTCGACGAAGGAGCGCATCGGCTCGCGGCTGGTCGGCAGCACCTGGATCATGCGGCAGTCGAAGGTCGATATGACCGGCTTGATCTCGTCGCGCGCCGCCGCCAATCCAAGCTCGACGACATGTTCGCCGCGCTCATAGAAGTCGGTGTGCGGGAATTCGAGGAAATAGGCCATGACATTGCATGCCGAAACGCGCTTTGGCGTCAGATGGCTGTGCGGATCGAGCTCCACGGCGATCACCACATCCGGCCCAACCGTGGCGCGAACCCGTTCCAGCAGATCGCCCTCGCAATCGTCATAGCCTTGCGCCACCATCGCGCCATGCAGGCCGAGGATGACGGCGTCGACCGGCAAGGCTGCCTTCAACTGGCCGAGAATCTCGTCGCGCAACGCCTCATAAGTCTGCCGCTGCACCAGCCCGCCCGGCTCCGCCCAGGTGGCGGTGCCTTCGACGACGGTCAGCCCTTCGGCAGCCGCACACCGGCGCAGCGCGACCATCGGCGAGGAGCACAAGGTCGGCGTGTCTGGATGCTTGCCCGGCCCGGCATAGAACGCCATCTCGAACGACGCCCGGTCGGTCGGCACCGGCGAGAAGGTGTTGGTTTCGGTCGCCAGCGAGGCGGTGAAGATGCGCATGAAAGCTCCGTTGTGAATGGTGCCGTTATTTGACCGCCCCGAGCGCCAGCCCGCGGACGAGATAGCGCTGCAGCCAGATGAACAGAATCGCCACCGGCAGCGTCGCCAGCAGCGTCGCCGCCATTACATGGTGCCATTCGATCGTGTAGCGGCCGGCGACCAGCGAGAACACCTGGATCGGCAGCGTGTAACTTTCCTGGCTGCGCAGCATTGTGAGCGCAACGACGAACTCATTCCATGCGTTGATGAAGGTGAAGATGGCGGTCACCGCTATTGCCGGCAGGCAAAGCGGCAGAAACACTTTTCGCAAGGTCAGCCATCGGCCGGCGCCTTCCATCCACGCTGCTTCCTCGAGATCGCGCGGGATGGTGTCGAAATAGCTTTGCAGCATCCACACGGTGAAGGCGACGTTGAAAGCCATGTAGATGACGCCGAGCGCGGTCGTGGATTCGATCAGACCCCAGGCCGCCATCAGCCGGAACAGGCCGAGCACCAGCACGATCGGCGAGATCATCTGCGAGATCAGCAGGAACTGGCGGAAGGCGCCATAGCCGGCAAAGCGAAACCGCGACATGGCATAGGCGGCCGGCACCGAGATCAGGATGGCTCCGACGGTGGCGATAACAGAGACATAGAGCGAATTGGCCAGCGCCTGGCCAAAGCCGGTCGCCACCCACATGTCGGCAAAATTCGACCAGTGGAATTCGCTTGGCCACCAGGTCGGCGACAGCACCTCCTGCCGCGGCTTGACCGCGGTCAAAAACATTACCGCGAAGGGGAAGATCGTCACCACGAGCAGCGGCGAAAGCAGCAGCCAGGCGATGATCGTACGCTTCAGCTTGGGCGTCATGTGCGCTGCTCCCGCATGGCAAGCCGCACATAGATCATGGTGAAGATCAAAAGGATGGCGAACATCAGCAGCGACACCGCCGATGCTTCGCCCAGCTTGCCGATGCGGAAGGCCAGCTTGTAGAGATGGGTGACCAATATGTCGGTCGAGTTGGCCGGCCCGCCCTGCGTCATCACCCAGATGATCGGGAAGGAATTGAAGACGTAGATGGTGTTGAGCACGATGGCGATGTTGATGAACGGCTTCAGCAGCGGAAAGGTGATCTCGCGGAACTGCTGCAGCGGCGTCGCCCCCTCCAGGGCCGCCGCCTCGTAGAGGTCGTCGGGGATCGACGACAGGCCGCCGAGGAAGATGGTCGTGGTGAACGGTACCGTCACCAATATGCCGATCAGCACCTGCATCGGGAATGCCGTCTCGGCGCGCGCCAGCCACTGGATGTTTTCATGGATCAGGCCGAGCCCGATCAGCGCCGAGTTCAGCATGCCGCTTTCACCGTTGAGCGCCCAGCGCCAGACCACCGCCGTCATCGTCAGCGACACCGCCCAGGGCAGCATGATGATGACGCGGGCAATGCCGCGGCCGTAGAAATCGGTGTTGAGGATCATCGCCACCGGCACCGACAACAGCAGCGCGCCGCCGACCACCAGCAACGTCCACAGGCCGGTGCGCCAGAGTGCCGCCAGGAAATCGGGATCGGCGAGGAAGGCTGAATAATTGGCGAAATCGTTGAAGTCGCGTAGCTGGCCGAAGCGGCTGACGTCATGCGTCGAGATCTGGATCAGGTCCCAGACCGGCCAGAAGATGACGACCGCCGCCAGCAACAGGCTGGGCAAGGTCAGCAGATAGGGCAAGAAGCGATTTTGCATCGGCCGGTTTTGTACCGTGGTTCTGTGGCGCTGGCACGCCAGCTCGGATCAATCTTGCATATCGGTCTTTAGCAGCGCTTCAGAAGAATGCCTTTCCTCTCCCCCGTCGATCAGGGGAGAGGTGTCGAGCGAAGCTCGGGGGGTCGACCCTTGGGGCGCAAGGCGAGGTGATGTTTGCCCCTATTGCCCTTCCTATGTCCGTTCGCGGCGGTTGCCAGGTGGTTCCCCCACTCCGTCTCGGCTTCGCCGAGCCACCTCTCCCCCTCCGGAGGGAGAGGAAAGTGTGGCGCGCCCCGATCTCAGGGGCGCGCCGGGCGCAGGGAGATACGCCCTATTTCTTGATCACGGCGTTGGCCTTGGCAGCCGCTTCCTTCAAGCCTGCCTCGGGGTCGCCGCCGAGATAGATCTTCTGCATGGCATCCGAGGTGATCTGGGCGACTTCTTCCCAGCCGGGGATGACCGGCGCAAAGCGGGCGTCGGGCAGCAGCGCGGTGAACGCTGCCAGATCGGCATTGTTGACGTAATAGTCCATCTTGGCCTCTTCCTTGTTCACCGGCAGGAAGCCTTCCCCTTGCGTGAACTTGGCGCGCTGTTCGGTGGTGAACAGGAAGTCGAGCAGCTTCCAGGCCTCATCCTTGTTCTTGGAATTCTTGAACATGATGATGGAATCGGTGACGCCGTACGTGCCGCGCGCGCCGGTCGGTCCGGCGGGGATAGCGGCCACGCCGTATTTCAGGTTCGGCGCCTCGTCCTTGATCTGGTTGGACAGGAAGGGCGCGGTGATCATCATGCCGACCTTGCCCTGCTTGAACAGGTTCTGGACGTCCTCGCGGTTGTTGGAGGTGACGCCGGGTTCCGTCAGGCCTTCGTCGATCATCGACTTGTAGAGCTTGGCGGCTTCGAGCGCGCCCGGCGTGCCGAGGCCCGACGTGCCATCCTTGTTGAGAATCTCGGTGCCTTGCGACCACATCGCATAATAATAATAGACGTCGGTCTCGATCTCCTTGCCCTGCAGGCCGAAGCCGAACGTGCCGGTGCCCAGTGCCTTGATCTTGCGCGCATCCTCCTGCAACTCGGTCCAGGTTGCCGGCGGGTTGGCGATTCCGGCCTTCTCGAACAATTCCTTGTTGTAGTACATGGCGCGCGCCGAGGCCGCGATCGGCAGGCCATAGGTCTTGCCCTCCATGATCGACGGCGACAGGAAGGTGTCGATGAAGCGGTCCTTGAAGTCTGGCTTGATGTAGGCGTCGAGCGGCTCGGCGACATCCTGCTGGACGAAATCGATCAGCCAGCGGGTGCCGATGATCGACAGGTCGGCATTGGTACCGGCCGTGATGTCGGTGGTCAGCTTCTGCAGCAGCACGTCCCACGGCACAACTTCGAACTTGACGGTGATACCCGGGTTGGCTGCCTCGAATTCCTTTTTCACCGCTTCGAAATACGGGCCGGTCTTGGCGCTGTATTCGGCGACGGTTACGCGCACCTCGCCGGCATCTGCCTGCGCGGCCAGGGCGAGCAGGCTCATTCCGGCCATCACGCCGACAGTCCATTTTGCAAGCTTCATTCGATCTCTCCCATTTGATTGCGTCTGCACTCTTGCGGCTTTGAGGCGGCCACGGCTTTATGTGACTTTCCTACATTATCCATGATTTCGCGCTGTGCAAGCGGATTATCCTGTTGCTTAATTACATTTCTTAAAATAGCGTTTTCCGATTATCGTAGATCCCAGGGAGGCGCGCAGCGTGGTTTCAACGGCCGAATTCGCAGGCAAGACCGTGCTGGTGACCGGCGCCGGCGGCGGGCTCGGCTCGGCTATTGTGGCGCTGCTGGCCGAACGAGGCGCGCGCGTCGTCGGCTGCGACCAGTCGCAAGACCAGCTCGGCAGTCCGCATCTGGCGTCGCGCCACGTCTTCGACCTTCTCGACCGGATCTCCACCGATGCCGCGATCACGGCGATCCTCGAGAAAGACGGCGTGCCCGACATCCTGATCAACAATGCCGGCTGGACGCGCGCCGAGACTCTTGCAGCGCTGACCCCCGACAAGATCACGCATGAACTCGACCTCAATCTGACCGGGGTGATGCTGTTCGCCGATCCGCTGATCAAGGCAATGGCCGCGCGCGGTTCGGGCAGCGTCGTCTTCATCTCTTCCGTCAACGCCATCGCCCACTTCGGCAACCCGGCCTATGCCGCGGCCAAGGCCGGCATCAATGCCTATGCCAAAGCGGTCGCTGTGGAACTCGGCCGCAACGGGCTGCGCGCCAATGTCGTCTGCCCCGGCTCGATCCGCACCGCCGCATGGGACCATCGGCTGGCCAAGAACCCGGATGTTCTCGGCAAGCTCAAGCGGCTCTATCCGCTCGGCCGCATCGTCGACGCCACGGAAGTGGCCGAAGCGGTGGCCTTCCTTGTTTCGGATCGCGCATCGGGGATAACCGGCGCGGTGGTGCCGGTCGACGCCGGACTGACCGCCGGCTTCCTGCCCTTCATCGACGACATATTGGGAGCCTGACCATGACCGATGTCGAGTTCCGCGACCTGTCGAAATCTTTCGGACGCCACAAGATCCTCGAAAACATCAGCCTCGACATCAAGAGCGGCGAGTTCGTCGTGCTGGTCGGCCCTTCCGGCTGCGGCAAGTCGACCTTGCTGCGCATGCTGGCCGGGCTGGAGCCGATCACCGCAGGCGACCTCTTGATCGGCGGCGTGCGCGCCAACGATTTGCCGCCACAGCAGCGTAACATCGCGATGGTCTTCCAGTCCTATGCGCTGTTTCCGCACCTGAAAGCGGCCGACAATATCGGCTTTGGCCCAAAGATCCGCGGCGAAAGCCGCACGGCAATCGACGCCAAGGTGAAAAAGGCCTCTGGCGTCCTCAACCTGTTCTCCTATCTCGACCGCTATCCCCGGGAACTGTCGGGCGGCCAGCGCCAGCGCGTCGCCATGGGCCGCGCCATCGTGCGCGAACCCTCGGTGTTCCTGTTCGACGAGCCGCTCAGCAATCTCGACGCGCAATTGCGCGTGCAGATGCGCACCGAGATCAAGGCGCTGCACCAGCGGCTGAAATCGACCATCGTCTATGTCACCCACGACCAGATCGAGGCCATGACCATGGCCGACCGCATCGTGGTGATGGACCGCGGCAAGATCCAGCAGGTCGGCGCACCGCTGGAGCTCTACGACCGTCCCGCCAACAAATTCGTCGCCTCCTTTATCGGCTCGCCGTCGATGAGTTTTGTCTCCGGCGCCCTGAAGACGACGCCCGAGAAAAGCTGGTTCGAATCGGCCGGCGGAGGGCGACTGGCGCTCGGCAGCAAGACGGTGCCGGCTGGCAGCACGGTCGAGGCCGGCATACGGCCCGAACACTTCGTCATCGGCGAGGCTGTCGACGCCCTGGCGATCAAGGTCGATGTCGTCGAGCCGACCGGCTCGGAAACCCATGTCTATGGTGCGATCGGTGCCGACACGGTGCGCGCCGTGTTCCGCGACCGGATCCAGGTCAAGCCGGGTGAACTGCTGCCGGTCTCGGTAGCGCCGGGCAACATCCATCTGTTCGACACGGCGACAGGCCTGCCGCTATGAGCGCCGGCATGAAAACGAAAATACCACGATGAAGACGACAACCCAGAAATGAAAACGCCGGCCGACATCATCACGCGCCTGCAGCTGATGTCGCAGGACGGCACCAAATCGGACCGCCGCCTGGCCGGTCTCGTGCTCACCGATCTCGACTTTGCCTCCAAGGCGGCAATCTCGGAAATTGCCGCGCGCGTCGGCGTCAGCGAGCCGACGGTCACCCGTTTCTGCCGCAATCTCGGCTGCGAGGGTCTGCGCGATTTCAAATTCTACCTGGCGCAGGCGATCGCCATTGGCGGCCAGTATCTATCGCCCGAACCGCTGAACCGGGACGCGCGCGAGCAGCGCATTGCGTCGGCCATCACCGAAGCGGCAATCGCCGCCATCCAGCGCGCCAGCGAAAACCTCGACATGAAGACGCTGGTGGGCGTGGCCGCGCGCATCGTCAGTTCGGGCAATGTGCTGTGCATCGGCTCCGGCGGCATTTCCTCGATGATGGCGACCGAGATGCAGAACCGGCTGTTTAGGCTGGGCGTGCCGGTGCTGGCGCAGATCGACGGGCAGTTGCAGCGCATGTATGCCGCGGTCGCTACGTCGGAGACGACGTTGATCGCGTTCTCGGTGTCCGGCTATGCGCGATCGGTCATCGACGCCGTGCAGGTGGCCCAGCAATATGGCGCCACCACCATCGCCGTAACCCCGCCGGAATCAGCGCTCGCCAAGGCCGCCGATACCGTCATCCAGTTCCAGTCGCTGGAGGACGGCAACATCTACAAGCCGACCTCGTCGCGCTATGCTCTGCTGTCGATCGTCGACATGATCGTCACCTCCGTGGCCGAGACGCGCGGACCCAGGGTTCTCGAAAACCTGCGCCGCATCAAGCAGAGCGTGAACACGCTGAAGGTTGACGATCCGAAGCTGCCGCTGGGGGATTGAGAGCGGGGCGGAAGCTGCCAATCTCGTGGGGGAGATGTCCGGCAGGACAGAGGGGGGCGCTGTTCCGCCGACAGATCAAGGGGCTGCATGCCGCAACGCTGGATCTTCGATCAGCGGCTGAGCGCCCCGATACGCTGCGCCAGCACCGCCGGATCACCCGCGACACGCACCGTCTTCAGCCGTGCCGTGCCGCCTGCAATGACCGACACGGCCGATGCCGGAACGCCCAGCGCCTTGGCCACCAGCGGTTCCAGCGCCGCATTGGCCGCGCCATTCTCCGGCACGGCGCGCACGCGCGCCTTCAAACGGCTGCGCCCGTCGGCCGATACCTCGACGCCTTCGAGCCTGTCCACCGAACACTTCGGTGTCAGCCGGATAAACAGGTCGATGCCGTCGACGCGCAAGCGGAATGGCGCGCTCATGCCATCGTCAGGCTCACAGGACCAGCGGCGCTATCGTGGTGAGAATGAGCTGCCTGAGAAAGAACAGGAGCAGAAGCAGGATGATCGGCGAAATGTCGACGCCGCCGAGGTCGGGCATGAACCGACGGATCGGCCGCAGCGCCGGCTCGGTCAGCCGGTAGAGCATGTTGCCGATGCTGCCGACAAATTGATTGCGCGAGTTGACGACGTTGAACGCATAGAGCCAGGAAAAGATCGCCGAGGCGATGATGACCCACCAGTATAGGTCCAGCGCCATGACGATTGTTTGAATGAGGGCGAGCATGCCGGTCTCCGATTGTTGCCGACATGTAGCCATTGCGCGCGAAACCGGCAAGGGCCGGTCGCCTACAAGCACCGGGCACAAGGGAATTCGGCAAAACCCCGCCTTGACAGGAAACCGCAGCCTTCGATAAATGCGCCATCCGCTGGACGGGGCTGTAGCTCAGCTGGGAGAGCGCGTCGTTCGCAATGACGAGGTCAGGAGTTCGATCCTCCTCAGCTCCACCAGCGGAATTTTCCTGCCTGTCGACACATCTGACTTCCGAGACGTCTCGTCAAAGCCCCGCCTTCGCTGCGAGATAGGGTGCGAGGGCAAGCGAGTAGCTGGCGGTCAGATGATGACTGTCCCGCCAGACGATGATGTTGCCGACAACTGCCGGGCATAGTTGCGGCCCGCAAATGGCATCGATCATGTCGATGGCGCGTACATTTTTCTGTCCCTCCGCGGCGAGCGCCAACACGTTGCTCCGCTCAATATCGCTCAGTTTGGTGACGCATTTCGTTGGGGTCGAACTCAGGCATTCGCCCGGGTCGAATTTCATATAGGGCGTGTTGCGGATGGCAACGATTTGCGAGCCGGCGTCCGTCAGCCCGCCCCAGAGACTTCGCAGCCCCTCGATCATCACGTCTTGCTGAACCGCTCCGTAATTGGACTGGCTGGTGAAGATCAGATCCGGTTTCAGCTTTAGGATCTCGGCCAGCACCTTTTCGTGCCACTGCGCGCATAAGACGTTGGGTTTGCCATCCGCCGTGATGGCCACGCGGGTGAATGGGCAGGCGGATTTTGTAAAGGTAACCAGTTTGAAGTTGCGGTCCTTTGCGATCTTGTCCAGTGCCGGCACCCACTGGGCTGCATGAGAATCTCCCACCAGAACCATTGTTTTCGCACCCGTGGGATCGCCTAGAGAGCATCGTTTGGGCTCCGAGCTTTCCTCCTGGTGGCACTTCCTTGCATACACGACCGGCACGTCCCGCCTCAGCCGGGCCAGCGGCGGCAGAAGGTTCACACCGTCCGGGACCACGGCGCCGGAGACGAGAGCGGCGGGCCCAGGGTAGGAAGGCGTGCCGATCAGCGCGGTGTCGATGCGTTCGGTCTTCAGAAAGAGCAGCAGGCTGCCGGATGCGGCCACGCATGTGAGAACCGCCGCGGTGCCGTATCCCAGCGGCTTCCACCAGGCGCCGCCCCGAGCTTGCCGGTAGCGCTGCTCAACATATCGATAGGACAGATCCGATAGAAGCAGGGTCGCCGCAATCAGGCCGAAACCGCCGGCAAGGGTCAGCGAATGACCCTGCGCCTGGGAGATGGTGATCAGCGGCCAATGCCATAGATAGACCGAGTAGGAGCGATCGCCGATGAAACGAAGTGGCAACGAATCGAGCCCACGAAACCGGCCGACTTCAACCTCGCCAGCCAGGATGACCAGCACTGTGGCCAAGGTCGGCAACAACGCACTGACGCCGGGAAATGGAGTTGCAGCGGAAAACAGCAAGGCGGACGCAACGATGCCCAGGATGCCGGCGATCGCCAGCCACTGTCTAGTGAGTGCCGCCAGTCGAAACTGGTGTTCGGTCAGCACCAGCAGACCACCCAGCGCCAATTCCCACAGGCGGGTATGGCTGACGAAATAGGCCTGGGCCGGATCCGTCGCCGTCAAAACGACAGAGGCAACAAGTGATGCCGCGAAAATGAGCGACAACGCCCCGATCAAGCAGGCCCTCAGCGGAAGGTCACGGCGGCGCGCCAGCCAGATCACGCCGATCATCACCAACGGCCAGGCGATGTAGAACTGCTCTTCGATGGAAAGCGACCAGTAGTGTTGCACCGGGCTCGGCAAGGTGTCGGCCTCGAGATAGCTGACCGCAATCGAGGCCAGCCGCCAGTTCTCGACATAAAGAGCGCTCGCCACGATCTGGTTGCCCATTTCCTCCCAGCGCGCCTTTGAGATGAAAAGCAGCGTGCCCAGCAATGCCACCAGCAGCACCAGGGTTGCTGCCGGCAACAACCGTCGCACCCGTCGCGAGTAGAATTCGATCAGTGAAATCCGGCCGCCGCGCAGCGCCATCTGCGCCAGCAGGCCCGTGATCAGATAGCCAGAGATGACGAAAAAGACGTCGACGCCGACATATCCGCCAGGCAGCACATCCGGCCATATGTGATAGACCACGACAAGCGCGACCGCCAAGCCGCGCAGCCCCTGTATTTCGGGTCGAAACCGACGGTTCTGATCGATTGTCACCGGATATCCCCAACAGTCTCAGCCGGCCTGGATCAACCGGCAGTCCGCGCCACGATCTTCATAAGGGCAGAGTGCCGTGAGGCAAGAGCCGATCGCAGCAGTTCATTCCCTTTCCGTCTCCAGTCCGCTCACCAGCGTGCCAACGAAACCCAGCAGCTCACTTTCGAGATCGGTGGACGCCAGGCCAATGAAACGGTCTTCGAGCGAGATGGCGACGATCCCATGCACGGCGGAGAACAGCGTGCGGGTCCGCGCCAGCAGCTCTGGCGTGTCCAGCGCCGGGAGCAGCTGGGCCAGCGGCTCGACCAGATGCTGGATCAGCACGGCATGTTCGGCCAGATGCCATCCGGGCACCGCCACGCCTGGCGCCATGCGATGCTCGAACAGCGCCTTCCACGCCATGCGATTGTCGCGCGCGAAAGAGAGATAGGCTTTGGCCAGAGCCCTCAGCTTGGCCCTTGGCTCGGCCGCGCCGGTCGCCTCCTGTTCCAACGCCGCCCCAAGTCTTGCCAGCGTGATCGAGTTGACGTGCAGGATGAGCTCGTCGAGGTCTGCGAAGGCGGTGTAGAGCGCGCCGAGCGCGCAGCCGGCATCGGCCGTGATGTCGCGTGCGCGCAGGCCGGCGAGCCCCGAGGCTTGAATGCGCGCGTGCGCGGCCTCGATCAGCCTGCCTTTGAGATACTCGCGTTTGGCGTCCCGTTTTGCGGTCATTAACCTTCCTTATGCGCAAGTCATGAACAGCGTTCATTTTATCCTTGAACGCCGTTAACAGTGTGCTACGTTGCGTCGTGAACAACGTTCATAGAGGAGAAACGGAAATGTTGAAACAGTTTTTTGCTCTCGTTCGCGGCCGAAGCTACGAAGCCGCCGAGGCGGTCGTCGACCGCAACGCGCTGATAATCCTGCGCCAGCAGATCCGCGATTGCGCCGACGCTATCGCGGCCGCCCGCCGGGCGGTTGCAATTGCCATCGCCCAGAACGAACAGGAAGTCGCGCAGTTCAAGAAGCTTGTCCTCCGCATCGACGATTTGGAGAAGCGCACGATCGCCGCGATCGAGCAGGGACAGAATGAACTGGCCCGCGAAGCCGCCGAAACCATCGCCATGCTGGAAGCCGAACGCGACGCCTCCGCCGAGGCGCAGAAAAGCTTCGGCACCGAGATCGAGCGTCTCAAGCGGATCATCCGCGTCTCCGAAATGCGCCTGCGCGAATTGCAGCGCGGCCAGCGCATCGTTGTCGCGGTCGACTCGACCCAGCGCCTGCGAGAAAGCGCGCCCGGCTCCAGCCTGTCGGCGCTCAGGGACGCCGAGGAGACGCTGCTGCGCCTGCGCACCAGGCAAAAGCAGATCGACGCCACCGCGGCCGCCATGGCCGAGATGGAACAGTCGGGCGATCCTGCCGCGGTCTCAGAGAAGCTTGCGGCCGCCGGCTGCGGCGCGCCGCTGAGAAGCAGCGCCGACGCCGTGCTCGAACGGCTCACGAAGACCATGACCAAGCCGGCCTGATTGTATCCAGCCTGAAACAGACCCACGCCCAACCAACCTAACCTTGAAACGAAAGGACCATATCGATGACCCCGAACACCTATTCCCTCAAGGACTCAAGCGCCTGGAAGACCTTCACCATGGCCAGTTTCGCCGTTGCCACCACAATGATGGCCGGCGGCATCTACTTCATGGAGGCGAGCTTCGCCGCCAAGGGGTTTTATGCGATGGCCGCCATCATGCTCGTGCACACCTCGATCACCATCACCAAGACGCTGCGCGACTCGGAAGAGGCAAGCCGCTTCATCAACCGGCTGGAAGACGCCAAGACCGAGAAGTTGCTGATGGATGTCAGCCGCAGTAACGAAGTGTAACCGGGTTCCCGCTAAACAAGGCTCAACGCGCAAGACCGCTGATCAATCCAGCCAGGATTTTAATCGGTCATGCCCAATGGAAGTCGCCGCTATGGAAATCGCCCCGATCAACCGACCGACAGCTCATCTGATGACGTCCAGGCGCTTTGCGCCCTTGTTCTGGACGCAGTTCCTGTCCGCCTTCAACGATAATTTCCTCAAGAACACGCTGGTGTTCCTTATTCTGTTCACGCTGGCGGCGGACCAGGCGGCATCACTGGTCACCTTGGCGGGCGCCGTCTTCATGGCTCCCTTCCTGCTCTTGTCGGCGCTCGGCGGCGAGCTCGCCGACCGCTTCGACAAGGCTCTCATAGCCAAGCGTCTGAAATTCGCCGAGATCGCCGCGGCGGGTGTCTCCGTCGTCGGCATCGCCCTGTCGTCCATTCCCGTGCTGATGACGGCGCTGTTGATGTTCGGCATCATCTCGGCGCTGTTCGGACCGATCAAATACGGAATCCTGCCCGATCACCTCGAACGCAAGGAACTGCCCAAGGCCAACGCCTGGATCGAGTCAGCCACGTTTGCCGCGATTCTCGGCGGCACCATAGCCGGCGGCGTCGTTTCCGCCGATGGTATCGGCGTCGCGGTGTTCGGACCGATCATGATGGCGCTCGCCGTCGGTTGCTGGCTCGTCAGCCGCTATATCCCGTCCACCGGTTCGGCGGCGCCCGACCTTGTCATCGACAAGAACATCTTCCGCTCGACCTGGCGCCAGGTCACCGAATTGCGCACCGACACGCGCATCTGGCGCGCCGGCCTGATGACGTCTTGGTTCTGGCTGATCGGCGCCATCGTGCTCTCGCTCCTGCCGGTCCTGATCAAGGATTCGCTCGGCGGCAACGAAATGGCCGTCACCGTCTACCTCGCCGTGTTCGCCGTCTCGATCGCCATCGGTTCGGCCATCGCCGCCTGGATGTCGCAGGGCCGCATCGTGCTGTTGCCGGCACCGGTCGGCACGGCGCTGCTCGCCCTGTTCGGCCTGCATCTCGCCTGGACCATCTCCGGCATGACGCCGTCGCCCCAGGCGGAAACCCTTGGCGCATTCTTCGCCGGCCCAAACACGATCCGCGTCGCCATCGACCTCGCCGGCATGGCCATTGCAGCCGCTTTCCTGGTGGTGCCGACCTTCGCCGCCGTGCAGGCCTGGTCGCCCGAAGCGCGGCGCGCCCGGGTCGTCGCCGCCGTCAGTATCGTCAATGCCGGCTTCATGACTGGCGGCGGCATCATCATGGCCCTGATCCAGACGAAGGTCTCGACCGGCGGCATCCTGTTCGGCCTCGTCGCGGCCAATGCGATTGCCGCCTGGCTGATGCTGAAATATTTGCCGACGAACCCCTTCCGTGACTTCGTCTCCATCCTGTTCCGCGCTTTCCTGCGCCTCGAAGTCGAGGGCATGCAAAACCTCAAGGCGGCCGGCAAGGCGCCGATCCTGGCGCTCAACCATGTCAGCTTCCTCGACGGTCCGCTCGCCTTGACGCTGACCGATGAGGAACCGGTCTTCGCCATCGACTACACCATTGCCCAGGCTTGGTGGATGAAGCCGTTCATGAAACTTGCCCGCGCTTTGCCGCTCAACCCGGCCAAGCCGATGTCGACCCGCACGCTGATCAAGATCGTGCAGGGCGGCGACCCGCTGGTGATCTTCCCGGAGGGACGCATCACCGTGACCGGCGGCCTGATGAAGGTCTATGACGGCGCCGCCATGGTTGCCGACAAGACCGGCTCGATGGTTGTGCCGGTGCGCATCGACGGGCTGGAGAAGACCTACTTCTCGCGGCTGAGCTCGCAGCATGTGCGCCGCCGCCTGTTCCCGAAGGTCAAGGTGACTATTCTGGAACCGGTCAAGCTCGAGGTGCCGCAGGAGCTGAAGGGCCGCAAGCGCCGCGCCGCGGCGGGTTCCGCGCTCTACCAGGTGATGTCGGATCTCGTTTTCCGCACCCAGGACATAGACAAGACCGTACTGGAAAAGATCATCGAGACGGCGAACGAACGCGGCATGAAACAGCTCGCAGTTCAGGATCCGGTCACCGGTTCTCTCAGCTACAGCAAGCTGCTCACGGCTGCCGCCGTGCTTGGTGAGAAGTTCCAGAACCTTTATGCCGACCAGCAGACGCTGGGCATCATGCTGCCCAACGCCAACGGCTCTTGCGCGACACTGCTCGGCGTCATGTCCGCCGGCAAGGTTCCGGCGATGATGAACTTCACCGCAGGTGCTGCCAATATTCTGTCCGCCTGCAAGGCCGCCGAAGTCCGCACCGTGCTTACCTCCCGCGCGTTCGTCGAACAGGCAAAGCTCGGCGCTGTAGTCGAGGAACTCGGTCGCTCGGTCGACATCGTGTGGCTCGACGATCTCAGAAAGACCATCAGTCTCAAGGATAAGCTGCTCGGCTTGCTGCGCAAGTCGACGCCGCGCGCGAAACGCAAGCCCGGCGATGCGGCGGTGATCTTGTTCACCTCGGGTTCGGAAGGCACGCCGAAGGGCGTCGTTCTGACCCACCGCAACATCCTGGCCAACGCCGCCCAGGCGGCGTCGCGTATCGACTTCCATTCGGGCGACAAGGTGTTCAACGTGCTGCCGATCTTCCACTCCTTCGGCATGACCGCGGGCACGGTGCTGCCGTTGATCTCCGGCGTGCCGGTCTATTTCTACCCCTCGCCGCTGCACTACCGCCTCGTGCCGGAACTGATCTACGGCTCGAACGCGACGATCATCTTCGGCACCGACACCTTCCTCTCCGGCTATGCCCGCACCGCGCACCCCTACGACTTCCGCTCGATACGCTATTGTTTTGCCGGCGCGGAGCCGGTCAAGACAGCGACGCGCATGACCTATATGGAGAAGTTCGGCCTACGCATCCTCGAGGGCTACGGCGTCACCGAGACGGCGCCGGTGATCTCCATCAACACGCCGATGTACAATCGCTCAGGAACCGTCGGCAAGATCATGCCCGGCATGGAATACCGCCTCGATCCGGTCCCCGGCGTCGACGAAGGCGGCCGGCTGTTCGTGCGCGGTCCCAATGTCATGGCCGGTTATCTCCGGGCCGAGAAGCCCGGCGTGCTCGAACCGCTCGAGGACGGCTGGCATGACACGGGCGACGTCGTCGCTATCGACGAGGGTGGCTTCATCACCATTCGCGGCCGCGCCAAGCGCTTCGCCAAGATCGGCGGCGAGATGATCTCGCTGGCTGCTGTCGAAGCGCTGGCCGGCGAATTGTGGAAGGGCTCGCTGTCGGCGGTCGCTACGGTGCCCGACGCCCGCAAGGGCGAAAAGCTGATCCTCATCACCGAGGCATCCGGCGCCACACGAGCGGAATTCCTCGCCTACGCCAAGGCCAACGGCGCCATGGACCTGATGGTCCCGGCCGAAGTGCGGGTGGTCTCAAAGGTACCGGTCCTTGGCTCCGGCAAGCTCGACTTCGCCGCCGTGACAAAAATGGTGCGCGACGAAGAAGCCTCGAAGACCAAGGCCGCCTGACCCGGCTACGGCAACGGGCCGACGCAAGAGCCGGCCCGTTCAGTATGATCAACCCTTCGCCTGCCGCTGCGAAATCAGCATCGTCATGCGCTGGACGGCGCGCAGCTCCATTTCGAGGCCTGGCGATGAGGCAAGCGTCGGCATGTTGAGCGCCACCACGGTCAGCGGATCGAGCGTCGCCAGCAGCACATGGGTCGCCTCATATTTCTCGAACAGCCATGCCAACTGCTCGCGTATGTTCTCGTCCACGGGTGAATCCGGCTGGACATCGGCGAGCGAGCGCACGGGCTCCTGCTCCAGTGCCCGGGCCAGCACCTTGAGGTCGAAATCACCGAGGTCGGCTGCCGGCAGGATCAGCGCGCCGTCGACAAGGATATGGCTCTGCAGGCCGCGCAGGAAGCGCGCCGAATCGGTGAGATCACCCTCGGCCATATGCTTCAGCAACGAGTCGCGGCGCTTCTCCGCGGTGAGGCTGACGCTGTCATTGTAGATGACTGCCAGCAGCGTCGCCGACAGCACGATCACCACGCCCTGCACACTGCCGCGCCAGCCGAGATCGTCGATGCCGCCCAGCGCCAGCCCGGCGAAAACCGAGCTCAGCGTAATCACGGTAAAGGCGCCGATCGTGTCGCGATGGCCGAGGCTCGCGCGTCCAAGGCCGATCGTCAGCCAACACAGGAACAGGATGGCGATGCCGCCAAGCCGAACCGGCACTTCGAACAGGCCGGGCCGGTAGTCGGTGACCATGAACGGAATGATCAACAGCAGCGACAGCGCCATGCGCTCGACCGTGCGGTTTTCGGCCGCCGACAGGCTGTCGCGATCGCGCGTCATCACCAGCCAGCCGATGGCGAGAAAACCTCCGAACTGGAAGGCAAGTAGTGCCGCCATCCGCCATGGCTCGGCAAAGCGTTCCGGGATCGGCGCCAGCAGTAGAAACAGCAGGGCGCCGCCGGCGGCAAAGAACTTTAGCGCAAACGGCGCATGCCGGCGCAACAGCCCCTCGGTCAGCAGCAGTGCGGCCAGCGGCAGCAGGCCCGCCGCCGCGATGGTGACGAAGCGGAAGAGTGCGAGGCCGGTAGTCCAGTCGAGGATGCGGCAGGCGAGCAGAACCGTCAGCACCCGCAAACCGAACAGAAAACGCCGCGACAGCGGATCGCCCGTGTCGCGCCCGCCGACGACCGATATCACGATCAGCAGCCCGAACAGCGCCGCCAGCGAGGTGATGGTGTCGGCCACGAGCGTGTCGTCGAGGTTCATCGGTCAGCGCCCATCAGCTCACACCCAGGCATCATCACGGATGAAGCCATCAGCGTGTCCATGGTCTCAGCACATTCCATTGGCGGCTGCTATCCGCCCAGTGTACCACCGGCAAAACCAGCCGCTGCAGCGTGGCCGCCGCACCTGCTACCGCAAGGGCGGCAAGCGAGCCGCGCGGAACCGCGTCGGCGAGATAGGTGCGCGCCGACTGAAAGCTCATCTGTCCGATCTGCAGCACATCATCGCCGCGCGTGTAGTCGAGTTCCTTGCGGCAGAACTCGTTAAAGGTCTCGACGCGGTGCTTGGCCGCCTCGTCGAAGGTCTTCTTCAGATCGTCCGAGCCGCCCGTATAGGCGTTGGTGATGACGAAGCGCTCTTCGTCGAAACCAGCTTCGGGGCCGACACCGAAGACATGGCGATGGCGCGCCATGATCTGCCGCGCCAGAAGCACATGGGTAAGCGAGCGGCGCGCGCCGGCATGCGGTCCTGGGAACACATTGCTGAACGCCTCCGCGACCATGCCGACGACAGCGGGTACCTGGGTGACATTGGAAATCCAGATCGGCCGCAGTTGATTGCGCAAAAACATCAGGAAGCAGGTCAGGCCGTAGAGGATCCAGCTCAGCCCGCGGCTGCGCTCGTCGGGATCGATCATGACCAAACCGAGGTGCAAGACTTCATAGGGCTTGCCGGCGAGCGATATCTCCATCAGCGCCAGCGAGTTGAAGGCGATCGGCTGCCGGTCGCTGCGCCGGTAGACAATGGTGATGATGGAATGTTCCAGCCGGCTGCGGTCGCCGGAAAACACGCCATAGGTCAGGCTGCCGAACTTCAGTGTCTTGGACGCTACCAGCCGCAGATCGCTGCTCAGCTGCTCCAGTTCGGCAGCCTTCATCCAGCGCCCGGGCCGCTCCACGACGCGCGTCTCGTAGTCGGCGGATACGCGCATGCGCACATCCATGAACCGACCCGGCAGCAGCTGCAGAACCGCCTTGAGCACTATTTTTCCCCGTGGCAAGAACGCCGACCGTATAGTGGCCGCCGTCCACCTAAGACGCGGTAAACCCGAGACGGCAGTTCTTGGTTGTACTCAACAAAGTAAAAGAACAGCTGCCAGCCAGTGCGGGCTCAGCTTTCCGCAGCAACCAGATGGCCGCCGCCGACATCGTTCAGCGCCAGCTTCAGCGGCGCCTCCCCGATCCTGCGGGTGGCGCTCGGGATTTCCTGGTCGAGGCGCGCGAAGCGCGTTCTGCGCTGCGCCGGATCGGGCACCGGCACCGCTTCGATCAGCCGCCTCGTATAGGGATGGAGCGGGTTGGAAAACACCTGGTCGCGCGTGCCCATCTCGACGATCTGGCCGAGATACATGACGGCAACGCGGTCGGAAATGTTCTCGACCACCGCCATGTCGTGCGAGATGAAGAGATAGGCGACGCCGAATTCGCGCTGCAATTCCTTCAGGAGATCGAGCACGCGCGCCTGCACCGAGACGTCGAGCGCCGAGACGCTTTCGTCGGCGATGATCAGTTTTGGTCGTAGCGCCAGCGCTCGGGCGATGCAGACGCGCTGGCGCTGGCCACCGGAGAATTCGTGCGGGTAAAGCTCCATCTGGTCGGCCGACAGGCCGACGCGCTCGAACAGCGCCGCGACCCGTTCCCGGCGCTCGTCCTTCGAGGCGATGCCATGGATCACCAGCGGCTCGGCGACGAGCTCGCCGACGCGCATGCGCGGATCGAGCGAAGCGAAGGGATCCTGGAAAATCATCTGGACGTCACGGCGCACCGCCTTGCGCTCGTCGCGGCCAAGACCGGAGAGATTGCGCCCGCCAATGACGATGTCGCCGCTATACGGCGCCAGTCCGGCCAGCGCCTTGGCGGTCGTCGACTTGCCGCAGCCGGATTCGCCGACCAGAGCAAGCGTTTCGTTGGGCGCGATCGAGAAGCTGACGCCCTCGACGGCGTGGACGCGGCGGGTGACCTGGCCAAAGATGCCGCCACGCAGATCGAAGCGGACATGCAGGTCGTTGATCTCGGCGACATTGGCCGGTTTCAAGACGTCAATCGCATCCCTGGATTTCTGTCGACCGACGCCACTGCCGATGCGCGGCACGGCAGCCAGCAGTTCGCGCGTATAGTCGGCCTGCGGCTGGACAAAAATATCCGATGTCGTGCCTTCTTCGACCATGCGGCCGTCGCGCATGACGATGACCCGGTCGGCCATTTCGGCAACCACGCCCATATCGTGGGTGATCAGGATGACGCTGGTGCCATGCTGGCGCTGCAGGTCGCGCAACAGCTCCAGCACTTCGCCTTGCACGGTGACGTCGAGCGCCGTCGTCGGTTCGTCGGCGATCAGCACGTCGGGCTCGAGCGCCAGCGCCATGGCGATCATCACCCGCTGGCGCATGCCGCCGGAGAGTTCGTGCGGAAACTGCTTTAACCGGCTTTCCGCCTCCGAAATGCGCACCGCCTTCAACGCCTCGATGGCGCGCCGGCGGGCTTGCGCCGACGACAGGCTGGTATGCGCCTCGATTGATTCGGTGAGTTGCCGGCCGATCGACAGAACCGGGTTGAGCGAGGTCATCGGCTCCTGGAAGATCATGGCGATGCGGTCGCCGCGAATGCGCCGCATCTGGCGTTCGTCGAGGGTTGCTAGGTCGGTGTCGCCCCGATTCCCATCCCGAAGACGGATCATGCCTGACGATATGCGCGCCGCCGGCTGCGGCAAAAGCTGCATGATCGCCAGCGCGGTCATCGACTTGCCGGAGCCGGATTCGCCGGCAATGCAGAGCGTCTCGCCGCGCGCCAGCGTCAGCGACAGGTTGGAGACGACATCGCGCACGCCGTCCTCGCCGCGCACGCTGACGGAGAGGTTGGCGATGGAGAGGATGGGGTTGTCGGCGAGGGTCATGGTGGGTGGAGCCCTGCGACGGATTGGTTCCGTCGCACCATTCGCACAAACCTTGGCGCTGACCCCCACCCGGACCTCCGGTCCGACCTCCCCACAAGGGGGAGGTAGGGTGGCAGCGCTTTACCCTCCCCCTTGTGGGGAGGGTCGCTGCGAAGCAGCGGGGTGGGGGTGCGGCGCCGACGTACCGTCATTCAAACACGCAACGCGGAAAATAGAACGACACCACCCAGTTCGGCATGTCGACGATCTCGCTGATGCGCAGGTCCCCGCACACCGAGGCCAGCATATAGGCCTCGACCGGATCGATCTGATACCGCCCAGCAAGCAGATCGACCATCTGCGCCACCGCCTCCTTGGCGCCGGTCATCAGGTCCGGCCCGATACCCGTCGTCACCTCATAGCCCTTGGCGTCGAGATGGCGCGTCACCGGACCGGCGGTGGTGAAGCGCGGCGTCTTCAGCCTGGCGTCCTTGACAAGGTCGAGCTTGAGCACGACGTCCATCGGGCTCTCGATCGCCGTGCCGCAGACCTCGCCATCGCCTTGTGCGGCGTGCGTATCGCCGACCGAGAACAGCGCGCCGGCCACCTCAACCGGCAGATAGAGCGTCGTGCCGGCAGCGAGATCGCGGATGTCGAGATTGCCGCCGACCCGCCGTGGCGGCACCACCGAGTGAAGCCCCATCTCAGCCGGCGCATTGCCGATGGTGCCGGCGAACGGCTTCAGTGGTACGCGCGCGTTTTTCCCGAACAGCGCCGGTTCGAGCGCGGCTGCATCGTATTTCCAGATGTTCAGCGCCGGTTCCGTGAAGTCGTCGGCGAGCAGGCCGAAACCCGGAATGTTCGCCGTCCAGCCGAAGCCGGACGGTTTGAACATCTCGATCGTCACCTTGAGCGCGTCACCCGGCTCGGCGCCCTCGACGAAGATCGGCCCGGTCACCGGGTTGACCCCGGCGAAGTCGAGCTTGGCGATTTCGGCAACCGTGCTGTCGGCGTTCAGCTGGCCGCCGGCGGCATCGAGGCACTGGAACTCGATGGTCGCGCCGGGCGCCACCCGCTCGGCCGGGACAAAGGAATTGTCCCAGCCGAAATGGTGGTGGCGCCCATGGATGGTGTAGTCGCAGTTATTGCACATCTTTTACGTACACATTGTCGTAGTTGATCGGGATATGGACCGGGTCGACATAGAGGTTGTCGGCGCCGCCCATGCGCGCGGATTTCATGGTGAAGCGCTGTTCGTTGAAGACCGGCGCCCAGGGCGCGTCTTCCATCACCTTGTCGTAGATGGCGCTCCACATCTTGTCGCGTTCGCCGGCCTTTGCCGGGTCGACCACCGAATCCGCCTCGGCCGCCTTGGCGTCGAGATCCTTGTTGCAATACCACGACCAGTTCCAGCCGCCGGGCACCGCGCCGGCGCAGCCGAGGATCGGGCCGTAGAAATTCGACGGATCGGGGAAGTCGGCGATCCAGGCCATGCCGCCCGACCAGATCATCGGCGCGCCGGCCTTGTCACCGCCGGCGGCGATGACATTGGCCTGCGCCAGCGACTGGATGCTGGCCTTGATGCCGATCGCCGCCAGGTCCTGCTGGATCGCTTGGGCAATGCGCGGGTTGGGATCGGTGTTCATGGCGAACAGCTGCGTGTCGAAACCATCGGCATGACCGGCCTCGGCCAGCAGCGCCTTGGCTTTGGCTACGTCATAGGGATAACCCTTGTAGTCCTTGTCGTAGCCCGGCATCGACGGCGGCAGCGGCTGGTTGGCCGGCACGGCGCGGCCGTTGATGATCTGGATGATGCGCGCCTTGTTGAGCGCCATGTTGACGGCCTGACGCACCTTAACATTGTCGAACGGCGCCATGGTGGTGTTCATGGTGACGTAGCCGGTGTGCAGCTGACCGCCTTCGACGACACGCGCCTTCTGCTCGGGATCGGCCATCACCTCCTGGAACTTGGCCGGCGGAATGCCGTCGCCGGGAACATCGATCTCGCCCTTCTGCAAGCGCAGCAGCGCCACGATCGGCTCCTGGCCGATCTCGAAGGTGATCTTGTCGAGATGCGGCAGGCCCTTGTGCCAATAGTCCGCATTGCGCTCGAAGACGATGCGCTGTCCCAGCGTCCACTCGGCGAGCTTGAAGGCGCCGGTGCCGACCGGATGCTTGCCGAAATCGGCGCCATATTTCTCGACCTCTTCCTTCGGCACGACATGGGCGAAATTGATGGCCATGACATGCAGGAAGGTGGCGTCGGGCCGGGTCAGTTCGAACTTGACCGTGTAGGGGTCGATGACGGTGACACCGGACAGGCCTTCGGCCTTGCCGGCGGCGACATCGTCATAGCCCTTGATCGAGCCGAAGAAGCCGGCGCCGGGGCTCTGCGTCTTCGGATTGGTGACTCGGTCGAGCGAATATTTCACGTCGTCGGCCGTCATCTCGCGGCCATTGTGGAATTTCACCCCATGGCGCAGCTTGAAGGTGAAGGTCTGGCCGTCGGGCGAAATCTCGTAGCTTTCTGCCAGATCGGGCTTCAAATTGGTGGTGCCCGGCTCGTAATCCATCAGCCCATCGAACAGGCTCTTGATCATCGACCAGTTCTGCCAGTCATAGCCGATCGCCGGATCGAGGGTCGCAACATCGTCCTTGTAGGTGATGGTGATGGCGCCGCCTTGCTTGGCGTTGGGATCGACCGTGTCTTCGGCGCGGACGCTTGTCATGCCGAGCATGAGGGCCAAGGCGGATGCCGCGACTGTGGATGCGAGAAACTTTTTCATTGTTGTGTTCCCTTTCTCTGTTTCATTTTCATCTGAGCTTGATGCGGGGATCGATGAACGGCGCGATGATGTCGGCGAGCAGATTGCCGAGCACGATGGCGAAGGCCGAGACCAGCGTGACGCCCATGATGATCGGAATGTCGACGCGCTGGATGGCCTGCCACGCCAGTTGACCGATGCCGGGCCAGCCGAACACGCTTTCGACGACGACGATGCCGCCCATGAAGATGCCGATGTCGATACCGATCATGGCGATGACCGGCAGGATGGCGTTGGGCAATGCATGGCGAAAGATGATGGCGCTGCGCGCCAGGCCCTTGGCCCGCGCGGTGCGGACATAGTCCTGGCGCAGCACGTCGATCATCGAGGAGCGCATCATGCGCGCATACCAGCCGGCGCCGAGTATGCCCATGGTCAGCGACGGCAGCACCAGATGGCGCCATGTGCCGTAGCCGCCGATCGGAAACCAGCTCAGCCGCACGGCAAAGACGTAGAGCAGCAACAGGCCGACGACGAATTGCGGCGCCGAGACGCCAACGAAGGAGGCCACCATCAGGGTCTGGTCGGTGGCGGTGCCGCGCTTGACGGCGGCGATCAGGCCCATGGAGAGCCCGATCAGCAGTTCGCACAGGATGGCGCCTACCATCAAAAGCAGGCTGGCCGGCAGCCGCGAGACGATGAGCTCGGTAACCTCCGAGCGCTGTATGTAGGAGCGGCCAAGATCGCCGCTGACGAGCTTCGTCAGGTAGTGCCAATACTGGACCACGAAAGGCTGGTCGAGGCCGAGTTGCTGGCGGATGTTTTCCACCGTCTGCGGCGTAGCACTGCGGCCGGCAATCTGCCGCACCGGGTCGGCCGGCAAGAGGTAGAGCAGCGCAAAAGTGATCAGCGAGACGCCAAGCAGGATGAGCAGCGACTGGATCAGCCGGCGGCCGAGATAGGCGATCATGACCGGCCCCCCATTATTCCCGGCCCCTTTGCGTCGGATCGAGGATGTCGCGCAATACGTCGCCGATCAGGTTGAAGGCCAGCGCCAACGCCAGGATTGCGGCGCCGGGGAAGAACACCAGCCAGGGCGCGGCCTGGAAATAGGTCTGGTTCTCGAAAATGATGTTGCCCCACGACGCCGTCGGCGGCTGCACGCCGATGCCGAGAAAGGAAAGCGTCGCCTCCAGCAGCACCGTGGTGGAAATGCCGAGCGTGCCCCAGACGATGATGGTGGGCAGGAGATGCGGCAGGATGTGGCGAAACAGGATGCGCGGCGCGCCGGCGCCGATGCTGCGCTCGGCATCGATGAACTCGCGTTCGGCCAGCGACGATGTCTCGGTGTAGATGACACGCGCCGTCTGCACCCAGTTGACCAGCGCGATGACCATGGCGACGATCCAGAGACTCGGCTGAAACACTGCCGCCAGGCAGATGGCGAGCAGCAGCGCCGGGAACGCCATCATCAGATCGGTGAAGCGCATCAGCGCGCTGCCGATCCAGCCGCGGAAATAGCCTGCGGTGACGCCCACCAAAGTGCCGATCAAAAGCGCCACGCCATTGGCGACGATGCCGATGATGAGCGAGGTGCGGGCGCCGTAGAGGATGCGGGTCAAGAGGTCACGTCCGAGCAGGTCGGTGCCGAGCCAGTACTGGGCGCTGGGCGGCAGCGGCGAGCCCTCGATGGTCAGGCCGTCGAACATCTGCTCGTTGGGGTCATAGCCGGTCAGCCGGGGCGCCAGCACAGCGCCGGCAAGGACAATGGCGACGATGACCAGGCCGAGCAGCGCGAGGCGGCGTTTCACCAGCCGGCGCCAGACACCGGCGCGCGGTTTTGCCGGCATGCGCACCGGTAGATCAGGCGCGATGGGACTGGTCATCGCCGCCTTCTTCCCCCGTCGCTTCCTCGCTTGTCATTGCCACGATCCGACGCGCGGCATCCTCGACGCTGATCTGCCAGCTCATCGCCAGCGAACGCAGCTGCGCATAGGCGCGCTCGTCGTCGCTGCCTTTCGACAAGGCCGTCACCGCGCGCACGATGGTCTGGCGCTCGGCGACGCGCTGGCGCAGCGACGCTATCTCGCCGGCTAAATGTTTTCGGGCCTCGAAACTCTGTCTCGCGATCAACAGAGCGCTGTAGACGCCGGCATTGCCGACCGGCTTCAGCAGCTGCGCATCGGCCTTGTGCGACAGCGCCCATTCGATACGCCCCGGCGCCTCGGAACCGATCAGCGCCACCAGCGGCATCGGCGCCTCGCCCGGCTTCCACGGGAATTGCTCGTCGAAACCGAGATCGGCATCGAAGAAGACGAAATCGGCGGCGAGAGCTTCCGGCGGCAATTCCGGCCAGCAGTCGATCGTAGCCAGGCCGATGGCCGACAATTGCCTGGTGATGGCCTGCACCGTCGGATGCGGGCGATGCAGGATGAAAGCCCGCGCGCCGCCGAGATTGGGGATGCGCGTCCGGGTCATGACACCACTCTCAGACGCGGACGGCCGAACGTCTTGGCGGGGTCGTAGCGCGACAGATATGGATCCGGCGCGACCTCATCCTCCTGGCTGACGACCTCGAAGAAGCCATCGGCGATCCGGCCGATGATCACCGGCAGCGTCGCGTGCTGGGAGTGGGCGTCGATGGCGATCGGCCCGAGCCGGGTGGAGAAGCGCCGCTCGGCGAAGGCTTTGGAAAATTCCGCCGGGCCGGCATCAGTGTCGCGCGACAGCACGTCGGCCATCACCTGCACCGAGGCATAGGCGGAGGCCTCGAAGGACGAAGCGAAGGCAGCCGGCCGGGGCGCGAAATAGGGCCCGACCGACAGATGCCCTTTCCCTGTATCGCCGATCGCCGGCAACTCGCCTTCGGTGAGGTTGCAGGAGATGACGGGGCAGTTTTCCGGCCTGAATGCCGCATCCTCATCGCCCAGCTCGCGGTAAGCCGCCAGGAAGGCGTAGGATGAGGTGCCGATCAGATTGTTGAGGATGAAGCTCGGCCTCGTCGCCCGGATTTCCGCGATCAGCCGCGACACGTCGGTCTCGCCGATGCGCAGATAGCGCTCGCCCAGCACTTTGCCGCCGGCATCCGCGATCAGGTCGCGCGCCACGCGGTTCATCTCCCAGCCCCAAATGTAGTTCGAGCCGAGCAGGAAGCCGTTGGCGCCGAAACGCGGCACGACATGCGCCATCAGCGGAACCAGATGCTGGTTGGGGCAGGCGTGCATGTAGACGACATGCTCGTTGGCCTCGAACCCTTCATAGGGGCAGGCATACCAGAGCATGCCGGCGGCCTTCTCCAGCACCGGGATGGTTTCCTTGCGGCTCCACGAGGTGACGCAACCGACGACATGGCGCGCGCTGCTGGTCCTGAAAATGTCCTCGCACAAAGTCGCGTAGCGATCGGCATTACTTTGCGGATCGCGCTCTACCGGAACCAGTTCGATGCCATAGCTCCGATCGGCATTGATGTCGGCGATGGCGCGCATGGCGCCCATCCGGCACGCATCGGAGACCAGCTGGTAGCTGCCCGAGCGGGAATACAGGATGCCGATCTCGATACGCCGTTTCAAACCGATCCTCAGAAATGACAATGCCCCGCAGCCAGCGCCGGAGGGCGAGGCATGCGAGGCATATTTGCCGCCCGGCGACCAAGGCCGGTATTTTGCGCTAGCGTATTCGGTCCGGCGGGTCAGTCAAGCGGGAAAGTACGTGGTCATGGGATCGGCCTTGTCCGACTGATTCTAGTTCCGCAGCGTGAACATCAAAGGCGCCACGACAGCCGTCCCGGCCTTCTCAGGCGGTGGCGCGGGCACCGTCGCACCCTGCAGAATGCCGAGCGCGGCGCGATCGAGATCGGCGTCCCCCGAAGATCGTGTCAGCCGGACGGAGGTCACCTTGCCCGAAGCGCTGACGACGAAGGTCACATTTGCGGTACCCACGGCGCGCCGCGACCTTGCCGCGCTCGGGTAGCGCTTGTGCCGATTGATCCATCCGATCAGCTGGGAGTTCCATTTGCTTGCACTGACTGATGATCCTCTCGATTGCGAAGCCTTCGGCGCCGACGCCTTCGCCGCTGCCTTTTGATCGACACTGGCGGTCACGACCGCTTTCGCCGGCGCGGCCTTTTCCTTCTTCTCTTTCGGTTTCGGATTGGGTTTTTCGGCAGCCTTCTTCGCCTTCTCGATCGGCTTGGCCTCCACCGGCTTGGTCTCCGCCGGCTTGGTCTGGGGCAGCGGGATGACCACATCCGGCGCTATGGTCGGGACGATGTCGGGCACCACCTCATCCAGCGGCGGCGATTGATCGGGCTGCTCGGCCGCTGCCGTCTCGATCGGAGCGGTCTTATCGAGTTGAGCCGCTTCCCTCTTCTCGGTGACCGGCTCCGGCTTACCGGGCTCGGGCTCTACGACGGGCTTCAGTTCGGCAACCGCCTCCTCAATCTGGTTCGGCGGCTCGGGCGTCACCACGTCGGCCGCTGAGTCCACCCGCACCGCCGGCGCCACCATCATCGGCGACAGCTCGATAGCCACAGCCGGCGGCGGGCCGCCATCGGCCATGTTGGCCAGGCTGAAGCTCTGGACGGCATAGACGATCGCGACATGCGCGCCGACAATGACAATGGCCGCAGCCGCCCACAAGCCAATTTCGCGCACGCCGGCGCGCGGCGGGTCGGCCGCGGGGGCGGCGGCGGCCAGTTGCGTCACGGGGCGGCGCCCGGGTGCGCCGCGGATGCGTCCGCCGGCACCGTCTCCAGCCCCACCAGCGCGATCTTCAGATAACCGGCGCCGCGCAGCAGGTTCATCACCTCCATCAGCTCGCCATAACCGACCGCCTTGTCGGCACGCAGGAAGATGCGGGTCTGCTTGTCGCCCTTGGTTCTGCCGTCGAGCACCGCGGCGAAAGCCTGGCGCGGCACGCTGTCATTGCCGATCGCGAGCGTCAGATCGTCCTTCAGCGTCAGGAACAGCGGCGTTTCCGGCCGGGGTGCTGGCGTCGCCGTCGAACCCGGCAGATCGACATTGACGTCGACTGTCGCCAAGGGGGCAGCGACCATGAAGATGATCAGCAGCACCAGGATGACGTCGATGAACGGGGTGACATTGATCTCGTGGTTTTCTTCGAGATCGCCATCGATAGCCTCGCGAATTCTAGCCGCCATGGCCCATCACTCCGCCGCCAGCGCGGGCGCCTGCGGCACCGTGCGGAAATCGAGATCGCGGCTGACCAGCCGTTCGACCCCGGTCGAGGCATCGGCAAGGAGCTGCCGGTAGCCGGCTATCGACCGCGCAAAGACGTTGTAGATGACCACCGCGGGAATGGCCGCGACCAGGCCCATCGCCGTGGCGAGCAGCGCCTCGGCGATGCCGGGCGCGACGACCGCGAGGTTGGTGGTCTGCGCCTGCGAGATGCCGATGAAGGCGTTCATGATGCCCCAGACGGTGCCGAACAAGCCCACGAAGGGCGCCGTCGAGCCGATCGTCGCCAGCACGCCGGTGCCGCGCGACATGCGCCGCGCCGCCGCCGCTTCGATGCGCGACAGGCGCGACGTCACGCGTTCCTTCAGCCCGTCGCCGGTGACATGGCCGAGCGCACCGGCCGAAAGGGCAGTCTCTTCCTCGGCCGCCCGCACCAAAAGCGCACCGGGGCCGCCACTGTTGCCAAGCGCGCGCCCGGCCTGGCGCAGCGTGGCGGCATTGCCGATGGCGCGCGCAGCGCGACGGGCGCTGAGCTTGCCGAAGAGAATCTCCAGCGATTTGGCCAGCCACACCGTCCAGGTGACGAGCGAGGCGAAGGCCAACCCGATCATCACCGCCTTGACGATGATGTCGGCGGCCATGAACATGCCCCAGGGCGACAGATCGTGCGGCAGCGTCAGCGATATTGCCGAAGCCTCGGCCTGCGCGGATGCACCGGGCTGGGTTGCCGGCTGTGGCGCGGTCGGCGCCGCCTGCCCGGCAGTTGGCGGAGCCGGCGGGACAGGCGCAGCCGGTGCGGGCTGTTCGACTACGGTTGGCGCCGACTGGGGATCTGCAGCGGGCACAGTCGTCACCCTGGGCTGCGTGTTTGGCTGCTCTTGCGCAGCAGCGCTGCCGGCCGACAGCATGACCGCGGCCAGCGCCGCCAACAAACCATTTCTGGACACGCTTCGTCCTCGCTTCGTCATTGCACGTAACCGATCGGCTGGCCGGTGACGGGATGCGGGAACACCCCCATCTCGACCCCGAAAACTCCAGCCACGGATTCTGGCTTCTCTCAAACGCGGCACCGCCGCTGGAAAACAATTCAGGCGGCCGAGTGCCCCTGCTTGACTATAAAACATGAGCTTTGTAGTCAACAAACAAGATGGCTTTTTGGCCGACGATTGTGGGCGCGATGTCTCAACGGCACATCGTCCTGGCATCGGTCTACCTGGTGTCGTCGCACCGAGGGATGGACGGCCCAGGGTTGCTGGGCCACGATGCCGAGCAGCAATTGAGGCAGGCTGCGATGATCAAGGCGATACCGTTCGATTTCCCCTATGACGGCCGGCTGGTGCCGGCAAACACCGCGCTGCTGGTCATCGACCTGCAGGAGGATTTCCTCTCGCCGACCGGCTATTTCGCCAGGAAGGGTTATGACCCGCGCCGCTGCGCGCCATCCTGCCTACGGTCAACCGACTGATATCAGCGGCACGCACGGCCGGCCTCACCATCATTCACACCAGGCAGGGATATCGCGGCGACATGGCCGACATGACGCCGTACGAGAGATGGCGCCGCAAGCGGGCGGGTCTCGAAGGCACCGACGTGCTGCTGCGCTCCGGCCCCGGCTTTCAGATCGTCGCCGAGATCGACGTCGCGCCGCACGACATCATCGTCGACAAGACCTGCAACAGCGCCTTCACCTATACGGATCTGGAGCTTGTGCTGCGCGCACGCGGCATCACCCATCTGATCTTTTCCGGCTGCACGACCGATGTCTGCGTGCACACGACGCTGCGCGAGGCCTGCGACCTCAATTTCCAGTGCCTGACCATCGCCGACGCCTGCGCCAGCGGCGACCAATACGCGCATGACGCGGCGCTGCATATGGTGACGGTGGAGGACGGGGTGTTTGGTGCGCTGACGGAATCTGGCGCGGTGCTGGAGGCGCTGGCAGTGCTGAGTGGTGATTAGACGCTGGCGGGACAGCACCCCTCTGCCCTGCCGGGCAGAGGGGGGTGTGACGGAACGCTACGAATAGCTTTCATTCCACCCGCAAATTCACCCTGCGTGAATATCCGACCCGCCCCGCGAGGCAAACGCGCCGGGCTGCGGCACCTCCGCCTCCCGGCGTGCCAGCGAGTTGCGCAAGAGCGCGATCGTCTCGCGGCCGACGCTGGCGATCTCGCGCGGCCGGTCGACACCGACGATCATGAACTCGCTGATGCCCAGCGCCGCATAGGGCAGCAGCGACAGGGCGATCTGCGCCGGTGGTCCGGAAAGTTCGACCGCCTTGTGGCCGACGGTAGAGGCGCCACCCTCCGAGCGGACCCGGACCGGAAGCGCAAAACGCAGCTTGCCGGCGCGGCCATGCTCGGCGGCGGCGCTGCGCGCCCGTTCCATCAGCTGGCGGATCTCGTCGAGCGAACCAGCCGTGAGTTCAAACACGTCGGCATGGCGGCCGGCGACCTTGAGCGCGGTGCCGGACTGGCCACCCATGCGGATGATCACGTCGACGCCATGCGGCCCCTTGCGCGGCACATAGCCACCCTTGATGCTGTAGAATGCACCTTCATGGTCGAAGGGCCGGTCGTTCGACCACAGCCGCTTCAGCAGCACCAGATATTCGTCGATGCGCTGCCAGACCACGGTGTGGCCGACCGGACGCGTCTCGGCATCGTCGTCATCCAGCGGCTCGCTCAGCATCCTCAGCGCCAGCCGGCCGCCGCTCCTGGCGTCGAGCGCCGCCAGTTGCCGCGCCGCAACGGCTGGCGCGATCACGCCGGCCCAGTGCGTCAGCACCACTTCCAGCGACGAGGTGCGGTCCAGCGCCTGGGCGGCGATGTCCATATTGGTCAACAGCCCGGCCGGGTCGTCGACGACGATGTTCTGGAAGCCGGAATCCTCGATCAGCGACAGCTTGGTCGCCGTCTCGACGAAATCATAGAAGAACGGTACGGCCGAACCGGCATCGGCGGCGTGCGTTTTACCGGGAACATGCGTGAACTCGATCGGCATTGCCATCTCCTCCATCACGTTGGATGTATGTCGCCCCCGGTTTTGAGACGACGACATGCGTAAAAACAAGCATCAGCGCCAAAGCGCGTCCGCGTTCGGTTCATCAACTCCGGTCACTCACTGAAAGCGCTAGGTCGCCACCCTTTCGGCCTGATCGGTCAGGGAATCAAGCCGAGCACGACTGCCCCGGTGAACACGAACGCAAGGGCAAAGACGAGATAGGCGAAAGCGCCGGCATAGGCCGGGCGGAAAGCCTGGCTATTGGCCAGCCTCTGGCTGGTGCGGTCCGTCTCGGCGTTCTGGATATAGGACATATCGACCTCCGTCTTAAGGATTAATCTATAAAATCAGTAGACTTTGTCGATTGCTATTTTTTGGCGATATGTAGAACGATTTTCTCAGTATTCCTTATTATTTGGTTTGGGATTGCTGGGGGACCCCTGTTGGCGACAAGCGAGCGACAAGCTTGGCCGACGTCTGCATAGGCGATAGCATCGCCATTCCGGCGTAAATGCGGATTATTTCGATCGGGAACGGGGAACAGAACATGGGTACAAGACTAGCCGGCAAGATTGCAATCATCTCGGGCGGCGCGACCGGAATGGGCGGAGCGGCCTCGGAATTGTTCGCCGCCGAAGGCGCCAAGGTCGCGATCATTGACCGCAATGGCGAGGCGGCGGCAGCCACTGCGGCGGCGATACGCGCGCGGGGACATATCGCCGAACACTGGGTGGCCGACGTCTCGGACGAGGCGCAGGTCGAGGCCGCAGTGAAGGCGGCGACTGCCAGGCTCGGCCCGGCCACGGTGTTGTTCAACCATGCCGGCACCATCGTGATAAAGCCGTTCCTGGAGACGACAGTGCAGGAATGGGACTGGCTGCATGCGGTCAATGTCCGCTCGATGTTCCTGATGACGCGCGCCGTGTTGCCGGGCATGATCGCTGCCGGTGGCGGTTCGATCGTCTGCACCTCGTCGATCTCGGCTGTGGCGGCCACACCCATGGAGGTGCTCTACGACACCACCAAGGGCGCCTGCCACATGTTCGCGCGCGCCATCGCAGTCGAATTCCGCGACCGCAACATACGCTGCAACGCCGTCTGTCCCGGCTTCATCCGCACGCCGCACGGCCTGCGCGAGGTCGCCGATCTCGGCAAGCTCGGCGTCGACGTGTCGGACGCCGCATTGGCCGCACAGCAGGGCCGCATCGGTGAGCCGGAGGAAGTGGCCAAGGCAGCGCTGTACCTCGCCAGCGATGAGTCCAGCTTCGTCAATGGCACGCATCTGTTTGTCGATAATGGTTTTACGGCGATGTGAGTATCCCAGGCTTGGCGCCCTTCCTCTCCCCCGTCGATCGGGGGAGAGGTGTCGAGCGCAGCTCGACGGAGTGGGGGTCGACCCTTGGCGCAAGGAAGATTCATGCGCACCCGTTGGCAACAGTGGCGAGGTGGTTCCCCGCTCCGTCGCTGCTTCGCAGCGCCACCTCTTCCCCCGGAGGGAGAGGAAGGGCGCCAAGTCCTACTCGCCTTACCGCTCTTCTCGTCGAAACGGCTTCAGCAGCGCCGACGGCGCAACCGCGTTGCGTGACATCACGGCCATCGCGACGATGGTGAAAATAAAGGGCAGCATCAAGAACGCCTCGTAGGGAATATGCCCGAGGCCGCTCGCCTGCATGCGCAATTGTAGCGCATCGACGAAGGCGAACAGCAGCGCCGCGCCCGCAGAGCGCCACGGGTCCCAGCGGCCGAACACGACCAGCGCGATCGCCACCCAGCCACGGCCCGACACCACACCAAAGGTGAAGGCGTTGAACTGTGCCATGGTGAGGAAGGCGCCCGCAAGCCCCATCAGCGCACCGCCGAGGATGACCGCCTGGAAGCGCGTGGCGATGACGCTGACCCCAGCGGAATCAGCGGCGCGCGGGTTCTCGCCGACCATCCGCACCGACAGCCCCCAAGGCGTGCGGTAGAGCACGAAAGCAGCGAGCGGGATGGCAATGATTGCCAAGTAGACCAGCGCAAACTGGTTGAAAACCGCTGACCCCAGAACCGGAATATCCGACAGCAGCGGGATCGGCACCGTCTGAAAACCCTTGATGCTGGGCGGCACCGATTGCTGGCCGAAGGTCAGACGGTAGAGGAAATAGGCAAGGCCCGACGAGAACAAAGTAACGCCGATGCCGCAGACATGCTGGCTGAGGCCGAGCGCCACGGTGAACAGCGCATGCAGCGCGCTCATCGCCATGCCGGTCAACACCGCGGCCAGCACGCCGAGCCACAGGCTGCCGCTGAGGCTGGCGGCGGTGAAGCCGGTCATCGCGCAGAGCAGCATGATGCCTTCGATACCGAGATTGAGCACGCCGGCCCGCTCGGAGAACATCTCGCCCAGCGTGGCAAATGCCAGCGGCGTGGCGATGCGGATAATGGCGGCGAGGAAGCCGACCTGAAAGATCTGTTCGAACACCGCGCTCATAAGGCGGCACCGACGCGGCGGATGCGATAGGCCGTGAACAGCAGCGCCACCAGCATGGCGAGCAGCGCCGTGCCCTGGATAACATCGCTGAGGAACGCCGGCACGCCGGTGGCGCGCGACATCGCTTCGGCGCCGGTCATCACGGCGGCCAGGAAGATCGCCGCCGGTACGACGCCGAGCGGATTGAGCCTGGCCAGCATGGCAACGACGATGCCGGAATAGCCATAGCCCGGCGAAATGTCGCTCATCACCTGGAAATGCACGCCGCCGACCTCGCCGACGCCGGCAAGCCCGGCCAGCGCGCCCGACAGCAGCGCCGTCGAGATCAGCACCCGCTCGACGTGTATGCCGCCATAGCGGGCGGCTTCCGGGCTTTCGCCGGTGACCCTGATCCGGAAGCCGAGCGTGGTGCGCACGATCAGGAACCAGATCAACGGGGCCGCGATCAACGCGGCGATGACACCCAGATGCAGCCTTGTGCCTTCGAGCAGCACCGGGAAATTCGCCGAATCCTCGATCGGCGGCGAGATCGGATAGCCGCTGAACGAGTCCTTCCACGGCCCCTCGATCAGCGCCATCAGCGCATAGTAGATGACCGAATTGAGCAGCAGCGAACTGACGACGTCATCCACCTTGAATTTGACCCTGAGCGTCGCGGGCACCAGCGCTACCGCGGCACCGGCAGCAGCGCCCGCCAGCGCCATCGACAGGATCGCCAGCGCGCCCGGCATTGGGATGGCGCCGACGAAGCAGCTGGCCACGGCGCCGGCCAGCAATTGGCCCTCGGCGCCGATGTTCCAGAATTTGGCCCGGAAGGCGACGGCCGCAGCCAGCCCGGTGAAGATCATCGGGGCGGCGCGCACCAGCGTTTCGGTGATGGCATAGCTGTCGCCGAACGAGGCCGACAGCATCACGCCATAGGCCTCAAGCACGCCGGCGCCGGCCAGCGCGATGAGGCCGCTGCACAGGACCAGCGCTGCGCCGATGGCCAGCAGCGGCAAAGCGAGATTGAACCAGGCGGGGGTGGAACTGCGGGCTTCGAGGCGGAACATCAGCTATGCCCCTCCGCCGCCCAGACGGTCGCGCCGCCCTTCATCCGCCTGCCGGCACCTTCTCCCCGTATAGACACGGGGAGAAGGGATCTGGGCCCTATGCAACTCCCCTCTTGCAGCTGTGGTGATTGGCGAAACCATGGGTGAGAGCCCCTCTCCCCGTCTCTATACGGGGAGAGGATGCCGGCAGGCAGGTGAGGGGCAGCGCTGACGCTTAAAGTCAGCCAAAAGCGGGCAGTATTATTTGAGGTTTCTGCGAGGAACCGAGTGAGAAAGTCCATCTAGGCTCTGCCCTCCGCCCCGGTCATCAGCAGCCCAAGCCGCGCGATGGTCGCATCGGCGCTGTCCAGCGTGCCGGCGATGCGGCCCTCATACATCACCGCGATGCGGTCGCAGAGCACCAGCAGCTCTTCGAGATCCTCGCCGATGACGATGATCCCACAGCCCTTGGCGCGCATGTCGAGGAATTTTTCGTGGATGAAGCGGGCGGCACCGATGTCGAGGCCGCGCGTCGGCTGCGAGACGATCAGCACCTTCGGGTCGAAAGCCAGTTCGCGCGCCAGCAGCGCCTTCTGCAGATTGCCGCCCGACAGCGCGCCGGCGCGGGTCATCGGCCCGGGGCACCTGATGTCATAGGCCTTGATCTGTTCTTCGGCGAAGGCGCGGATCGCATCTGGCTTGAGCAGGCCCCGGCTGCTGAAAGCCGCAGTACCAATGCGCGGCAACACCATGGAATCGGCGAGCGGCAGATTGGTGACCAGCCCGGTCGTCATACGGTCTTCCGGGATGCGGCCAAGGCCGAGCGCCTGCACCTCGCGCGGCGAGAACCGCGTAACAGGTTTGCCGGCTATCGTCATCGCGCCGGCGTCGGGCGCGCGCGTGCCGGAAATCACCTCGGCCAGCGCCCGCTGGCCATTGCCGGAGACCCCGGCAATGCCGAGGATTTCGCCCGCGCGAACGGCAAGCGATACATCGCGCAGCGGCGTCCCCGAATGCCGTGAGGTGGAAATACCGTCGAGCGTCAGCACCGCCGCGCCTGGGGTCGAAGGTCCTCTTGCCGGCGGCACGATCTCATGGCCGCACATCAGCTGCGCCATTTCTGCCGATGTCGTGTTCGCCGGATCGTCGACACGGCCGGCGACGCGGCCGTGCCGCAATACGGTGCAGCGATGGGTGAGCGCCCGCACCTCGTTCAATTTATGCGAGATGAAGATGATGCCGAGCCCCTGCGCCGCCATCGAGCGCAGCGCCGAAAACAGCCCGTCGACCTCGCCCGGCGCCAACACCGCCGTCGGCTCGTCGAGGATTAACAGCCTGGCGCCGCGAAACAGCGCCTTGACGATTTCGAGCCGCTGCTGCTCGCCGACCGACAGCGCGGAGACAGGCAGGTTGGGGTCCAGCGTCAGCCCATGCTGACGGCTGATGTCGGACAACCGGGCAAGTCCGCCGGCGCGGTCGATGCGGCCGGATTTGCCGGGAATGCCAATCAGAAGGTTTTCCAGGACCGTCAGCCTTGGCGCCAAATGAAAATGCTGGTGCACCATGCCGATGCCGGCGGCCAGCGCATCGGCCGAACTGGTGATCCGCACGGTCTTGCCCTGGATAAGAATTTCGCCGGCATCCGGCGCATAGGCGCCGAACAGCACATTCATCAGCGTCGTCTTGCCGGCGCCGTTTTCGCCCAGCAGGCCGAGGATCTCACCTGGGGCGACGCTTAGATCGACAGCCTCATTCGCCTTGACGGCGCCGAAGCTCTTGGTGATGCCGCGCATTTCGATGAGAGGGGCGGACAAGGATGCTCCTGCGGAGATACCCCTCCCCCTCGAGGGGAGGGTGCTAGCGAAGCGAGGCGGGTGGGGTCACCTCAACTGCCTCAACCCATGACTTAGCAGGATGGAGCACTTCGCGGAGGACCCCACCCGGCCCTGCGGGCCACCCTCCCCTCAAGGGGGAGGGGGTGCGCCGAGCTAATCCGAAACCGGCGTGTTCTCATCCACATCCACCCGGAAATTGCCTTCCAGGATCTCGGCCTTCTTCTTCTCGACCAGATCCTTCACATCCGCCGGCAGCGTCTTGTCGAATTTATGGTAGGGCGCCAGGAACGACCCGCCCTTGGCCATGCGCGAGAAATCGCCATAGTCCTGCGCGGTGAAGACACCGGCCTTGACCAGCTTGATCGCCTGCTCGACCGTCGGGTACATGTCCCAGACCGGCCCGGTTATGACCGTGTCGGGGCCGAGGCTCGACTGGTCGGACATGTTGGAGATGGCGAGGATCTTCTTATCCACCGCCGCCTCGATGACGCCGAAGCGCTCGGCATAGATGACATCGACGCCGGCATCGATCTGGGCGACCGCCGCTTCCTTGGCCTTGGGCGGATCGAAGAACGAGCCAATGAAGGCGACCTTCTTCTTGATGTTGGGATTGACCTCCTTGGCGCCGGCAAAGAAGGCGTTGACCAGCCGGTTCACTTCCGGAATGCCCATGGCCGCCACCGCGCCGATCGTGCCCGACTTCGACATCTTGCTGGCGATCATGCCGGAGAGATAGGCCGGCTCGTGGATCCAGTTGTCGAAGACGCCGAAATTGGGCTCGGCCGGGCCGGCGCCCGAGCCGAACAGCCATGCCGTCTTCGGGAACTGCTTTGCCGTGCGGCGCGATTCACGCTCGGCGGCGAAGGCGTCGCCCAGCACCAGCTGGTACCCGCCTTGCGCATATTCGCGCATGACGCGGCTGAAATCGGCGGTCTGCACCTTTTCCGACCATTTGTATTCGATGCCGAGTTCCTTCTCGGCCTTCTGCAGGGCGACGTGGATCTGGTTGTCCCACGGCTCCTCGATCGGCGTGGCGAAGATCGCCGCCACCTTCAGCTTCTTGTCCTTGGCGAAGGCTGCACCCGGCAGCATGGCTGCGGCCAGGCCAAGTGCGCCGAGTTCCAGCACGTCGCGCCGCGACAGGCCGGTCGATTGCGATTTGTTTTTCCGGTTTTCCATCTAGTGCCCCTCTGTTTGACATCCGTGTCGAGCCGGCTGTTCCGAAATCAGACGCGGAACTATGGAACGGGTGCGGACTTTTGTCCACATGGTCAAATTTGGCGGTGTCGCTGGCAGGAGCCGGCGCTAGCGTACCGCCTTCTCGCCACCGGCTACGGTGATGACGCCGACGATGATCAGCCCGGTCAGCAACAGCCGAACGCCGGCACTGACGCCGAACGTGTTGAGCATGGTCAGAAGCAGCACCAGGAACAGCGCCGCGCCCCAGACACCGGGAACATTGGCCTTGCCGCCGGCGACCGAGGTGCCGCCGATGACGACGACGGCGATCGAGGCCAGCAGGTACTCGTTGCCGATATCGACATTGGCGCCGCGGAAATAGCCGGCGAGCAGCGCCCCGTCCATGCCGCCGAGCGCGCCCGACAGCGTGTAAGTGAGGAAGCGGGTGCGGCCGACATTGACGCCGGCAAGCCACGCGGCGCGGATGTTCTGGCCGATCGCCAGCACCGAGCGGCCATAGATCATGCGCTGCAAGGCGATGGCCGCAACGATGGTGAACAATACGGTAAGGATCGCCAGCACTGGAATGCCCAGGATTTGCCAGTTGGCAAAATCGGCAAAGCCGGGAGGCGGCTTGATCTGCAGGCCACGCCCATAGCTGATGTCGATCGACTGGATGATGAAGCTGGCCGAAAGAGTGGCGATGATCGGCGGGATCCTCAGCGCCCAGATCAGGAGATAGTTGACGGCACCGATGGCAGCGCCGCAGGCGAGCGCGGCGAGCAGCCCGACCACGATCATGGAATCGCTGCCGCCCATGACCTTCATGGCGACGGCACTGGCGAGCCCGATATTGGCCGGCAGGGACAGGTCGACATTGCCTGGCCCGAGCGTGATGACGAACATTTGGCCGACGCCGACGATGACGGTGAACACGGCAAGCGAAAGTGCCGCCGTGATCATGCCGCCGCCGCCATAGCCGCCGGTGAAAGCGATGGTCGCCAGCCAGACGAACATCGCGCCGATGAACGACCAGATCCAGGGTTTGGCGACAAGCGATTTAACCAGCGTCATCGCTACCTCTCCCTGCGGCTGATCAGGACGCGGGCTGCCAGCACGATGATCAGGATGGCGCCGTTGGCCGCGACCTGCCAGTCCGGCGGAATGTGCATGAAGGTGAGCAGAGGCGATGCCGCCAGCGCCAGTGTCAGCGCGCCGAGCACGGCGCCGATCGGCGACACCCGGCCGCCGACGAACTCGCCGCCGCCGAGAATGACGCCGGCGATTGCCAGCAGCGTGTAGCCATTGCCGATATTGGCGTCGGCCGAGGTGGTGATGCCGATCAGCGCCATGCCGGACAGAACGCCGAATAGGCCGGTCAGCGCAAACAGCACGATCTTGGTTCGAAGCAGCGACCAGCCAGCGCGCCTGAGCGCCGCCGGATTGCCGCCGGATCCCCGCAGGATGACGCCATAGGAGGTGCGCATCAGCCCAAAATGCACCACCGCTGCGATCGCCAGCGCGGCGATGATAGGGAACGGAATGAAGGGCGGCTTGAAGGCCATCAGCGACAAGAGCCAGTCCGGCGCCTTGCCACCGGGCTTGGGCAGCACCAGAATGGCAAGCCCCTGCCAGACGAAGCTCATGCCCAGCGTCACCACGATCGACGGCAGATTGCGCAGATGGATCAGTGCGCCGAGCAGCGCATAAACGCCTATGGAGCCGAGCAGGACGATCACGCCGAGCAGCGGCGCGTCCTTCAGCCAGGTCGCGGTGACGCAGCCGACAAAGCCGACAAAGGTGCCGATCGACAGATCGAGCTCATTGCCGGCGATGACGAACATCTGGGCGATCGTCGCCAGCGCGATCGGAATAGCGAGGTTCAACATCAGGCTGAAGCCGAAATAGCTGATGGCGCGTGGGTTGAGCCAGGCGATGGCGATAACCACCAGCGCCAGCGACAGCGCCGGCAACAGGCTGCGCAGCAGGCGCGCGCGGGCCGCGCTGCTGCGCGGCGAGGACGTAGGGCCGGGAGCGACTGCCGTCATCTCAGGCCGCGTCGCCGAATGAGGACTGGATGATCTTTTCCTCGGTCAGCTCGTCGCGCGTGAGATTGGCGACGATGCGGCCGTTCTTGAAGACATGGATGTGGTCGCAATTGTCGAGCTCTTCGGTCTCGGTGGTGTACCAGAGGAAGGTCCGGCCCTTGGCCGCCTCCTCGCGCACGAGATCGTAGACCTCAAGCTTGGTGCCGATGTCCACGCCGCGCATCGGATCGTCCATCAGCACGATCTGCGCATCGGAACCCAGTGCGCGGGCAAATAGCGCCTTCTGCTGGTTGCCGCCGGACAGCGAGAAGATGTTGTTGGTCATGTCAGGCGTGCGGATGCCGATCTTCTGCTTCCAAAACTCAGCAAGCTCGGCCTCGCGCTGCGGCGAGATCAGCAACCCTTTGCGCAGCCGCGCCAGCGAGCGGATGCCGATGTTTTCGGCAATAGACCATTGCGGGAAAATGCCGTCCGATTGGCGGTCTCCGGCCACCAGCGCCACCGGGGCGGTCACCTCGATATCAAGCCTTCTACGCGTCGCGGCGGCAAAGATCGCCAGCAACAGGTCGGTCTGGCCATGGCCGGCAAGCCCGGCAAGCCCGATGATCTCGCCGGCGCGAGCGACAAGCTCCTTGCCGTCCTGCTGCCGCTCGGGCCGCGCCCGCACCCTGAGCGGGCCCGCCGCCGGCCTGGCGGCGATCTCCGCCGCGATCTTCTCGCGCGCTTCCGCGCCGCCCATGGTGGCCACCAGCCGGTCGCGGTCGAACGCTTTTGCAACGTCCGTGGCGACCACCTTGCCGTCGCGCATGACCACGATGCGGTCGGCATTCTGCAGCACCTCGCCCAGCACATGCGAGATCAGGATGCAGCTGCCCCCGGTGGCTACGAAACGGCGCACGAAGGCAAGCAGCTGGCCCGCAGTATGCGCGTCCAGCGAAGAGGTCGGCTCGTCGAGAATGACCAAGTCGAGCGGATCGCGCGTCACCGTGAAGGCGCGCGCCACCTCGACCATCTGCCGCCGGCCGATGGAGAGATCGCCGGCAATGTCGTCTGCCGAGATGCCGTGATCCGGAAAGATTTCGTCCAGCTTGGCGGCAATGAGAGCAGCCGCCTTGCGTCGCCAGCCGAAGCCGGTGAGCGCCGGATGGTTGATGCGCGTATTCTCCGCGATACTGAGGTTAGGGCAGAGCGACAGTTCCTGGAACACGCAGCGTATGCCGAGTTTCAGCGCGCGCGCCACCGAGTAGTCGGTTTCGGCATTGCCACGCACCGCGATCTCACCGCCATCGGGCTGCAGCGTACCGGCCACCATATGCATCAGCGTCGATTTGCCGGCTCCGTTGTGGCCGACCAGCCCGACGCATTCGCCTGATACAACATGGAAGTCGACGCCGTTAAGCGCCCGAACGGCGCCGAAATGTTTTTCGGCGCCGTTCAGCCTGATGATGTCCAAATGGGCGGCGCCGAAATGTTTTTCGGCGCCGCCCAGTCTGATGATGTCCGTATTGGCCTCAGGCATGCTCAACGATATCCGGTCGGTCATGCCGCTGGCAATGAATGCAATGCATCACTTGATATTGGCTTTGATCGCCGCGATTGCGTCTTGCTGGCTGTATTCGTGGGTGGCGACGCCGCCCTCCTTGATTTTCGGCAGCTCGGTCTCGAAATTGTCCTGGGTAAAGGCGAGATACGGCACCAAAAGGTCATGCGGAATGTCGGTGCGGCCGTCGAGCACCTGCTGCGCCACCCAGAAGGCCAGCGACGACACGCCGGGCGCGATCGAGGCCGACCAGGTCTGGTAGCCATCCTTGTCCTTCTGCTCCTTCCACCATTTCAGCTCGTCCTGGCGGTTGCCCATGATGATGGTCGGACGCGGCTTGCCTGCGGCGGCAAAGGCTTGTGCCGCGCCATAACCGTCACCGCCCTGGTCGACGATGCCGACGATGTCGGGCAACGAAGGCAGGATCGTCGCGACCGCCTTCTGCGCCGTCGTCTGGTCCCAGTCGCCGGTCACCGAACCGACGATCTTGAACTCGGGATGGGCGGCGACGCCTTCGAGGATGCCGGCATGGATGGCATCGTCGATCGAGGTGCCGGCAAGGCCGCGGATTTCCAGCAAATTGCCGCCCTTGGGCTGGAACTTGGCCATCTGCTCGACTTCCTGCTTGCCCATGTCCTTGAAGTCGACGACGACGCGGTAGGCGCAAGGTTCGGTGACCGTCCCGTCGAAGGAGACGACGACGATGCCGGCATCGCAGGCCTGCTTGATGGCGCCGTTCAGCGCATCCGGCGATGCGGCATTGATGACGATGGCGTCATAACCCTGCAGGATCAGGTTCTGCACCTGGGCAGCCTGCGTCGGCACTTCCTTGTCGGCGGTGGTGAAGATGTCGGCGGCGCCGACGATCTTGTCCTCCACCGCCTTCTTGGTGACGATGCCGTAGCTGTCGAGCATCGCCTGGCGCCACGAATTGCCGGCGTAATTGTTGGAGAAGGCGATCTTCTTGCCGCTGGTGTCGGCAAGCGCCGTGCCCGAGGCGAGCATCGCCGCCAGAGCGCTCAGGACGAGCAGTTTCTTCATGTCATAATCCTCCCATGGATTGTCGGCCCCGCCGACTGTTGCTGATGGTTTTGGCGTTGGCTGCCTGTTTTTTATCTATTGTCAGACAAATGCAGATGAGCTCGCTTGTCAACTGCGATCGGTTACGCTTTGGCGATCAACTTCAGGTGCGATGATTGAAAAGCCTTCGCCTGCTGGTCTAGGGAAGGGCCCAGGAGACCATGCATGGCAGCGACGCCGCCGACCCTTCCCCCCAGTGCACCCAAAAGAATGGGCGCGCCCGGAATTCCGGCGCGCTGGACGTCAAGCGCCAAGAGCGGCGTAGGTGCCGCGCTTTCGACGGCGAGCCGCGTCTGGTTCACGCTCAGCCATGGCATCGTCAATGAAGTCTACTATCCCGGCCTCGACAGCGCCTGCACGCGCGACATGGGACTGCTGGTCACCGGTCCCGGCGGCTGGTTTTCCGAGGAGAAGCGTGACGCCACACATGCCATCGAGCCGTTCGAGGACGGCGTGCCCGCCTACCGGCTGATCAACGCGACGGCGCGTTACCAGATCGAAAAGCGCATCCTGGCGGATCCGGCGCGCCCGGCCTTGCTGCAGGAAACCAGCTTCACGGCACTCGAGGGCGTGGCCACGGACTACCGCGTCTACGCCCTGCTGGCGCCGCATCTGGTCAATGCCGGCATGGGCAACACCGCCTGGACCGACGAGCACAAGGGGAGGCCGATGCTGTTCGCGTCCGGGCGCGGCACCTGCCTGGCGCTTGCATCCTCGCTGCCCTGGGGTGATTGCTCGGCCGGCTATGCAGGCTTTCCGACGGCTGGCAGCAACTCAGCCGCGCCGGCCGGCTCAATCCGGCCTGCCAAAGGGCGGAGGACGGCAATGTCGCGCTGACCGGCGAGATCGGCTTTTCCTTACGCAACAGCAAAGCCTTGCTTGCGCTTGGGTTTGGGGCAACGCCGGATGAAGCGGCCGAAAACGCCGCCGCCAGCCTGAAACGCGGGTTTGAGCCGGCGGCAAAGGTCTATGTCGCGAAATGGCGGAAATGGCAGGCAGGCCTGACGGCGCTCGACCACCATGATGCATCCGGCCTCAACACCTACCGCGTCAGCACAGCGGTGCTGGCGACACACCTGTCGCTGGCGAGGCCCGGTGCGGCCGTCGCCAGCCTGTCGATCCCCTGGGGGTTCAGCAAGGGCGACGACGACCTTGGCGGATATCATCTGGTCTGGCCGCGCGACCTCGTCGAAACTGCGGGCGGCTTCCTCGCCGCCGGCGATCCGGCGCAGGCGCTTGAGATCCTCGCCTATCTCCGTTCCATCCAGCAGCCGGACGGCCACTGGCCACAAAATGTGTGGCTCGACGGCTCGCTCTATTGGCCGGGCATCCAGATGGACGAATGCGCCTTCCCGCTGCTGCTTGCCGATGCGCTGCACCGCGCCGGCCACCTGCCGCGCGCAAAGCTCGCCGCCTTCATGCCGATGGTCGAGAAAGCAGCGTCCTATATCGTGCGCAATGGCCCCGTCACCGGGCAGGACCGCTGGGAAGAGGACGCGGGCTACAGCCCATTCACGCTCGCCGTCGAAATATCGGCACTGCTTGGCGCCGCCGATCTGTTCGACGTCAACGGCAAACCCGAGCCGGCTAACTATTTGCGCGAGGTCGCAGATTGCTGGAACGACCAGATCGAGCGCTGGACCTATGTCAGCGGCACACCGGAGTGCCACGAGGCTGGCGTCGACGGGTACTACATCCGCATCGCGCCGGCCGACGCTTCAGGCGCCGCATCGCCGAAGGACGGCTTCGTACCGATCAAGAACCGTCCGCCGGGCGATACCGACAAGCCGGCCGAAGCGATTGTCAGCCCGGACGCGCTGGCGCTGGTCCGCTTCGGCCTCAGGGCCGCGGACGATCCGCGCATCGTCGGCACGGTCAAGATCATCGACGCGCAACTGCGCTGCGACCTGCCGCAAGGGCCTCTATGGTACCGCTACACCAGCGACGGTTATGGCGAACACGCCGACGGCGCCCCCTTCGACGGCAACGGCCAGGGCCGACCCTGGCCGTTGCTGGCCGGCGAACGCGCTCACTACGAGCTGGCCGCCGGCCGCAAGGACAAGGCGGCAAGCCTGCTCGACACATTCGAGGCTTCGGCTGGGGTGGGCGGTCTGCTGCCGGAACAGGTCTGGGACGGCGCCGACATACCGGAGCGCGAATTGTGGCTGGGCAAGCCGTCGGGCAGCGCCATGCCGCTGGTCTGGGCGCATTCGGAACACATCAAGCTGTTGCGCTCGCTCCGCGACGGCGCCGTCTTCGACATGCCGCCGCAAGGCGTCAAGCGCTATGTCAGGGACAAGACCGGCTCGCCGCTGAGGATATGGCGCTTCAACAACAGGCTGCGCACCATGGAAGCCGGCAAGACGCTGCGGGTTGAACTGCTGCAGCCGGCACTGATCCGCTGGAGCGGCGACCAGTGGCAGACCAGCCATGAAATCAACACGTCCGTGAATGTCTTTGGCGTCCATATGGCGGATCTGCCGGTGACCGATATTCCGCGAGGTAATACGATCGTCTTCACTTTTTTCTGGCCCGACGGCGACCGTTGGGAGAATGTCGACTTCACCGTCGGCATTGAGAACTAACTCGCCAGCAATTTCTTTCCTCAAGCGACTAGGACAACACCATGCAGATCGGAATGATGGGACTGGGCAGGATGGGCGCCAACATGGTGCGCCGCCTGATGCGCGACGGCCATCAATGCGTCGTCTACGACATCAACCCGGCAAGCGTTGCCGCCCTGGTTGCCGATGGCGCCATCGGCGCCGCATCGATGGAGGAGTTCGTCGGCAAGCTTTCCAAGCCGCGCAGCGCCTGGCTGATGCTGCCGGCGGCGATCACCGGCAAGATCGCCGACCAGGTGGCAGCATTGATGGAGCCCGGCGACATCATTATCGACGGCGGCAATTCCTATTATCACGACGCTGTCGACCAGGCGGCCGAGCTTGCGGCCAAGGGCCTGCACTATGTCGATGTCGGCACCAGCGGCGGCGTTTGGGGCTTGGAGCGCGGCTACTGCCTGATGATCGGCGGCCCCGATACGGCGGTCAAACACCTCGATCCGATCTTCGCCACGCTGGCGCCCGGCGCCGATGCCGGCGCCACGCCCGACAAGGCGGGCGGGACCGCACCCTTTGGCTACCTGCATTGCGGACCGAGCGGCGCCGGCCATTTCGTCAAGATGATCCACAACGGCATCGAATATGGCGTCATGGCCGCCTACGCCGAAGGCATGAACATCCTGAAATCGGCCAATGCCGGCAAAAGACAGCGCACTGCCGACGCCGAGACCAGCCCTTTGGAAAACCCGCAATACTATCAGTTCGACATCGACCTGCCGCAGGTGGCCGAGGTCTGGCGCCATGGCAGTGTGATCGGCTCCTGGCTGCTCGACCTCACCGCCGGCGCTCTGAAGAGCGACCCGGCATTGGCCCAGTTCGGCGGCCGCGTCTCCGATTCCGGTGAAGGCCGCTGGACGCTGAAGGCGGCGATCGACACCGGCGTGCCGGCGCCGGTTCTGTCCTCGGCTTTGTTCGACCGCTTCTCCTCGCAGGGCGAATCCGAATTCGCCGACAAGCTGCTGTCGGCCATGCGCTATGCCTTTGGCGGCCATGTCGAAAAGCCGAAGGCCGGCAAGTGAAGGCCGCAGGGGAGACGCGCAAGATGAGCCCGGAACGGTCCGACACGCTGGTGCTCTTCGGAGCAACCGGCGACCTTGCCCACAAGAAGATATTTCCGGCCCTCTACCAGATGGTAGCCAAGGGGACGCTGACCGAGCCGGTGATCGGCGTCGCCTTCGATGCCTGGGACATCAACCAATTGCAGGCGCGGGCCCGCGACGGCATCGTCAACGCTCTCGGCAAGATCGACGAAAAGATCTTCGCCAAATTCGCCAGTCTGCTGCGCTATGTCAGCGGCGACTACCGCGACGGCGCGACCTTCGAGAAGCTGAAGACGGCGCTCGGCTCGGCGCAGCGGCCGCTGCACTATATGGCGGTGCCGCCGACCATGTTCGAGACCGTTGTCCAGGGGCTGGAGCAATCCGGTACCGCGCATGGCGCGCGGCTGATGGTGGAAAAGCCGTTCGGCCACGATCTCCAATCGGCGCGCTGGCTGAACCGCGTGCTGCATCTGGTGTTCGAAGAGCAGTCGATCTTCCGCATCGACCACTATCTCGGCAAGGAGGCGATCCAGAACCTGCTCTATTTCCGCTTTGCCAATTCCTTTCTCGAGCCGATCTGGAACCGCAACTTCGTCGAAAGCGTACAGATCACCATGGCCGAGGACTTCGGCGTCGAAGGCCGTGGCAAATTCTATGACGATGTCGGCGCTATCCGCGATGTGATCGAGAACCATCTGCTCAACATCCTTTTGCTGCTCGCCATGGAACCGCCGGTCGGCCGCTCGGCCGACGATCTGATCGACGAGAAGGTGCAGGTGCTGCGCGCCATCCGCACGCTGACCAAGGACGACGTCGTGCGCGGCCAGTTCACCGGCTACCTCGCTGAACCCGGCGTGAAGCCGAACTCGCCGGTCGAAACCTTTGCTGCCGTGCGCTTCATGGTCGACACCTGGCGCTGGCAGGACGTGCCGTTCTTCATCCGCACCGGCAAGAACATGCCGGTGCATGTGACCGAAGTGATCGTGCGGCTGAAGCGGCCGCCGCTCGACGTCTTCGATCCGATCAAGCCCAGCGACGCAAATTACGTGCGCTTCCGCATCGACCCGCAGGTGGCGATCTCGATCGGCGCGCAACGCAAGGCGCCCGGCGACGATATGGTCGGCGAGCAGGTCGAGCTCACCGCGCTCGACGATTCGAAGGGCGACATGCCGCCCTATGAGCGGCTGATCGGCGATGCCATGAACGGCAATGGCCAATTGTTCACCCGCCAGGATGCCAGCGAGCTTGCCTGGCGCATCGTCGGCCCGGTGCTGGGCGACACCACGCCGCCGCATATGTATGAGCCGAAGACCTGGGGGCCTGCCGACGCCATGGCCAGCTTCGGGCCGCCCAACGGCTGGATCAATCCGACTTGAGCAATTCCAGGAAAGTGCGAGCGGTTTTTCCGTCCGGAATTGCGTAAAAACAAAGAGTTGGAGCATTCCCCCGTTTCCCTGAAACGGGGAACGCGCCAAGTGAGCGGAGGAAACGACATGGCCAAGGCAGCCAGGCCCGCGAAGGCCAAGGCGGAACCGATCGTGCTGACGATCGATGTCGGCGGCTCGCACGTAAAAATCCTCACCAGCGCAGGCGGCGAGATGCGCCGGGCCGATTCCGGACCGGATCTGACGCCGCAGCAGATGGTCGCCACGGTGAAGACGCTGGCCGAAGGGCTGCCCTATGACGTGATCTCGATGGGCTATCCCGGCCCGGTCAGGCACAACAGGCCTTCGCTCGATCCCGCCAATCTCGGCAAGGGCTGGGACGGCTACGATTTTGCCGCCGCCTTCGGCAAGCCGGTCAAGGTCGTCAACGACGCGCTGCTGCAGGCGATCGGCAGCTACGATGGCGGGCGCATGCTGTTCCTCGGCCTCGGCACCGGCCTGGGCGCGGCGATGATCCTCAACAATGTCGGCCAGCCAATGGAACTGGCGCATCTGCCGTACCGCAAGGGCGGCAGTTTCGAAGATTATGTCGGCGAGCGCGGCCTGGAGAAATACGGCAAGAAAAAATGGCGCAAATACGTTGTCGACGTCGTCGAGCGGCTGCGTGCGGCGCTGCAGCCGGATTATGTCGTCATCGGCGGCGGCAATGTCGACAGACTGGATGAATTGCCCGCCACATCCAGGCGCGGCGACAATACGCGCGCTTTCGAGGGCGGTTTTCGACTATGGCGCGACAAGGCGCTGATCGTCTGATAGTATTAAAATTCAGTATAGTTGTTCAAAATGACGTGTGGCGCGATACGAAGTCATTGCGTTACGCAGATTTGGCGATTAGATCGGTGGCACCGGATGGAATCATCTGGCGCAACCGCACATATGCGGCAAGACAAATGACTAGAGCGGATTTCCGGCTCCGCTGGGACCACTCTGGGAGTTTCCGCCACCCCCTAGCGACGGAGAGATAAATTGGCCGACGACAGCAACGACTCTGACAAGGACATCGACCTGCTCGAGCTTACCGCCCATATCGTGTCCGCTTACGTCGAGAAGAACCGCTTGCCCGTTGCCGGCCTGAGCGATCTCATCGCCAGCGTTGCGGCGTCGATCGGCGGGCTCAGCCAGCCGCCGGCCCCAGTGGCGACGCCGCAGATCCCGGCCGTCAATCCCAAGCGGTCGGTGACGCCGGATTACATCATCTGCCTCGAGGACGGCAAAAAATTCAAATCGCTGAAGCGCCATCTCGGCGTCCATTTCAACCTGACGCCGGAAGCCTATCGTACCAAATGGGGCCTGCCGGCCGACTATCCGATGGTTGCCCCCAACTACGCGGCGTCGCGCTCCGAGCTGGCCAAGTCGATCGGCCTCGGCCGCAAGGCTGCAGTGGCCGCGCCGGCGAAAGCCAAGGGTCGGAAGGCCAAAGTTCCGGCCTGAGTGGGATCAGCGCCTCGGCCCTGAGCCAATCGTTTGGACGACTGGAACAGAAGCCTGCCGGCGAATGAGCCTTGGCAGGCTTCGTGCTTTTGTGGCTTGGATACACCACAGAGATTGCTTTGGGGGAGCAGCGATGAACTACGCCAGAATGGTGATCGAGAAAGAGGCGCCGGAGGAATACGGCTACGATCGCATTCGGTTCAATCTCTCCGAAAGCTCGATCGCCGATCAGAAACTCTCCGACGTCGGCCTGTCGCTGCCGGATCTCACGCTGTTCTACGGCGAGCATCGCGGCGACAAGGAGTTGCGGGCGCTGATCGCGGCGCAAGACAAAGGCATCTCCGCTGACGATGTTCTGGTGACCGCCGGTGCGGCGGGCGCGCTCTTCATCATTTCGACCTCGCTTCTGTCGGAGCGCGACCATCTTGTCGTCGTCCGGCCGAACTACGCCACCAACATCGAGACCCCCAAGGCGATCGGCTGCGCCATCTCCTATGTCGATCTCGATTTCGACGCAGGCTTTGCCATCGATTTCGGCCGCGTCGCCGCCAGCATGCAACCGAACACCAAGCTGATCAGCGTCACCTGCCCGCACAACCCGACCGGCACGATGATGGGCCGGGCCGATCTCGACGCGCTGATTGCGCTGGCCGAAGCGAGCGGCTGCCATCTGCTGGTCGACGAGACCTATCGCGACCTCTCCTATGGACAGCGCCTGCCGGCGGCGGCTTCTCTCAGCCCCAAAGCGATCAGCGTCTCGTCGCTGTCGAAAGCCTTCGGCATTCCCGGCATCCGCATTGGCTGGCTGATCACCAGCGATGCCGAACTGCAGGAGCGCTTCCTCGCCGCCAAGGAGCAGATCGGCATTTGCGGCAGCGTCATCGACGAAGGCATTGCGCGCGGCATGCTGGGGCGCCGCGACGCTTTCTTGGGCGCGCTGCTGCCCGAGATGGCGAAACGCCGCGACATCGTGCAAGACTGGATCGACCGCGAGCCGCTGGTCGACTGGGTGCGGCCACAAGGCGGCGTCGTCGGATTTCCAAGGCTCAATGTCAGTCCAGACTTCGACCTCGACCGTTTCTACGTCAATCTCTTGGAAAACCACGGCACCTATGTCGGTCCCGGCCACTGGTTCGATATGCCCAAGCGCTTCTTCCGCGTCGGTTTCGGCTGGCCGAAAGAGGCGGAATTACAGGGCGGCCTCGACGCCATCACCGCCGCGCTGAGGCAGTAACGTCCGCGTGCAATCGGGCGAGCGGCTGGAAAACCACTTGATCCAGGCCCGATTTTCACGCATACGCGCCCCGAACTTTGATAAGTTTCATTGGCCGGAACAGCGCCCATTTCCGGGAAGTGCCCCGCCGGCCAATGCAAGCAACGGGGCCTGTATCCATGACATCCCATTCCCATACACCGCCTGACCGGCGTTACGCCGCCTTCCGCCATCGCTCCTTCCTGAGCTATTGGGCGGCGCGTTTCCTGACCACCTTCGCCACCATGATCGTGTCCGTCGCCGTCGGCTGGCAGATCTATGATCTGACGCGCGATCCCTTCGATCTCGGCATTGTCGGCATCGTCCAGTTCCTGCCGTCGCTGCTGCTGGTGCTGGTCACCGGCGTTGTCGCCGACCGTTTCGGCCGCCGCCTGATCATGGCGCTGGCGACGGTAGTCGAGGCAGGTTGTGCGCTTGTCCTGTTGTACTTCACGCTGCGCGGTCTCGTCAGCCCGCTGCCGATCTTCATCGTGCTGGCTATGTTCGGCCTGGCGCGCGCTTTTTATGGGCCGGCCTCGTCGTCGCTGTTCGCCAACCTTGTTCCGCCGGAAGATTTCGGCAATGCGATCGCCTGGAACTCGTCCGCCTGGCAAACGGCGACCATTGTCGGCCCGGTCGCCGGCGGCCTGCTCTATGGCGTCTCGGCCGAAGCCGCTTACGCCGTTGCCTCCGTGCTGATGCTGGTGGCCGGTCTGCTGATCTTCACCATTCCGAAACCGGCCCAGCAGAGCGCCACCGACAAGCCGACGATGGAGACGCTGTTTGCCGGCTTCCGATACATCTGGAGCGAGAAGATCGTCCTGGGCGCCATCTCGCTCGACCTCTTCGCCGTGCTTCTGTCCGGTGCCTCGGCGCTGCTGCCGGTCTATGCCCGCGATATTCTGGAACTCGGCCCGTGGGGCCTCGGCCTGCTGCGCTCGGCGCCCGGCATCGGCGCCATCTGTGTCGCGGTCTGGCTTGCCGGGCATCCGCTGCGCGACAGTGCCGGCAAGATCATGCTCGGCTTCGTCGCCGGGTTCGGCGCCTTCACCGTGCTGTTCGGCGTCTCGACCATCACCTGGCTGTCGATCCTGGCCCTTGCCGGCCTCGGCGCCACCGACATGTTCAGCGTCTATATCAGGGAGACGCTGATCCAGCTGTGGACACCCGACGAGGTGCGCGGCCGCGTCAACGCCGTCAACCAGGTCTTCGTCGGCGCCTCCAACGAAGTCGGCGAGTTCCGCGCCGGCACCATGGCGGCGCTGATCGGCACCGTGCCGGCGGTGGTGATCGGCGGCGTCGGTGCGATTGCCGTCGCCGGACTGTGGGCGGTGCTGTTTCCGCAACTGCGAAGGGTGCGGCATCTCAACAGCCGCAACTGATCGAGTAAGCCGCAGGATCCGGCGCTCGGTCCAAATCAGCTTGCGCCGATGACGGCTGAGATGGGCCGGAAGCGGATGGGCCGGTTCTGGGCGAACTAGCCAGATGGCGGGGCAGCCACAGGGTGGACATTTCAGTCCATATGGAAAATGATTATGTTGCCATGCACAATACTGCAGTGCTCTGGTCTCGACGAGAAACCTTAAATATAGAAGAGAACCACCCGACCTCCGGGTCCAGCTAGCGGGGACGCAAATGGACACTTCAGGGAATCGGCAATCGCATCGCGACGCAAGCGGGCGACCCAGCCGATCGGTCGGCTGGCTGGCCCGCTCCGCCGTCCCAGTGGCATTCCTGCTCGGCATGGCTTTCAGCAGCAACGCGTTTGCGCAGGACCAGCAACTGCCGGTGGTGACGGCGGCCAAGCCGGTGGTGCGTGAAATCGTCGAAGACGACGAGTTCGTCGGGCGCTTCGAAGCCGTCGACGAGGTCGCCATCCGTTCGCGCGTCAGCGGCTATCTGGACAACATCAGCTTCCAGGACGGCGCACTGGTCAACAAGGGCGACCTGCTCTTCACCATCGACCAGCGTCCGTACCAGGCGGCCTACGATGCCGCCAAGTCGCAAGTAGACGTCGCCAAGTCCCTGCTCGAATTCTCCAAGATGCAGTTGGATCGCGCCGATGAACTCGCCAAGACCGGCAATATCTCGGCCGCGACGGTCGACGACCGTCGGCGGGAATACCTTTCGGCGCAGGCGCAGATGCAAGGCGCGACGGCTGCGCTGACGACGGCCAACCTGAACCTGGAGTTCACCGAGATCAAGGCGCCCTTGTCCGGCCGCATCGACCGCCGGCTGGTGTCGGTCGGCAACCTCGTGCAGCCGGATTCCACCTTGCTGACGACTATCGTCACGCGCGATCCGATCGACTTCTATTTCGACGTCGATGAGCGCCTGTATTTCAGCTACGCCCGCGACGCGAAGGAGCGCGGCGGCAGCATGCAGGAAGGCGCCGGCGGGCTCGAGGTGGTGGTTCGCGTCGCCGACCGCGCGGAGGCGGTATTCAAGGGCAAGCTCGATTTTGCCGAGAACCGGATCGACAACGCGACCGGCACCATGCGGGTGCGTGCAAGGTTTGCCAACGCCGACGGCGTTCTCCAGCCAGGCATGTTCGGGCGCATCAACGTGCCGGGGTCGCTGCCGCATAGCGGCGTCCTGGTGCCCGACGAGGCGGTCGGCGCCGATCAGGATCGCCGCATCGTGTACCTGGTGGATGAGGCCGGGATGGTGTCGGCGAAGCCCGTGCGCACCGGCCCGCTTCTCGACGGCTACCGGGTGATCCGCGCGGGCCTGACCGGCGACGAGACGATCATCGTCAACGGGCTGATGCACGCCAGGCCCGGCACCAAGGTGAAAGTCGAGATGGTGACGTTGCCGCCCAAGGTCGAGACCGCCGGGTTGCAGCAATGAGGTTCGCCCATTTCTTCGTCGACCGTCCGATCTTCGCATCGGTGGTTTCGATCGTCCTGCTGATCCTCGGCGGGATTGCCTATACCCAGCTGCCGATCGCGCAATATCCCGAGATCGCGCCGCCGACCATCGTCGTTCGCGCCCAGTACCCGGGCGCCGACGCCGAGACAGTGGCAGCGACGGTGGCAACGCCGATCGAGCAGGAGATCAACGGCGTCGAGGGCATGCTTTACATGTCGTCCTATTCGTCGGGCGACGGGGCGATGGCGCTGACCATCACCTTCAAGCTAGGCACCGATCTCGACCAGGCGCAGGTGCTGGTACAGAACCGCGTGTCGGTCGCCGAGCCGCGCCTGCCCGAAGAAGTCCGCCGCCTCGGCATCACCACCATCAAGAGCTCGCCCGACCTGATGATGGTCGTGCACATGCTGTCGCCCGACAATACCTACGACCAGCTCTACGTCTCGAACTACGCCCGCTCGCGGGTGCGCGACATACTGCTCAGGTTGGACGGCGTCGGCGACCTCATCATCTTTGGCGAACGCGAATATTCGCTGCGCATCTGGCTCGATCCGGAAAAACTGTCCGCCCTGGGGATGACCTCGGGCGATGTGGTGCAGGCGCTGCGCGACCAGAACGTCCAGGTGTCAGGCGGCTCCATCGGCGCGCCGCCGACCAATACCGGCACGGCGTTCCAGTACACGGTCACCACGCAAGGCCGCTTCAACGACGCACGGGACTTCCGATACGTGATCGTCAAATCGGCCGAAGACGGCCGCCTGATCCAGCTGCAGGACGTGGCGCGCATCGAGCTCGGCGCCAAGGATTACGTCACCAACTCCTATCTCAACGGCAAACCGGCGGTGGCGCTCGCCATCTTCCAGCGGCCAGGCACCAATGCGCTCGCCGCAGCCGCGGAGATCCAGGACAAGATGAAGGAGCTTTCCCAGGACTTCCCGAAGGGATTGAGCTACGACATCGTCTACAATCCGACCGAGTTCGTCGCCGAGTCGATCCAGGAGGTCTACAAGACGATCCTCGAGGCGATGGTTCTGGTCATCATCGTCATCATCGTCTTCCTGCAATCGTGGCGCATGGCGATCGTGCCGATCGTGGCGATCCCCGTGTCGCTGATCGGCACGCTGGCGGTGCTTTACGCCGCCGGCTTCTCCCTCAACATGCTGACGCTGTTCGGCCTCGTGCTGGCCATCGGCATCGTCGTCGACGATGCGATCGTCGTGGTCGAGAACGTCGAGCGCAATATCGCCAGCGGGCTGGCGCCCAATCCGGCGTCGCATCTGACCATGGACGAAGTCGGAACGGCGGTCATCGCGATCTCGCTGGTGCTGATAGCCGTGTTCGTGCCGACAGCCTTCATTCCCGGCATTTCCGGGCAGTTCTACCTGCAGTTTGCGATCACCATCGCGGTGTCGACGGCGATCTCGGCATTCAATTCGCTGACGCTCTCGCCGGCCTTGGCCGCGCTGCTGTTCAAGCCGCACCACACTGCTGCGGCGCCGCCGCGCTTTTTCCTGGCGCGGTTCGGACGGGCGCTCGCCGACGGCTTCAATCGCGGCTTCGACAAGGTCGCCCATTGGTATTCGAGCATCGTGCGCGTGTTGGTCGGCTCGCGGATAGCGATCGCCGCCACGCTGGCCGTTTTCGCGGCCCTCATCTACGCCACGGTCTATATGGTTCAGACGGTGCCGCGCGGTTTCATTCCGTCGCTCGACCAGGGCTATGCGATCGTCGTCGTCCAGTTGCCGGACGGCGCCTCGCTATCGCGGACCGATGCCGTCATCCAGCAGGCGTCGCAGATCATCCAGAAAACGCCGGGCGTCGACTACGCGGTCGCCTTCGCCGGCTTCTCCGGTGCCACCTTTACCAATGCCAGCAACGCGGGCGTGATCTTCGCCAGGTTCAAGCCGTTTGACGAGCGACTGGAAGCCGGCCAGTCCGCGACCCAGGTCATCGGCAATTTGTTCGGCAGCCTGCAAAGCATCAAGGAAGCCTTCATTATCGCACTGCCGCCGCCGCCGATCCGCGGCGTCGGCAATGCCGGCGGCTTCAAGCTGCAGATCCAGGAGCGCAACAGCGCCGACATGCGGCAGATCCTGGCGCTTGCCTATGAAATTGCCGGCAAGGCCAACAAGACGGCGGGGCTGACCGGCGTGTTCACCACCTTCTCCGCGTCCAGCCCGCAATTCTTCCTGGCGATCGATCGCGACAAGGCGCGCATCCTGAACGTGCCGATCCCCAACATCTTCGAGACGCTGTCGATCAATCTGGGCACCGCCTACGTCAACGACTTCAACGCTTTCGGGCGCGTCTACCAGGTGCGCGCGCAGGCCGACCAGGCGTTCCGCCTCGATCGCGCCGACATCTTGAAACTGAAGGTGCGCTCGGCGACCGGCGCGCTGGTTCCGCTGGGCACGTTGATCGAGATCCGCGACGTCACCGGCCCGGCGCTGGTCCAGCGCTACAACATGTACGTCTCCGTGCCGCTGCAGGGCAACGCCGCGCCCGGTGTTTCCACCGGCGATGCGCTTGCCAAGATGGAAGCGATCACGGCACAGACGTTGCCGGCCGGTACCTCCTACGAATGGACCGAACTCGCCTATCAGGAGCGCAACACCGGCAATGCCGCTGTCTATATCTTCGGACTGTCGGTGCTGTTCGTGTTCCTGGCGCTGGCGGCGCAATATGAAAGCTGGGTGCTGCCGTTCGCCATCGTGCTGGTGGTGCCGCTCGGCGTGCTCGCAGCGTTGCTCGGCGTGTCGTTCCGAGGGCTGGACAACAACATCCTCGTGCAGATCGGCCTCATCGTGCTGATCGGGCTTGCCGCCAAGAACGCGATCCTGATCGTCGAGTTCGCGCGGCAGGCCCAGGAACGCGGCCTGTCGGCAGCCGAGGCTGCCGTCGAAGCCTGCCGGCTCAGGCTGCGGCCGATCCTGATGACCGCCTTCTCGTTCATCCTCGGCGTCGTGCCGCTGATGATCGCGACGGGCCCGGGCGCGGAAATGCGCCAGTCGCTCGGCACCGCGGTGTTCTCCGGCATGCTGGGCGTCACTTTCGTCGGCCTGTTCCTGACGCCGGTGTTCTACGTCACGCTCAGGTCGCTGTTCTCACGGCGCAAGCCGCATGCCGAGGCCGAGTCTTCGGCACCGGCAGAGGTGCCGTCCGAGACGGCCGCCGAGTAGTGTTACACGGGCAGTTCGTGGCGCTGCCGACTATTTCGTTTTGGTGTTGAATTCACGGTTTGCAGCATAGTTGATAGTGAAGGTGCCCGCAGGAGCGCGAACGCCCTGCTTCACGTTGGATATGGTGACTGTCGAGGTAAGGCCCCTCTCGTCAGTCAGGGTCCATCTGCGTAGATCGAGCGATTCCCTGTCAAACACCATAGTGATATTCGAATTGCCGAAGGCCGACTTGTCGGCCAGCCTGATGATCACCTGGGCGCCATCGTCCCTGATACTTTTGAGGCGATTGCCGGAAAAGTTGACCTGATTGTCGAGGAGCAGCTTGAGCGGCGTCTTCGAGAGAGCATAAAGCCGCGATGTCTTGAGCTTCTTGTTATAGACCACCAAGGATTTTCCATCTGCAATTACGCTGACCCCTGATTGGCCTGCATAGTTGAACCGGATCTTGCCCGGCCGCTGGAGGAAAAATTTCCCTTTGGTCCTTTCCGCTCTTGGGCCCGACTGGACAAAGTCCCCGGACATGGACTTTACCGATGAGAAGTGATCGGCAATCGTCTTCGCTTCTACAGGTGCGGCCAAGGCCGCGGTCGAAAGTTCGGCGTTTATCGCGACAGCGCTGACAACGGCGAACCAGAAAGCCAGCAGTCTTTTGCTGTTATATGCCATTCAGTTATCCTACCCCGAGCAGGCGCGTGATCGAAAGAGATCACGCGCCTTTGAGATCAGTAGCCGTCCGGGCACTGAGCAACGTAAACTCGACCGTTCCGACCGCGATATCTGCACTGGCCGGCTTCGCTGGCGTGCCCGATGACCGCCCCGGCCAGCGCTCCGACCGCCCCGCCAACAACCGCCCCTTTTATCGGGTCGCCGGCCACTGCTGCGCCTACAGCTGCGCCACCCAAACCACCGACGGCAGCGCCTTGTTCGGTGCGGGAGCATGCCGCGAGCGGAATGAGTAGGCTTAAAATGAGCAGCGTCTTCTTCATTGGTTCTCTCCTGGGGCCGTTATTAGCCGAAGCTTAAATGCGCCACGGAGTTTTTCGATCCATCGGAGTGTTTGGGGCGCAATCCAAATCTGCGGGAACGGGCTAAGGTCCCGGATCCATCGTACACGCCTCCCAGAGGTAAGTCGTCTTTGGGCAAGCTCGGCCGTTCAGAGTAGTTGGATTTGCTCTATCCCTCAGTAGGCTTGCCGAAGATCAGGCTCAAAAACTCGCTCAGCCAGCGCTTGAGGTGCATATCCCAGATCAGCCGGCCGCCGAGATGGTCGCGGCCGGGCTGCGCGCCGGGCAATTCGAAACGGTGTGCGCCGCGCACCACCCAGCGCTGCATCATCAACTGGGTCAGTTCGCCATGGAACTGGATGCCCCAGGCATTGTCGCCATAGCGAAAAGCCTGGTTGGGGTAGGTTTCCGCCGTGGCCAGCAGCGTCGCATCCCTGGGCAGCGAAAAGCCTTCGCGGTGAAACTGGTAAACCATGTCGGGCCAGGGCAGCAGCTTTTTGCCGGCTTCGGTCGGCTTCAGCGGATACCAGCCGATCTCGACCAGCCCCTCGCCATGCCCCTCGACCTTGCCGCCGAGATGATTGGCCAGCATCTGCGCGCCAAGGCAGATGCCGAGGAAGGGCCGGTTCTCCTTTAGCGGAACATTGAGCCAGTTGGTCTCGCGGCGGACGAACTCATCTTCGTCATTGGCGCTCATCGGCCCGCCGAACACCACGGCGCCGGCGTGTCCCTCCAGCGTCTCCGGCAGGCTGTCGCCGAGAGGCGGCCGGCGGATGTCGAGGTCGAAACCTTCCTCGAGCAGCATGTGGCCAACCCGGCCGGGGCTCGAAGTCTCCTGATGCAGCACGATCAGGATTTTTGGTTTCGAGCTCGGTCTGGGCGGCATGGAAAGGCGGAATCCTATTCGTCGCTCGACGTTCCGCTGGCGCCGGGCGCGGCGGCCGCCGCCTTGCGGCGCGCCTCGACGCGATCCTGGCGCTCGACGCCGATTAGCTCGGCGACGCGCCAGACGGTGTTGTCCTCCAGTTCATGCAGTTCGCCGTCGGCATAGACGATTTCCCACATCAGGCCGATGAAAGCCTTGCGCGCCTCGGCGTCGAGATGGCGCTTCAAGACGCTGGTGAAGGCATAGAGGTCGATCGCCTCATTGTCGGCGCGCTCGCCGGCGGCAGCCAGTGCATCGAGCTCGTCGCCGCTGATCGAATAGCTCTGCGCCAGCACCTGCTTGAACCGCTCCCACTCGACATCCTGGCGCACGCCGTCGGCATTCATCACATGATAGAGCAAAGCCGACGCCGCAACGCGCGGATCGTCCGCATTGGCGCGAGCCCCAGCCCCGGAGGGCAGGTCTTTCAGAAAGGCCAGGACGCGTTCGAACATGGTGCTCACTTCACTTTATTGGAGCATGATCTTTTCCAAAACCGCTATCCACTTTTTGGGATCATGCTTCAGGGATCAAAACAGGCGGAAGCGGCGCGGTGACTTCTCCGCTTCGTCGTCGGGGTCGACGCCAGGGTCGTCGGGCAGCCGAGCCAGTTCCTCGGCAGGTTCGACGGGTTCGGCATCGGGCGGTATTGCGGCGAAAGCGGCGGAAGTGACCGGTGTGACCTGCTCATCGCCCACAGCGGGCTTCGACTCGGTCGGCGCCTCGCTGCTCCTGGCAACGGCGGGATGATCGATCACTTCGGCTTCCTTTGTCGGCTTGGCGGGTGCCGCAAGCACCGGCACATCGGCTTCGTCTTCATGGCTGTCGATGAGCTGGCCCAGCCGCTCCATCGGTGCGCGCCAGGCGAAAGCGTCGAGCTTGCCGCTGACCGGCGATACCGGCGCCCAGCGTTCGGAGACGACGCCGTCGGCGACCCAGGCCGGATCGCGCGGCGCCCTGACCGCCTTGGACAGCAATTGCCTGATCTTGCCCTGGTCGCCGGTCTCTGCCTCCTCGATATCGGCCAGCAGCAGGTAAGCGCCTTCCCGGCGATCCATGCGGATCGCGGCTTCCGCCTCGCGGCGGGCGGTGGAAAAATCCTGCGCATCGAGCGCGGCGCGCGCCACCGTCATCGACGATTCGGCATTGTTGCGCTTCAGCTCCTGCAGCTTCTTCGCCCGGTTGAGACGATCGACCACGGCATCTCCCGGCCTTGCATGGGTGTAGAGCTCGGCGATCTCGGGATGCGGCTCCGCCTTCCAGGCTGCCTCAAGGATCTTCGAGCCTTTGCGCACATCGTTCTGTTTGAACAGAAGATTGGCGGCTGCAACCGCGGCCGGTGCGAAATCGGGCGCGAGCTTGTTTGCCTCGAGTGCCGCTGTCTTGGCTGCATTGGGGTCGCTATCTGTCAGCGCCTGCGCCTTGGCGGTCAACAGCACAGCGCGGCGGCGATTGGCGGCGTCGCGTTCGATCTGCCTGGTCGACTTCTGCGCCTCCACCAGCTTCAGCGCGCCGTCCCAGTCGCCGCGCCCGGTCAGATCCTCCAGCGTCGATTCGGCGGCCCAAGCCAGTTGCGGCGCGACGGAAGCGGCGCGCCCGGCATAGTGACGCGCGGCGTTGCGGTCGCCGAGCCGTTCAGCTTCGAGATAGAGCCCGCGCAGGCCAAGCAGCCGCATTTCGGGGTCGTCGAGCATGGCTTCGAATTTTTCGCGCGCGCCCCCATGGTCGCCTTCGAGCAGCGAGGCTTGCGCTTCGAGCAACTGGATCAGCGGCTCCTGGTCGGAGCGGATCAGCTTGGCGGCTTCCTTGGTCTTCTTGCGGGCCAGCGCGCCATCGCCGGCGCCGGCTGCGATCATGCCGGTCGACAGCGCCTGGTAGCCGCGGTCGCGGCGGCGGACGCGGAAATAGCGCGAGATCGTGTACGGGCTGTTCCACAGCGACTTGATCAGCCACCAGACGATCATCACCGCGGCGACGACGGCAACGATCGCCACCGCCGCCACCATCAGGCTGACCTGGTATTGGTAACCGTTGAAGGTGACGACCATCTCGCCGGGACGATCGGCCAGCCAGGCAAAGCCGAGGCCGAGCGCGAAGACGGCGGCGAGAAAGATGAGAATGCGGATCATCGTGTCGTCCTCATGCCTTCATCGCACCTGCAATCAGCGCGTCGACCTGCGTCTCGACGTCGATGCGCGCCTTCAGTTTGCCGGCAAAGTCGGCGCCGGCAGCCTTGACCGCATCCGGCAGCGTTGCGTATTCGCTGAGCGCATTGGCGTAGTCGCCCTGATTGACCGCCACTTCGATGCGCGCCACGGTTTCCGGCGCGCCGGCGCCTTCGACGGCGCCGATCGGCCGGACCTTGACCAGCGATTCGGCGCTCGACAAAAGGTTCTGGAAGAAGCCGGCATTTTCATCGACCGGCGTCGCCGCCGCGACCATCGCATTGGCCGCGGCGTCGGCCTCGCCGGCGATCTCGGTGCGGGTCGGGACGCCCTTTTCAGCGTAGGGGCGCAGCGCTGCAATCTGCGGTGCATCGGGCGAGATCGCCGCGAAGGTCTCCAACTCGGCGGCGAACGGCGCGCCGCGGTCAAGCGCCGCCTTCAAGGCCGAAGCGGCGATGGCCATCGCGATCTTTGGCTGCGAGGCCTGCGCATCGACCTTGCCGGCGAGCTGCGTCACCGACTGCTCCAGCGCGGCGATCTTGCCTTCCTGCGTCTTGGCTGCCTCACCGGCCGATTTCACCAGTGCGTCGAGGCCCGCCAGTCTTTCATTGAGCGGCGCGAGATCGACGGGCGCTGCACCACCGGCCTGGCCAAGGGCGGCGACCGCCGTCTCTATCTGCTTGACCTTGTCGCCAAGCGCTGCAAGCCCGGCATTGTCGCCGGCGCCGCCCTTTTCGACCGCCGATTTCAGCGATGCGACATCGGCCTTGACCTGATCCAGCGCCGAAGACAGCCCGTCGACCTTGGCCGTTGCGGCGCCATTGCCGCTGGCTTCCCTGAGGTCGGCGATTTCGCGCTTCAGCGAAGCGATCTCGCCATTGACGCCGTCGAGCGAGACCGTGCCCGCCCCTGAGCCCGGAGCGCCAAGCACGCCGGCAAACTGCAGCCCCCCGGCGGCAGCCAGCGCGATGACACCGCCGATGATGCCGGCGGCAATGCCGTTCGTGCGCTTCGGTTGCGCGGCCATGGGCTGGTTCCCGGCTGTCCTTGGGGTTTCCTTGGGTGCACCCGGCTTGGGCGAGGCATCCTCGAAACTGTAGTCGGAGGTTCTGGCGCGCGGTGGCGCATCCGAAGCGGTGGGGTAAGGCTGCTCCGCCTGGGTGGACGCCTTCGCATCGGCGCTTTCGGGAGCGGCCTGCGCCGCGGCGTCGGAGTGCTCCCACGGCTCGAGATCGGCTTGATCGGCATGAACGGGCTCGTCAGGCGTCTCCGGCTGCGCATTGGCCATGGCAGCCGCATCCTCAGCCGCAACCGACCCTGCCGGGGCCTCGACGTCGTCCGAGTTCGCGACATCCGTCTTGGCGGCATCCGCATCGGCAATGCGCGAGACAGCGCCGGGTTCGAGTTCGATGGTCACCGGCTCGCGGTGGCTTTTCGAATGTCGCATCTTCGGCGTCTTGACCATGCCTGGGCTCCGCAATCCTGCTTCGTCTGGGCGCCCGACGGCGCGTGATGGTTTGAAAAATGGTCTAGCACATCATCATCAGGTGAAAAGGGGCGGCGTGATGACACGGGGCTCAGTCGCCGCGGTGCAACAGCTCAAGCAGCGCCTCCTCCTGCGGTTCCCGCGCAATGCGTATTTTTTTGCCGGCGGCATTGTCAAACGCCGCTGCCACGCGCTCGGAGAGCGCAAAAACCTGCATGTTTTCAAAGAGATCGCGCAGCCCCGCCCGGTCGGTCAAGGCCTGCAACGCTGCCGCCGCCTTGGCTGAATAGAGCAGCATCGCGTCGACCGCCTGATGGGACAGGCGTGCACGGATTTCATCATCGGAATAATCGAGCGAAATCGTGTCGTAGGTTTCGACGGTGCGGACCTCGACGCCGGCCTTTCGCAGCGGCGCCTCGAAGGCCGGAAACCGCACGCGCCCTGTGAGATAGACGACCGCCTTGCCGGAAAGGCCGGCAGCAATCGCCTCGGCCAGCCGCTCGGCGTCGCCCGCCCCTTCGCTGACCGACAAGAACCCTGCCCAACGTGCCGCTTCAGCCGTCCTGCGTCCGACGGCATGGCAAGGCAAGGCGGCGAGCGCACGAATGAGTTCTTTCGGCGCATGCCGCACGGCATTGGCGCTGGTCACAGCGACGGCCACGGCATTGTCGCTCGCAGCATCGGCGCCAACCGGCAGTGTCACCGTTTCGGTCAGCGGCAGAAGGAGCGGCTCAAATCCCAATTCCTGCAGCCGCCGCATGGTTCGCGACGCCCCGGGTTGCGGCCGCGTCACCAGGACACGCATATCAGACCCAGCCGTCGAAGAAGGTTTCGCCCGCTTTGACCCGCACCATCCTGGCCGCGTCCGTGCCGATGTCAGCGGCATCCAGCGCCAAGCCTTCGGCCTTGACCTCATGCGATTGCGTGCCATCGGGCGAAATGATCAGCCCGGCGAAAACCAGCCTGCCGCCCGAGATCGTCGCATAGCCGGCGATCGGCGTGCGGCAGGAGCCGTCGAGCGCCGCCAGGAAGGCGCGCTCACAGGCCAGCGCCTGGCCTGTCGGCACATCATGGATGGCCACCAGCATCTTTTCGACCTCGCTGTCGCCGATGCGGGTTTCGATGCCGATTGCGCCTTGTCCCGGCGCCGGCGGAAAAGCATCGAGCGGCATCAGATCGGTGACGACCTGGCCGAGCCCCAGCCGCTTCAGCCCGGCAAAAGCGAGGATCGTGCCTTCGGCGACGCCTTCCTCCAGCTTGCGCAGCCTGGTCTGCACATTGCCGCGGAACATGACCACGTCTAGGTCCGGCCGCATGCGCCGGATCAGCGCCTGGCGCCTGAGCGAAGACGACCCGACCTTGGCGCCTTGCGGCAAATCAATAATGCGCTTCACCGCCTTGCCGATGAAGGCGTCCCGCGCATCCTCGCGCGGCAGGAAGGCGGACAGCTCCAGCCCGTCCGGCAGCACTGTCGGCATGTCCTTGGAGGAATGCACGGCGATATCGATCGTGCCGGCCAGCAGCGCCTCTTCGATCTCCTTGGTGAACAGGCCCTTGCCGCCGGCTTCCGACAGCGGCCGGTCCTGGATGCGGTCGCCGCTGGTCGAAATGATGACGACCTCGAAGGCTTCCGCCGGCATGCCGTGCGCTGCCATCAGCCGCGCCTGCGTTTCATGCGCCTGGGCGAGCGCCAGCGGGCTGCCGCGTGTTCCGATTTTCAAAGTTTGCATGGCGCGCGGTCCGTGATAACCCCCGGCTGGCTTTGCGTTTCCGGCGCTCTCCCTAACGAGGCCCGCCTCTACTAACTAGGAAAGTCCGGCGACACAATCTCTGGAGACAGCGACGAATTGATCCGCGTTCTGGGCATTGAGACGAGTTGCGACGAGACCGCCGCCAGCGTGGTGACGCTGGACGGCGATTCCGTGCCGGTGATTGCGTCCAACATCGTGCTCAGCCAGATCGAGGAGCACGCCGCCTTCGGCGGCGTCGTGCCGGAGATCGCCGCGCGTGCCCATGTCGAGGCGCTGGACGGCATTGTCGAGGCCGCTCTTGCGGATTCGGGCGTAGCCCTGGCCGACATCGACGCCATTGCCGCTACTGCCGGCCCCGGCCTGGTCGGCGGGCTGATCGTCGGCCTGATGACGGCCAAGGCGATTGCAGCGGCCGCCGGCAAGCCGCTGATCGCCATCAACCATCTGGAAGGCCACGCACTGACCGCAAGGCTGACCGACGGGCTCGACTTTCCCTATCTGCTGCTGCTGGTTTCCGGCGGCCACACCCAGATCGTCGCCGTGCGCGGCGTCGGCGACTACCAGCGCTGGGCGACGACCATCGACGACGCGCTCGGCGAAGCTTTCGACAAGACGGCCAAAATGCTCGGCCTGCCCTATCCCGGCGGCCCGAACGTCGAAAAGGCGGCAATGTCGGGCGATGCGGCGCGCTTTGCCCTTCCGCGGCCGATGAAGGGCTCGGCGCAGCCCGATTTCTCCTTCTCCGGCCTCAAGACCGCGGTGCGCCAGGCGGCGACCGCCATCCAGCCGCTGAGTGAGCAGGATGTCGCCGACATCTGCGCCTCGTTCCAGGCGGCGGTAGCCGATGCGCTGGGCGACCGCGTGGCCCGCGCGCTGGCCCGCTTCCGCGACGAATTCCCGGACAAGGCCGAGCCGGCGCTGGTCGTTGCCGGTGGCGTCGCCGCCAACAGAGCGATCAAGGAGACGCTGCAGAAGCAGTGCGCCGAGGCCGGCTTCGTCTTTGTCGCGCCGCCGCTCAAACTGTGCACCGACAATGCGGCGATGATCGCCTGGGCCGGCATCGAGCGGTTGCGGGCAGGCCTGTCGCAAGAGAACGGCTTCGATTTCGTGCCGCGTTCGCGCTGGCCGCTGGACAGCATTTCGGCCCCGATGGTCGGCTCTGGCCGGCGCGGAGCGAAAGCATGAGCGCCAGCAAGACAAGCGGCAGGGACAGAACCGGCTGGCGCGTCGCCGTGCTTGGCGGCGGCGCCTGGGGCACGGCGCTGGCGCTGGCGATGCTGCGCGCCGGTCACGATGTCCGGCTCTACGCCCGCGACGAAGAGACGGTTTCCGCGATCCGCCGCGGCGAGAACCCGCGTTATCTCCCCGGCATCGCCATTGAAGCAGGCATTGCGGCGACCAGCGATATCGGCACGGCCCTGACTGATGCCGATTGCGCGCTGGCCGTAGCGCCGGCGCAGGCGCTGCGCGCCATGCTGACGACGGCGAAGCCCCATATGCCGAAAGGCATCCCGCTCGTTCTCTGCGCCAAGGGCATCGAGCGCGACACCGGCGCGCTGCTGTCGGCGATCGTTGGTGAGATCCTGCCCGAAACTCCGGTTTCGGCCTTGTCCGGTCCGAGCTTTGCCGCCGATGTGGCCAGGGGTCTGCCGACCGCTGTCGTGGTTGCTGCCCCCGACGACGCCTTGGCGGCCGAGCTTGCCGCGCGCTTTTCGGCGCAGAATCTGCGCTGCTATTCCAGCGACGATTTGATCGGCGTCGAGATCGGCGGCGCTTTGAAGAATGTCTTCGCCATTGCCGCTGGCGCCGTCACCGGCGCCGGGCTCGGCGCCAGCGCGCAGGCCGCCATGGTGACGCGCGGCTTCGTCGAACTGCGCCGCATCGGCGCGTCCTTCGGCGCCAAGCCGGAGACGCTGATGGGGCTTTCCGGCCTCGGCGACCTTTTGCTCACCTGCTCTTCCGCCCAGTCGCGCAATTTCGCCTATGGGCTGGCGCTGGGGCAAGGTAAGCCCTTGTCGGGACTGCCACTCGCCGAAGGCGTGCCGACGGCGGCGATCGCCGCCCGCATCGCCACCGAGCGCCACATCGACGCGCCGATCATCGCTGCGGTGTCGGCGATACTGGACGGCACGATCACCATTCGGCAGGCTGTGTCCGCGCTGATGACGCGACCCCTGAAAACCGAAACCGACCTCTGATCCCCAAACAAACCGGAGTTTAACATGCTGTTTGCGTTGATTTGCAAGGACAAGCCGGGCAGCCTGCAGGTGCGGGTCGATACGCGGCCGGTCCACGTCGCCTTTCTCGAACGCCTGAACGCCGACAACAAACTGGCCTTTGCCGGCCCGTTCCTGGACGCCGAGGGCAAGCCCAATGGCAGCCTCGTCGTCGTGGAAGCGCCCGACCTCGCCGGTGCGCAGGCGCTGTCGGCTGCCGACCCCTATGCCAAGGCCGGGCTGTTCGAAAGTGTCGAAATCCGCCAGTGGAACTGGACCTTCAACAAGCCGGCGGCTAGTTAGTTCCGGCGGCGCCTAGGGTGATCCCAGGAAAAGTGTGTAACGGTTTTCCGTCCGGAATTGCGCAAAAATAGTAGTTGGAGCAAAGACATGAACTACTGGCTGTTCAAATCCGAACCTTCGGTCTTCTCCTTCGAGGCGCTGAAGGCCAAGGGCAAGGCCGGCACGCAGTGGGACGGCGTGCGCAACTATGCAGCGCGCAACAACATGAAGGCGATGCAGATCGGCGATCTAGGCTTCTTCTATCACTCCAATGAGGGGCTGAACGTCGTCGGCATTGCCGAGGTCTGCGCGCTTGCCCATCAGGATACCACCACCGACGATCCGCGCTGGGAATGCGTCGACATCCGCGCCTTCAAGGACGTGCCGAACCCGCCGACGCTGGAGCAGGTCAAGGCCAATCCGAAGCTTGCCGAGATGGCGCTGGTGCGGCTTGGACGGCTTTCCGTACAGCCGGTGACGCCGGCCGAATGGAAGGAAGTCTGCCGCATGGGCGGCCTGACGCCGGCTCCGTGACGGTCCTCACGCCGAACAGCGCGAAAAAGTTCATTCTCGACAACACGGCGCTTATGTCGCCGCCGCATGTGCCGGAGATTGTCCTCAATCTTGCCGACGAAGCGCATGACCTCTGGCAGCGCACGGAGAACGAGCTGATTGAAATCGGCCTGCCGCCGCCGTTCTGGGCCTTTGCCTGGGCCGGCGGTCAGGGCCTTGCCCGTTACGTGCTGGACAATCCGTCGGATGTGCGGGGCAAACGCGTGCTCGACTTCGCCTCCGGCTCCGGCCTTGTCGCCATCGCCGCCGCCAAGGCGGGTGCGGCGCACGTGATCGCCGCCGACATCGACCCGTTCTGCGAAACGGCGGTCCGCCTCAACGCAGAGGCCAATGGCGTTGCCATCGACTTTTGCGGCACGGACTGCGTCGGCACCGACGCCGGCTGGGACGTGGTGCTGGCCGGCGACGTCTTCTACGACAAATCCTTCGCCGACACGCTGATGCCGTGGTTTTCGACACTGAAGGCGCGCGGCGCTGACATCCTCGTCGGCGATCCGGGCCGCTCCTACATGCCGAAGGCGGGACTGGAGCCGCTCGCCGTCTACGAAGTGGCGGTGACGCGGGCGCTGGAGGACGCCCTGGTCAAGCGCACCACGGTGTGGCGCTTCGCTTGACGGCATTGCCGAACAGGCGTTCCATCGCGCATTGATTTGAAGAATACGCATGTCGTTATCCCAGAACCGTCAGGCTTTGGGCTGCATGCTTGAGGGGAGGACTTTATGGATTTTTCAGTGGTGAACTGGCTGGCGGTGGTTGTCGCGGCCGTCGCGGCGTGGCTGTTTGGCGCCGTCTGGTACACGGCCCTCAGCAAGCCTTGGATGAGGGCGGCCAGGATCGATCCGTCAACGTCAAAGAAATCGATATTGCCCTTCATCATCTCCTTCATCGCCGAGCTAATCATGGCGCTGGTCTTAGCCTTGGTCGTCGGCGCGATGACCGGCGGCGAGCCGGTCCTTGTCGCAGGGCTGGTCTTCGGCTTCGTCCTCTGGCTGGGTTTCGTCGCCACGACGCTGACGGCCAACCATCGCTATGAGAATTTCGGCTGGGACCTGACCGTCATCGACGGCGGCCACTGGCTCGGCGTGCTGTTGATCATCGGCGCGGTGATCGGCTGGTTCGGGACGCCGGTCGCCGGCTGAGGCCTGCAGAAGTCGTCAGGTCTGCGTCCTGGCGACTTCGTCGAGGATCCATTCACGGAAAGCGATGATGCGCGGATCGTTGGCAGTGCTCTCGGGATAGACCAGGAAGTAGCCGAACTCCGGCCCTACGCGCAGACCGAGTTCAAAGGGCTGCACCAGCCTTCCCTGGGAAAGGTCGTTTGCCACCATGGCGAACTCGGCGAGCGCCACGGCATTGCCGTCGAGCGCCGCCTGCACGGCATCGGTAGAGGTTCCAAACACGATGGTCCGGCTGTCGTCGAAATCGTTGATACCGGCCGCCGCCATCCACATGCGCCAGTTCGGCCATGTCACGCCTTGGCGCGACCATTCGATATGGGCAAGCGTGTGGTTGAAGAGGTCGCGCGGTTCGCGCAGCGGCGGGCCGGAGGTCAGCAGGCTCGGGCTGCACACCGGAATGAGGATGTTGTCGAACAGGCGATGGGCGCGAAGCCCCGGATACTTGCCAACCCCGAACCGGATGCCGACATCGACATCGTCGAGTTCGAAATCGCGCACTTCGTAGCCGATGTCGAACCTCAGTTCGATATTGGGCTGAAGTTTGCGAAAATCATCGACGCGCCGCATCAGCCATTTTGACGCGAACTGCGCGTCGAGCGTTACCTTCAGCAATGCCGTGCCGCGCGTCAGCTTGCGCGCCCGCGACACCGCCCGGTTGAGCAGGTCGAGCGCATCGATCGAGGCCTCGAACAGCACCGTACCTGCCTCGGTCAACCGGATGGTACGACTGGTTCGCGTGAACAGCACCAGCCCGAGCTGATCCTCGATTTCCTTGATCTGGTGGCTGACCGCCGCCGGCGTCAGCCCGAGCTCGTCGGCAGCGCGGGTGAAATTGAGGTGGCGGGCGGCGGCTTCCAGAGTCCTCAGCGCGCGCGTTCCGGGCAACAGACGGGACATCACCGTATCCTCAAATAAAACTTGACGATCCGAAAAGAACTACTCGTTTCTCTTATGGATTTCAATGCGGCATGATGCATCCATCGAAACACCATCAAGCCGGATTTGATATCCGGCGGAACACGGAGCGCATCATGTCCATCTTCGTTTTGAACTCGCCAGCAGCTCGCTCGAACTGGTTCCATGCCGTAACGGACTGGCTTCGCCAGGCGAAAGTCGCCGTCAACCTGCCGCGCCAGGACGTGGAGGATCTGTCGGATCGCCAGCTGCGCGACGTCGGCGCGCAGCGCAAGGACGTAACGCGGGCCGTGGACCGGGAACTCGGCCGGCTTGGATTGCTGGACACTGGGTGGCAGAAGCCGAGAAGGCGTTAGGCAATGGTGAGTAGTGAGTAGTGAGTAGTGAAGGATTGAAACGACGCCGAGGCCATCCTACTCCCTACTCCCTACTCCCTTACTCCCTACTCCCTACCTCACCACCCTCACCACCGTCCGGTCCGACACCAGCGGCAACAGCCGCGCCATTGTCCGCGCCGTCACCGCCACGCAGCCTTGCGTCGGTGTGAAGCCTGGGCGCGCCAGATGGAAGAAGATGGCGCTGCCGCGGCCGCGCCGGCGCGGCGCCATGTTCCAGTCGAGCACCAGGCAGGCGTCATAGAGGCGGTCGTCGCGCCGCATTCGCTCATGGCTGGCGCCATAAGGGATTTTCACCGGCCGGTTGTAGTTGCGGTCGTCCGGCACCTCGCACCAGCCGAGATCGGCGCCGATCGGCGCCATCGCCAGCCGGGTTTTGCGGCCGGCCGCGAAATGATCGCCCCGAAAATATCCTGACAAAATCCGCATCTCGCCAAGCGGCGTCGCACCGTCGCCTTCGCGCTTATTGGCCGAGATGCCGCCGCGTCCGAGCGCACAGGCAAACACCTTGCTGCCGGCCTGCAATATCCCCTGGCTGGGGTTGCCCGGCCTCGCCCGAACCACCAGCACACGCAGCCCTTTCGGCAAAATTGCGCCGGCTGCATTGCGATCGCGTTTTTTCTTGTATGATCGTGTCACGGAACAAATCACTGTGATCGGACTGTTGCGCCGGTCAGCTTCCGCATAAATGGGGGGCGGTCAACTGAAAATTCTTTTCAAAACAATGGATTGATCCATGACATCACGTACCATTCTGATCGTTGACGACGATGACGACCTGCGCGGAACCCTCGTCGAGCAACTGGCCCTTTACGAAGAATTCGACGTCTTGCAGGAAGCGACCGCCGCCAAAGGCGTCGCCGCGGCGCGCGGCGGGCTCATCGACCTGCTCATCATGGATGTCGGGCTGCCCGACATGGATGGCCGCGAGGCGGTGAAGATCCTGCGCAAGGGCGGCTACAAGGCGCCGATCATCATGCTGACCGGCCACGATACCGATTCCGACACAATTCTGGGCCTCGAGGCCGGCGCCAACGACTATGTCACCAAGCCGTTCCGCTTCGCCGTGCTGCTCGCCCGCATACGCGCACAACTGCGCCAGCACGAGCAGAGCGAGGACGCCACCTTTTCGGTCGGGCCCTACACGTTCAAGCCCAGCCAGAAGCTTCTGATCGACCAGCGCGGCGGCAAGGTGCGGCTGACCGAGAAGGAAGCCTCCATCATCAAATATCTCTATCGAGCCGACCAGAAGGTGGTGACGCGCGACGTCCTGCTTGAGGAAGTGTGGGGCTACAATTCCGGCGTCACCACGCACACGCTGGAAACGCACGTCTACCGGCTGCGCCAGAAGATCGAGCGCGATCCTTCCAATGCTGAAATTCTTGTGACAGAAAGCGGCGGCTACAAGCTGGTTCCTTAAACTTTTCATTGTTCAATAGGCGGTCGGGGCGGGACTGTTTCGGGGAGGATCCGGCTGGGGGAGCCTGGATCGGCCCGCTTCGCAGATTGAAGTGTTAGAGCGTCCTTTGCGCCTCCAATTGGACACGCGGCGCTCTAAGGGAGGGATTGGACTGACCGTTCGGGGACGCAGCTAGAGATGGCGCTGGATGACGACATCCGCATCCTGTCCGCCGTGAAGCTCTTTGAGGGTTTCACGCAGGAACAGCTGCGCCTGCTCGCCTTCGGCGCCGAAGCCACCCATCTGCAGGCCGACCGCAAGCTGTACCGCGAGGATGACGAAGCCGACTCAGCCTATATCGTGGTCAGTGGCCGCATCGTGCTCTACCGCGAGCATGACGGCGACCGCATCCCGATCGGCACCGCCGGCCCCGGCACGATCCTCAGCGAACTGGCGCTGATCGCCGACTCAAGACGGCTGACCAGCGCCTCGGCCGAGACCGATTCGGAAGTGATAAGGTTGAGCCGCAAGATGTTTCGCCGCATCCTGGAGGAATATCCCGAAGTGGCGGTGAAACTGCACCAGCGAATCCTCGATGATTTTCAGGCCATGATCGCCCGCATCGAGAAGTTGGCCCCAAGGTTTGGCGGGTAGGTCCCCGCGACCGCGCTCACGCTTGGGTGTGTCGAGATTCAGGTCAGGCCGAGTCGAAAATGGTTGATACCGAGAACCGGAGCGGAGCGTACTCAAAGTACGCACCGGAAGCGCAGGTATCGGCCATTGCAGGCCGGCCTCACCTGAATATCGGCACGCCTAATCCAGGTCGAACCGCGCAATCACCGGCACATGGTCCGAGGGCCGCTCCCAGCCACGCGCCTCTCGCAGGATCTCATAGCCGGCAAAGCTCGGCACCAGGTTCGGTGACGACCAGACATGGTCGAGCCGGCGGCCGCGGTTCGAGGCTTCCCAGTCCCGCGCGCGATAGCTCCACCAGGTGTAGAGCTTCTGCTCTGGCGGCACGTCGAGCCGCATCAGGTCGACCCAGTCGCCGGCGATCCGCATCGCGTCGAAATTTTGCGTCTCGACCGGCGTGTGGCTGACGACGTTGAGCAATTGCTTGTGCGACCAGACATCGTGCTCCTGCGGCGCGATGTTGAGGTCGCCGACCAGGATCGAAGCCGACACCTCGTCATGCGCGGCGTGGATGGCGTTCATCTCGGCAACGAAATCGAGCTTGTGGCGGAACTTGCGGTTGATCTCCGGATCGGGCTCGTCGCCGCCGGCCGGCACGTAGAAATTGTGGACCAGGATTGCCTTGCCGCCGGCCTGCACCTTGACCGACAGATGCCGGCTGTCATCGATCTCGCAGAAACGCCGTTTCTCGACAATCTCGATCGGCCGCCGCGCCACCGTCGCAACGCCGTGATAGCCCTTCTGGCCATGGAATGCGATGTGCTCGTAGCCGGCCTTGCGGAACGCCTTTTCCGGAAACAGCTCGTCGGGAACCTTCGTCTCCTGCAGGCAAAGCACATCGGGCGCCTGCTCCGTCAGCAGCCGCTCGACGATCGGCATGCGCAGGCGCACGGAATTGATGTTCCAGGTGGCGATGGAGAAGGGCATGCGGCGATCCGAACAAGGTCGCCGATCTACTGCCAGCCGAGCGCCACAAACACAAGCCAGCCTTTGCGGGCGGCGGCCCTGATTCAGGTCAGGCCGAGTCGAAAATGGTGGTCTCCGAGAACCGGAGCGGAGCGTACTTAAACCACGTGAGCACCGGAAGCGCAGGAGATCGCCATTTGCAGGCCGGCCTCACCGGATCTAGCGGTGGTTGGTGTTCAGCTCGCGGTTCGCCGTATAGTCGATGGCGAACGTATCCGCAGGGAAGCTGACGCCTTCCTTGGTGTTGTAGATCATCACCGTGGTGTCCTTGCCCTGCGCGTCGGTGATGGTCCACTGGCGCAGATCATAGGATTTCGGATCGAACATCATGGTGATCTTCGAATTGCCGAACACCGACTTGTCGGCAAGCTGGATGGTGGTGAGGTCGCTCTCTTCCTTGATCGATTTGACGCGGCCGCCCGAGAGGTCGATCTTGGTGTCGAGCAACAGCTTCAGCGGTGTCTTCGACAACGGATAGAGATCGGACGTTTTCAGCCGCTTGTTGAGGATGACCACCGACTTGCCGTCGGAAATCACCCGGAAATTCGACTTGCCGTCATAGTTGAAGCGAATCTTGCCTGGCCGCTCAAGGAAGAACTTGCCGCCGGTCTGCTGGTTGTTGGGGCCGAACTGGACGAACTCGCCGCTCATCGATTTGACCGAGGAGAAATGGTCGGCGATCTTTTGCGCCGTCGGCGGCACCGCCGCCTGCGCCGAGGCCAAGAGCTGGAACCCCGGCACGACGTTGATGGCCGCGGCGCCGGCAAGCATCAGGCCAAGGCCAAGCAACTGGCGACGGTTTGGAGCGAAATCGCTGATCGCGGAAAGATCGTTTTTCATGCCGGTCACTCTCGTGTGGTGTGTGTCTCGTTGCAGTCCGTGGACCCCCAGTTAGACTTAAGTTTGGCGGGCCGGACAGCGCTCAGTCGCTGTAACGCGCCAAAAGGTTCAAGGTTGCCGCCGGGCCGTATCGGCTGATCAGAACTTGTCGTCCTCGGTCGGCACCAGAATTTCGCGTTTGCCGGCATGGTTGGCCGGGCCGACAATGCCTTCCTTCTCCATCTTCTCGATGATCGAGGCGGCGCGGTTGTAGCCGATGCCGAGCCGGCGCTGGATATAGCTGGTCGACGCCTTGCCGTCGCGCAGCACGACCGAGACCGCCTGGTCGTAGGGATCGTCGGAATCCTCGAAATTGCTGTTGCCACCACCGCCAGCGCCGCCCTTGCCCGACGGCTCGTCATCGTCCTCGCCGTCATCCTCGGTGATGGCGTCGAGATATTCGGGCACGCCCTGCAGCTTCAGATGGGCGACGATCTTCTCGACCTCGTCGTCGGCGACGAACGGGCCGTGCACGCGCTGGATGCGGCCGCCGCCGGCCATGTACAGCATGTCGCCCATGCCGAGCAGCTGCTCGGCGCCCTGCTCGCCCAGAATGGTGCGGCTGTCGATCTTCGACGTCACCTGGAAGGAGATACGGGTCGGGAAATTGGCCTTGATGGTGCCGGTGATGACGTCGACCGACGGACGCTGCGTCGCCATGATGACATGGATGCCGGCCGCGCGCGCCATTTGTGCCAGGCGCTGCACCGCGCCTTCGATGTCCTTGCCGGCGACCATCATCAAATCGGCCATCTCGTCGATGATGACCACTATGTAGGGCATTGGCTCGAGATCGAGGTTCTCGGTCTCGTAGATCGCCTCGCCGGTCTGGCGGTCGAAGCCGGTCTGCACGGTGCGCGAGATTTTTTCGCCCTTCTTTTCAGCCAACTGCACGCGCGCGTTGAAGCCGTCGATGTTGCGCACGCCGACCTTGGACATCTTGCGGTAGCGGTCCTCCATCTCGCGCACGGTCCATTTCAACGCCACCACCGCCTTCTTCGGGTCGGTGACCACCGGCGTCAGAAGGTGCGGGATGCCGTCATAGACCGAAAGTTCCAGCATCTTCGGGTCGATCATGATCAGCCGGCAGTCCTGCGGCGTCAGCTTGTAGAGCAGCGACAGGATCATGGTGTTGATGGCGACGGACTTGCCGGAGCCGGTGGTGCCGGCGACCAGCACATGCGGCATCTTGGCGATGTCGACGATCACCGCCTCGCCATTGATGGTCTTGCCCAGCGCCAGCGCCAGCTTGGACTTGGTCGTCTCGAAATCGCGGCTGGCCAGGATCTCCCGGAGATAGACGGTCTCGCGCTTGGCATTCGGCAATTCGATGCCGATGGCGTTGCGGCCGGGCACCACGGCGACGCGGCAGGCAATGGCGCTCATCGAGCGGGCGATGTCGTCGGACAGGCCGATGACGCGCGACGATTTGATGCCGGGCGCCGGTTCCAGTTCATAGAGCGTGACCACCGGGCCGGGCCGTACCGCGATAATCTCGCCCTTGACGCCGAAATCCTCCAGAACGCCTTCGAGCAGGCGCGCATTCTGCTCCAGCGCGTCCTTGGACAGGCTGGCGTCGCGCACCACGTTCTTCGGCTCCGACAGGAAATGCAGCGACGGCATTTCGAATGTTTCCGAGCCGATCAGCGAGGTCTGCGCCTCGCGCTGGACGCGCGCGCCGGGAGCGGGACGCGGCGCAGGTGCGGCGACGCGGGTCGCCGCATCTGACCGGAAGTTTTGCACCTTGGCGTTCGGCGCGGCACGGCGCTGGACCGGCTCGTCGTCGAGTTCGACCTCCTCGTCGCCATTGTCGAAACCGGCATCGAGGACGTCGTCATCGTCCGGATCGACGGAAACGCTGCGGTCATTGACCATGGCGGCGAAGAATTCCGGCTCGACGCGGGCGCGGCCATCCGGGCTCATCCGCGCTTCGGCGAATTCCGCCGATTCGACCCGTTCGGCGGCGCGGCGCCATGCGGTGGAGCGCTGCTCCATCTCCGGCTCGAACTCGTCGCGCTCCTGCTGGCGGCGCACAGCCCGGCGATGCATCCAGGCGCGGAAAGACAGCCACCAGTGGGTAACGGCGCCGAGCGCCAGTATCCCCTCGTCGCCCTCGTCCTCGTCTTCGTCGAAGAGCAGATCGTCCTCTCGGGGATCGGGCTCCGCGGTGCGCTCCATGACGGCAAAGCCGTTCTTGCGCGCAATCAGCGCCGAGCCATAGGCAAACAGCCACAGCGCCGGCGCAATGAGCACCATGGCAATGATGCTGGCAACGATGCCGGTCGGGTAGCCGCCAATGACCACGCCCGGAATATTGAGCACCATGTCGCCGAACACACCGCCGAGGCCGGTCGGCAACGGCCACGTCTTGGGCGGCACCACGCAGCCGGCCATCGCCGCCGCGAGCAGCGCGAAGCCGAACCACGCAAGGCCGCGCTTCGGCAGCCTGTCGACGCCGCGCGCCGAAAACAGGAGAAAGCCCCAGATCACCGCCGGCACCAGGGCGGCGACCGCGGCAAGGCCGAAGAACTGCATGGCGAGGTCGGAGAATACCGCGCCCGCATAACCCATGGCGTTGGTGACGATGTTGGCGGTGGCGTGCGAGAAGCTGGGATCGGCGACGTTCCAGGTCGCCAGCGCCGCGACGCCAAAGGCGACCAGCGCAAACAGGCCGGCGCCGACCAGCCGCCCGACCTGGCGCCGCGCGAATGCCTGGATGCCGTGCCCCGTATCGGTCAGCGCGAGCGGTGCTGAAGCCCCTGAACGCATGCTTCGTTCCCCGTCTGTCATGGACTGGCCGGGCGCATGACGCACTCCGGCAGATTCGGATGTCAGACTATCGGGGGGAAGGTTAAGGCCGCATTAACTATACGCACCCAGAGCCACGGATCTTGCTCACTCCACTGTAGGCAGTCTCAACAGTTCAGAACCAATCCGGTCGACGTCTCCCCGCCGGCGGCCATCACTAGAACGTGATTGCGCAGGGACCGAGGCCTGCCAGCACGGTTGCCAAAAAGAGAGGCCCGGAATGACCCGGGCCTCAAAGCGTGAACTCCTTTCGGGAGCGTCACGACGGGATGGGAGAATGCGGGGCGGCCGAGGCCGCCCCGCAAGGCTTACGAGTGGTAGGCCGCTTCGCCATGCGAAGTCAGGTCGAGGCCTTCGCGCTCGGCGTCGGCTGTCGGACGCAGACCGATGATCAAGTCGACGACCTTGTAGAGGATTGCGCTGCCGATGCCCGACCACAGCAGGGTTACCAGGACGCCTTTGCCCTGCGCCAGGAGCTGCGTGGCCGTGCCGGCATAGCCGGCGGCGAAGTCGGCCGTCGAATAGTCGACGATGCCGGCGCCGCCGAGGGCGGGATTGACCAGAATGCCAGTGCCTAGCGCACCGATGATGCCACCGACGCAGTGGACGCCGAAGACATCGAGGCTGTCATCATAGTCGAACGTGTTCTTCACCACCGAGACGAAGAAGTAGCAGACGAAGGTGGCGACAATGCCAAGCACGATAGCGCCCATCGGGCCGGCAAAACCTGCAGCCGGCGTAATCGCGACGAGGCCGGTGACCGCGCCCGAAACAGCGCCGAGCATGGAGGCTTTGCCGCGCAGCAGCGATTCAAGCACGATCCAGGCCACTGCCGCCGCCGCCGTGGCGACGAAGGTGTTGATCATCGCCAGCACCGCATAGGCGTTCGCTTCGAGGTTCGAACCGGCGTTGAAGCCGAACCAGCCGACCCACAGCAATGAAGCGCCGACCATGGTCAGCGTCATCGAGTGCGGCGCCATGATGTCCTTCTTGTAGCCGATGCGCTTGCCGATCATCAGCGCGCCGACGAGGCCGGCAATGCCCGCATTGATGTGAACGACCGTGCCGCCGGCGAAGTCGATGGCGCCGAAGCTGAAGATCAGGCCGGACGGGTCGGCATAGGCGCTCGGGCCGCCCCAGAACCAGACCATGTGCGCGATCGGGAAGTAGATGCACGTCACCCACAGGATAACGAAAAGGATCAAGGCGGAGAATTTGACGCGTTCGGCGAATGCGCCGACGATCAGGGCGGGCGTGATGCAGGCGAAGGTCATCTGGAAGACGACGAACACCAGTTCAGGAATGGCGACGCCCTTGCTGAAGGTTTCCGAAAGCGTCGATACGTTGACGCCGGAGAGAAACATCTTCGAAAGGCCGCCGACGAAGGCGTTGCCCGGGGTGAAGGCGAGGCTGTAGCCGTAGAAGACCCAGATGATCATGACCACGCTGGTGATGGTGAAGACCTGCATCAGCACCGACAGCATGTTCTTGGTACGAACCAGGCCGCCGTAGAAAAGCGCAAGGCCGGGAATGGTCATCAACAGCACCAGCACGGTGGAAATCATCATCCACGTGGTGTCGCCCTTGTCGACGGTAAAAGCCGGCGCTGCTGGCGCTGCCGCCGCGACGGCGGGAGCCGCCTCCTGCGCGAAGGCAGCAACCGTGCCCAATGCTCCGAGCGCTAAGGAGCCCAGCAGCGCGGAGCGCGCCACTGACTTCAAGGTGGAAGGTATATTCATTGAACTCTCCATTGGAATACGTGTTCGCCGCTCAAAGTGCGTCGGTGTCTGTTTCGCCGGTACGGATGCGCACCGCCTGATCGATGCCGAAGACGAAGATCTTGCCGTCGCCGATCTGGCCGGTCTTGGCCGCCGCCGTGATGGCTTCGACGGCCTTGTCGACCAGATCTGTGCTAACCGCGACTTCGATCTTGATTTTCGGCAGGAAACTGACCGCGTATTCCGCCCCGCGATAGATTTCCGTGTGTCCCTTCTGACGCCCGTAGCCTTTGACTTCGGTGACGGTCAGGCCCTGGATGCCGACGGCGGTGAGTGCTTCGCGCACCTCGTCGAGCTTGAACGGCTTGATGATTGCCATCACGATTTTCATAAGGTTTCACCCTTTGCTGTTGCGGTCCCCCGCGTTTGCACACCTTCACCGATCCCAAAAAGCCCGGAGAGTGCCCAACAGGATTCAAGCTCCGTGCCAGTTGCCGAAGCAGGGTGTTAACTCATTGTAAATAAACGGATCGCTCGAGTCGCGGCGGCACGATGGGCACCGTCAACGGACAGTCACTGATTAAAAAGTAGGCAATTTTTCGAAAATGCCTATTCGGCAGGCGGCCGCTTCAGCCGGATCAAGCCTTCCTGGGCAACCGAGGCGATCAGCGTGCCGTCGCGGGCAAACAGCGAGCCGCGGGTGAAGCCGCGCGACCCCTGCGTCGACGGGCTGTCCTGCGTGTACAGGATCCAGTCATCGAGCGGATGGCTGCGATGGAACCACATCGCATGGTCGAGGCTCGCCGCCTGGATGTCGCGGTCGAAAATGGCGCGGCCGTGCGCAAAGGTCGAGGTGTCGAGCAGCGTCATGTCGGAGAGGTAGGCAAGCACCGCCGCCTGGATGCCGCGGTCGGCCGGCACCGGGCCGGTGGTGCGGATCCAGATGTTCTGCTGCGGCTCCAGCTTTTCGCGGCTGGTGTAATGCTTCAGCATCACCGGCTTCATCTCGATCGGCCGGTCACGCTCCCAGTAGCGCTTGATGCCGTCCGGCACCGCCTCGCCGAACCCAGCAATTCGCGCTGCGACAACAGGCTGTCGGGCGGCGGCACGTCGCGCGGCATCGGCAGCTGATGCTCAAGGCCAACCTCGTCCTGCTGGAACGAGGCTTCCAGCGAAAAGATCGCCTGGCCGTGCTGGATCGCCACCACGCGCCGCGTGGCGAAGGAGCCGCCATCGCGGATGCGGTCGACCTCGTAGACGATCGGCACCTTGGTGTCGCCGGGCCGCATGAAATAGCCGTGCAGCGAATGCACGTGGCGCTCGGGCTCGACGGTGCGCTGCGCGGCGACCAGCGCCTGGGCGATGGTCTGGCCGCCGAAAACGCGCTGCCAGTCGAGCTTGGGGCTGCGACCACGGTACAGATTGTGTTCCAGCTGCTCGAGGTCGAGAATGCTGAGAAGCTCGTCCATGGCCGCCGTCATGCTTCGTGACCTCGCCGTAAGATGCTATGGCGGTTTCCGACAGGAATGGCGGGCAGTCAAGGCCGGAATGCCCCAGTGGGCGGGGATGGTCGAGACTTCGAAAGGAATTGACATGGCGAACCGCAACCCGGACGCAAAAACCCCGCTCGACGTGCTGGTCGCTGGCGCCGGCTATGTCGGCCTCGCCGCCGCCGTGTCGCTGAAACAGGCGCGGCCGGGCCTCGCCGTGGCGGTCGTTGATGCTGCCCCCGCCGGCGTCTGGCAGAAGGACCGCCGCGCCTCGGCGATCGCCGCCGCCGCCTGCCGCATGCTCGACCAGCTCGGCGTCTGGCAGGAAATCGTCGGGCAATCGCAGGCGATCACCGAGATGATCGTCACCGATTCGCGCACCGCCGATCCGGTGCGTCCGGTGTTTCTCACCTTCGATGGCGAGGTCGCGCCGGGCGAACCGTTCGCCCACATGGTCGCCAACAAGGACCTGAACAGCGCCTTGCGCCGCCGCGCGCAAAAGCTCGGCATCGACATCATCGAAGGTGTCGCGGTCGCATCGTTCGACGGCAATGGCGCCGGCATCACCGTGCATCTGGCCGACGGCGCGGCGATTGAGGCGCGGCTGCTGGTCGCCGCCGACGGCGTCAATTCCAAATTGCGCGACATGGCCGGCATCAAGACGGTGAAATGGGAATATGGCCAGTCCGGCATCGTCTGCACGGTGGCGCATGAGCGCCCGCACAATGGCCGCGCCGAAGAGCATTTTCTGCCGGCCGGCCCGTTTGCAACGCTGCCGCTCAAGCCGACCGAGGACGGCACCAACCGTTCGTCGCTGGTCTGGGTCGAACGTTCCGAGGATGCCGAAAAGCTGGTCTCGGGCGACGACCTCGTCTTCGAGCAGGAGCTTGAATTGCGCTTCGGCCTGAAGCTCGGCGAAATCCGCGTCACCGACAAGCCGCGCGCCTGGCCGCTCGGCCTGACCATCGCGCGCGCCTTTGTCGCCCCGCGCATCGCGCTTGCCGGCGACGCCGCGCACGGCATCCACCCGATCGCCGGCCAGGGCCTCAATCTCGGCTTCAAGGATGTGGCGGCCCTTGCTGAAGTGGTGGTCGAGGCCGATCGCTTGGGACAGGATATCGGCGCGCTCGACGTGCTCGAGCGCTACCAGCAATGGCGCCGCTTCGACACGGTGCAGATGGGCGTCACCACAGATGTGCTGAACCGGCTGTTTTCCAACGACATCGGCCCGCTGCGCCAGCTCCGCGACATAGGCCTCGGCCTTGTCGAACGGATGCCCAGGCTGAAGGAGTTCTTCATCCGCCAGGCGTCGGGGTTGTCCAACGGCACACCACGGCTGCTCAAGGGTGAGGCGATTTAGGCCGGGAATGAGTGCCGCTTTGTCATAGACGCGGCTCGGCTCCTGACATCAGCCGCGCAATGTTGGCGCGGTGGCGCACGATCACGTAGATGCCGCCGGCGATGACCAGCAACCGGTAGGGCAATGGTTGTTCCATGCCGCCGACGAGGGCGATCGCGGTGAGCGCCGCCAGCATCGAACTCAGGGACACAATTCGGGAAACTGCCAACACCACGGCAAATGCCGTCGCCGCGCCTAGACCCACAGGCCAGGACATCGCCAACAAAACACCCAACCCCGTCGCAGCCGATTTGCCGCCGGTGAAATTCAGCCAGATCGAACGGCTATGCCCAAGCAAAACAGCGAGTCCGGCCAGGCATACAACCCAAGGAGCCCAAACGGGCATATCAGATATTGCCGACGGCGGCGTTGCGGAAGACTAGAAACAAAACCAACGGGCAAAGATGACCGCTGCCGCCCCTTTCAGCACGTCCACCAGAAGCACCACCAATGCTGGCCATTTCCCGAGTGTGCGCAATACATTTGTCGCACCGGTGGACTTGGAGCCGTGCTCCCGGATATCGATGCCCTTAAGCAGTTTCCCCGCAGATAGCCGGCAGGCGTAGAGCCGATAAGGTAAGCGGCAGCCGATCCTGCCACGCTCGCTATCCAGAATGACATGCGCCCGGGCTGTTTCTCAGTTGACCTCAAACCCCAGCTTCTGCCGCAGTCGCAGCATGCGTTGGTCGGCGACCTTGAAACTCTGCTCGCCGCTCTTGGCAACACGATCCACCATCTGCAGCAGATCTTCGCGCTCGTGGGGATCGAGGCGCTCGCGCAGGAAGGGCGCCAGCTTGTCGATGACGATCGTCGTGTCGTCGATCTGCGCCGCGGCCCATTTGGCGTAGACGACGGCTTCATCGGTCTTCTTCTGGTTGTCCGCAATCTGCGAGATCACCTCGCGGATGACCGTTTCGCGCTTCGGCAGGATCGGGCCGTGCTCCGCTGCCAGTGCGGTGATCAGCGTTGCCGCCGCCACCACCGGATCGTCGATCGCCGTCAGCGGCGACAGCGCCGCCTGCTTGCGCAGCTTCTTGCGCCTTATGTTGCCCTGGACGCGGCCGACGACGTCGGCGACCTCGCGCGCGGCTTCGTTCATGGCCTTCATGCGATACCACCAGAACGCCCCGGCTCCCAGCACGCCGAGAATAGCAATCAGGAAAGGCATGTCGAATTCCCCCGAAAATTGCGGCGACGATAGGAGAACTCCGGCGTTGCTTCAACACGCAAGAATTGTATCTGATGAAAAACAGAGCTGGCCCCCTAATCATCCAGACGCCGAGATCGGACGTCCTGGGTTCAGGTCGCTCGTCACGGGCATCTGATGGTGCAACCGCTTGGCGATAACGCCGACTTCGCATCGAGCGCGGTGCCCATTATGACGATCCGTTCGGCCACTGCAACGCGGCTGTCGGCGCGGTGACGCCGGCCTGGGACGATCCGATTTTCCACCCGTTTCTCTACGGCTCCGGACAAGGGGCGGAGTTTCGCGCCGGCTTCTACGGCCTCGCCGGCTGGCACGGGGAAGGCCATTTGTTGCGCGCATTGTTCGAGGGCGTGATGTTCGAGCACCGGCGCCACATCGAAGTCTTGAAAAAAGCCGGCGTCGGCTTCGAAAGAGCCGTGCTATCCGGCGGCGGCTCGCGCAGCGAGCACTGGCCGCAAATCTTCGCCGACGGGCTTGGGGTGCCGATCACCGTGCCTGAGGCGCGCGAGACCGGCGCGCTTGGCGCGGCAATCGGCGCCGGGGTCGCGGCCGGCCTGTTCGCCGACTATGAGGCCGGCGTCGACGCCATGACCCGGTCAAGCGCCGCCTATCGTCCGAACCCGGCCATGCAGGACCACTACAACAGGCGTTATCGCGCCTATTGCGGCCTTGCCGATACGCTGCGATCGTTCTGGGCCGAACAGGCGGCAGAACCGAGTAGAACACCGCCGAGTAAACCACCGCAATGACCCAACGGCTCGATGGCGACTACGACTACATCATCGTCGGCGCAGGCACGGCGGGCTGCGTGCTGGCCAATCGGCTGAGCGAAAACCCGGCGACGCGCGTGCTGCTGCTCGAGGCCGGCGGCAGCGACAATTATCACTGGGTGCATATCCCGGTCGGCTATCTCTATTGCATCGGCAATCCGCGCACCGACTGGATGATGAAGACTGCCCCCGAAGCCGGCCTGAACGGCCGCTCGCTGGTCTATCCCCGCGGCAAGGTGCTGGGCGGCTGCACCTCGGTCAACGGCATGATCTACATGCGCGGCCAGGCGGCGGACTACGATGGCTGGCGGCAGATGGGCAATGTCGGCTGGGGCTGGGACGATGTGCTGCCCTACTTCCTCAAATCCGAGGACCATCATGGCGGCAAGACCAAGCTGCATGGCTCCGGCGGCGAATGGAAAGTGGCGCGGCAACGCCTGTCCTGGCCGATCCTGAACACGGTGCAGGAGGCGGCCAAGGAATTCGGCATCATGCCGCGCGAGGATTTCAATGACGGCGACAATGAGGGGTCCGGCTTCTTCGAAGTCAACCAGAGCAAGGGCGTGCGCTGGAACACAGCCAAGGCATTCTTGCGCCCGGCGCTGCGACGGCCCAACCTTCGGCTGGTCGTCAACGCGCATGTCGAGACAGCGCTGTTCGAGGGCAAGCGTGCTATCGGCGTCCGCTACCGCGCCGGCGGCCAAGCCATAGAGGCAAAGGCCAGGAGCGAGGTGCTGCTGACCGCCGGCTCGATCAACACGCCGAAACTGCTGGAGCTTTCCGGGGTCGGCGAGCCGGATCGCCTCGCCGCGCTCGGCATCGATGTGGTTCACGCCAGCCCCAACGTCGGCGAGAACCTTCAGGACCATCTGCAGATCCGTACCGTCTATAAAGTGTCGGCGGCGCTGACACTCAACACGCTTGCCAACAGCCTGAGCGGCAAGGCGACGATCGCGCTGCAATATGCCTTTGGCCGCTCGGGACCGATGTCGATGGCGCCGAGCCAGTTCGGCATGTTCTCGAAATCCGATCCGTCGATGGCGACGCCGGACCTGGAGTACCACGTCCAGCCCTTGTCTACCGACCGGCTGGGCGACCCGCTGCACCCGTTCCCGGCAATCACCATGTCGGTCTGCAATTTGCGCCCCGACAGCCTCGGCTCCGTGCATGCCACGACGCGCGACCTGGCCGTGCAGCCCGAGATCCGGCTGAACTACCTCTCTACGGTGCGCGACCGCGAGATCGCGCTGCGCTCGGTGCGCCAGGCGCGCAGCATCATGACCGCCAAGGCGCTTGCCGGTTTCCAGCCGGAGGAGATCCTGCCGGGCCTCGCCCACCAGTCGGACGAGGACCTGCTGCACCAGATCGGCTCGATCGCGACGACCATCTTCCACCCGGTCGGCACCTGCCGGATGGGTGTCGACGGCCGCGCCGTCGTCAGCCCGGACCTGCGGGTGACCGGTGTCGAGGGCCTGCGCGTCGTCGACGCCTCGATCATGCCGCGCATCGTCTCCGGCAACACCGCCTCGCCAGTGGTGATGATCGCCGAGAAGGCGGCGGATATGATCCGCCGGCCTGCATGACCTCGCCGCTGCTGCCTTACGACCCCGGCACGTCGTAGATCGCCCTGACTTCGACGGTGCCGATTTCGGCCAGCGGAATTTTGCCGGCGATCTCCAGCGCCTTGTCGAGAGTGTCGGCTTCGATCATGACGAAACCAAGCAACTGCTCCTTGGTTTCGGCAAACGGACCGTCAGTGATCAGCCGCTTGCCTTGGCGCCGCCGCACCGTCTTCGACGTCTTCACCGATTGCAGCGCCTGCGCGATGATCAGCTTGCCTTGCTGGTCCAATGACCGGTCATAGGCCATCGAATCGGCGTCGAGCTTGGCCAGACGCTCCGGCGTCATGGCATGGAGGTCCTTTTCCTCGCCGTAGACCAGACAGACATATTTCATTTCCAGCTCCCTTGCTGTGACGACCCATAGGCGATCACGGTGCCGGCGGCATCCTTGCCGGCAGCAGCGTGGTCGAGCACGCAGACCGCAATGCCGATCACGGCGACCGCAGCAAGCAGCCGGCCGAAGCCGGAAGATCGCGAGCACTCGATCTCGCGTAGACGCGCGCTTTTGTCGGCGTCGTTCCAATGGGCAGAAAACAGATTGTTCATCTTGGATCTCCATCCGCCACGAGAATCCGTGGACGCTCGCAGGACGGCCGGCGCCGATGCAAGTCGACATTTTTGCACGCACATTTTTCAGAAAAGATTTGCAGGGCTCGCCGGCGTCGCATCCGGCCGAAACAGCGCGGTGGTCTTCCCCTGCCGCCGCGCTATAGTTGGAGGGAACGCCGCGTGGCCGGCGCTGTCGCTGTAATCAAGGAGAATCTTATGGACCGCACCGCAAACGCCGTCTGGAAAGGCAATCTGAAGGAGGGCACGGGCACGCTCGACAGCCAGAGCGGCACCTTGAAGGGCACGCCCTATTCGTTCAAGGCTCGCTTCGAGGACGAGAGCGGCAAATCCGGCACCAATCCCGAAGAGTTGATCGCTGCGGCACACGCCGGCTGCTACGCCATGCAGCTGTCGCATTTCCTGGCCGAGAACGGCACGCCCGCCACCGAGCTCGACGCCAAGGCGGTGGTGACGCTGGTGCCCGGCACCGGCATCACCGGCAGCGCCATCACCCTGATCGGCAAGGTGCCGGGCATTGACGCGGCGAAGTTCAAGGAACTGGCCGAGAAGGCCAAGGCGGAGTGCCCGGTTTCGAAGGCACTCGGCGCCATCAAAGTATCGCTCGACGCGAAGCTGGGGTGAAACGAAGGGATTCGAAGTGAGAAACGCCGGCTTAACGCCGGCGTTTGCATTTTCAGAGGCCAGCGATCCGTCGCGCCAACGCTCCGGTGATAGTTAAGCCCCCAGCGCATCAAGCCGGGCGCGAAGCGCTGCGACTTCCTGCTCCAGCGATTCAATCCTTGCTTCCAGGTCAGAGGCCGGCAGGACCGGCGAACTCCGTTGTGCAGAGAGGGCAGCAACGTCCACGGGGCCGGCGAGCAGATGCACAAAACGGTCCTCGCGCTGCCCCGGCCCGCGCGGTATTTCCTGGACGAGCGGCGGTCGGCGGCCGATCAGCATGTCGAGTTCAGCGCGCAGGTCTTCGATCGACGAAAACCGCGCCATGCGCTCAGTTCGCGCCAGCAACTCATGCGCCGTCTGCGGCCCGCGCAGCAAAAGCAGGCCGATCACCGCAGTCTGCGGCCTCGTCAGCGAGAAGCGCTGCGCCATCTGATGCTCATAGCGCTCGACGCGCGAGCCGAACATCTGACGCACCAGCCCCTTCTGCTCGAGCAGCTTCAGCGTCCGATGCACCTCTGTCGGCTCGAGCGCCATCACAGGCTCGCGCGCCGTCTTCTGGTTGGCGGCTACAAGTGCTGCATTCAGCGTCAGCGGATAGACATCCGGCGTCAGCTCCTTCTTCTCGATCAGGCAGCCGAGCACACGGGCTTCGACCGAATTAAGGATTGGAAGCTCTTCGCTCATTGGGTTGAGTATCCTTTCTAGCGCCGGCGAGACAGCGCCCCCCTCTCTGTCCTACCGGATATCTCCCCACGCGGGGGGAGATCGGCAGCTTCGCCGACAGCGCGCCATCCTTCAACCTTGGAGATTGGCGAAAGCCGCGATGACGGCCAATCTCCCCACCCGTGGGGGAGATGTCCGGCAGGACAGAGGGGGGCGCGAAGGATCGCCGCGTACGAGATTGCCGCGAGCGAACTCGTCTCAACTAAACCCGCCGCTCCACCATCATCTTTTTGATTTCGGCAATCGCCTTGGCCGGGTTGAGCCCCTTCGGGCAGGTCTGGGCGCAGTTCATGATGGTGTGGCAGCGGTAGAGCCGGAATGGGTCTTCGAGATCGTCGAGCCGTTCGCCCGTGGCTTCGTCGCGGCTGTCGATCAGCCAGCGATAGGCCTGCAGCAGCGTCGCCGGGCCGAGATAGCGGTCGCCGTTCCACCAATAGCTCGGGCACGAGGTCGAGCAGCAGGCGCACAGGATGCACTCGTAGAGCCCGTCGAGCTTTTCGCGGTCCTCATGGCTCTGCAGCCATTCCTTGGCTGGCTCTGGCGACACTGTCTTCAGCCATGGCTGGATCGAGGCGTGCTGGGCGTAGAAATTGGTGAGGTCGGGCACCAGATCCTTGACCACCTGCATATGCGGCAGCGGGTAGACCTTGACGGCGCCGGAAATGTCGTCGCAGCCCTTGGTGCAGGCCAGCGTGTTGGAGCCATCGATGTTCATGGCGCAGGAGCCGCAAATGCCTTCGCGGCATGAGCGGCGCAAGGCAAGCGTCGGATCGATCTTGTTCTTGATCCAGAGCAGCGCGTCGAGCACCATCGGCCCGCAATCGTCCATGTCGACGAAATAGGTGTCGATGCGCGGGTTCTCGTCATCGTCGGGCGACCAGCGGTAGATGCGGTATTCCCGCAGGTTGGTGGCGCCCTCCGGCTTCGGCCAGGTCTTGCCCGGCTGCACCTTGGAGTTCTTGGGAAGCGTGAGTTCGACCATTACCTCAGATCCTTTCGGATGACGGGCTTCGGCACCATGGTCAGTATACCCTGGCCTTCGGCGCGATCTTGGCAAGACTGATGCCGCCGTCCTTTTCCGCCACCAGCGGCTCGGTGTGCACGGGACGATAGCTGAGGCTCACCTGGCCGTCCTCGCTTAGCCGGGCCAGCGTATGCTTGCGCCAGATAATGTCGTCTCGGGCCGAAAAATCTTCGCGCGCATGCGCGCCGCGGCTCTCCTTGCGCGCCTCGGCGCCGTAGACCGTGGTGATGGCGTTGGCCATCAGATTTTCCAGCTCCAGCGTCTCGACCAGGTCGGAATTCCAGATCATCGAGCGGTCGGAGACTTTCAGGTCCTTGAGCTCGGTCCATATCTGTGAAATGCGCTTGCAGCCGTTTTCGAGCGACTCCTGTGTGCGGAACACGGCGGCGTCTTCCTGCATCGCCTTCTGCATTTTCTCACGCAGAACGGCGGTTGGCGTCGAGCCATTGGCGTGGCGCAGCCGGTCGAAGCGGTCCATGATGTTTTCGACCGAGGCTTCGTTGGGCGAAGGGATCGCCGAATTGCGGTCGATGACCTGGCCGGCGCGGATTGCGGCGGCGCGGCCGAACACCACCAGATCGATCAGCGAGTTCGAGCCCAGCCGGTTGGCGCCGTGCACGGAGGCACAGCCGGCCTCGCCGACCGCCATCAGCCCGGGTGACACCCGGTCAGGATTCTCGACAGTCGGGTTCAGCACCTCGCCCCAGTAATTGGTCGGCACGCCGCCCATATTGTAGTGCACCGTCGGCAGCACGGGGATCGGCTCCTTGGTCAGGTCGACGCCGGCGAAAATCCTGGCCGATTCCGAAATGCCCGGCAGCCGCTCATGCAGCACGGCCGGATCGAGATGGTCGAGATGCAGGAAGATATGGTCCTTGTTCTTGCCGACCCCGCGGCCTTCGCGGATCTCCAGCGTCATGCAACGCGAGACGACGTCGCGCGAGGCCAGGTCCTTGGCCGACGGCGCGTAGCGCTCCATGAAGCGCTCGCCCTCGGAATTGACGAGATAGCCGCCCTCGCCGCGCGCGCCTTCGGTGATCAGGCAGCCGGCGCCGTAGATGCCGGTCGGATGAAACTGCACGAACTCCATATCCTGCAACGGGAAGCCGGCCCGTGCCGCCATGCCGCCGCCGTCGCCTGTACAGGTGTGCGCCGACGTCGCCGAGAAATAGGCGCGGCCATATCCGCCGGTCGCCAGCACCACCATCTTGGCGGAGAAGCGATGGATAGTGCCGTCGTCGAGGTTCCAGGCGACGACGCCGGTGCAGGTGCCGTCCGGTTCCATGATCAGGTCGAGCGCAAAATACTCGATGAAGAACTGTGCATTGTTCTTCAGCGACTGGCCGTAGAGCGTGTGCAGGATGGCGTGACCGGTGCGGTCGGCGGCAGCACAGGTGCGCTGCACCGGCGGGCCGTCGCCATAATTCATCATGTGTCCGCCGAACGGCCGCTGGTAGATCTTGCCCTCTTCGGTGCGCGAGAACGGCACGCCGTAATGCTCGAGCTCGTAGACCGCCGCCGGTGCCTCGCGCACCAGATATTCCATGGCGTCGACGTCGCCCAGCCAGTCCGAACCCTTGACGGTGTCGTACATGTGCCACTGCCAGGAGTCCGGACCCATGTTGGACAGCGACGCGGCAATGCCGCCTTGTGCCGCCACCGTGTGCGAGCGGGTCGGGAACACTTTGGTGATGCAGGCCGTGCGCAGGCCCTGCTCGGCCATGCCGAGCGTGGCGCGCAGGCCGGCGCCGCCGGCGCCGACGACCACCACGTCGAACTTGTGGTCGACAAAGGTATAGCCGGTGGCCGATTTCGCGTCCTTGGCCAAATCAGCCTCCGAATGCCAGTTTGAGCAGGGCGAAGATCGAGGCGACGCCGACCGCGATGGTGAAAAACGTGCTGAGTGCGATCAGCGCCAGCTTCATGCCTTCGGCATGCACGTAATCCTCGATAATGACCTGCATGCCGACACGCATATGGGTGAGACCGGAAACGAGCACCAGCGCCAACACCAGCGCCACGAACGGACTGGCGAGCGCCGCCCGCACCTCGGCGAAGCCGGCGCCATTGAGCGCGATCAGGAACCCGACGAAGAACAGTATCAGCGGGATGTTGGCAATGGCCGTCAGCCGCTGTCGCCAGAAATGCCCGGTGCCTTCGCGGGCCGAGCCCAGACCGCGGACCTTGGCCAGCGGCGTGCGCATATCGTTGTTGTTCGTGCCGCTCATCACAAGGTTCCCCGCGCCATGTAGCCGGCGACCCAGATCAGCAGCGTGAGCAGGATGGAACCGGCGAGCGTCGCCCAGGCGATCTTCGATGCCGTGTGTTTCTCCAGCCCGGCGCCGGTGTCCCAGACGAGATGGCGCACGCCGCCCAGCATGTGGTGCATCAGCGCCCAGGTGTAGCCGAACAGGATGAGCCGGCCGAGCCAGGTGCCGAAGGCCCAGTTGATCCAATCGAAAGCGCCTTGCGAACTCGCCGCCGCCATCAGCCACGCGGCGACCAGCAGCGTGCCGAAATACAGCGCCCCGCCAGTGATGCGGTGAATGATCGACATCGTCATGGTGATCGGTGGGCGGTAAATCGTCAGGTGCGGCGAGAGCGGCCGTTCACGTCTGGCGGTTCGGGTGGCTGGTGATTTGCTCATGGCTGCCCCAGTTCGATGTCCGGAGCCGCGGTGGAAAGCGGCACTTACCGCCTCGATATATGACTTCAGACAGCCGGTTTCTAATGCTCTTTTTGCACCGCGTCAAAGCCGGAAAATCGTTTTGAAAACGTCATTTAGTCTGACAAAAGGCTGCTGTTTCGCTTCAATCGATTTGGCCACCGTCGAAAGCCGGCGCACCGTTCGCTGCAGTGCGGCATTTCCTTTGCAATCGACGCCAGGCTATCGTTTGCAGGTCTGTGGTGTCGAGCCCCTCTTCATCACCAGCGCCTCGCGCGCGTCGATCACGATTGCGTCATGCGACGCGGCTTCCTGGTAGCGGCTGGACTGGTTGGCGGGTGATGCGGCAAACTCCTCGGTCGTGCCATCGGGCCTGACAACACGCAACGCCGTGCCGAGGTTCTGGATGGTGATCATGCCGCCATTGCCGCATCTGTAAGTTGCCGTGCCGACAGCAGACCGCGGCGCGGTAAGATCGGTGACGATCTTGGCTGAAGGTGCGGCAGGTGCTGTCGGAGCCGTTGCGGAAGCCGGGGGCGCCACAGGTGCGGCGGACTGCTGAGCCGGCGCGGGCGCGACAGTGGGTGGTACGGTATTCACCGCCGTCGGCGCGCCGTTCTGCGGCACGCAGGCTGCGGCAGTCAGCAAGGGGATCGACAACAGCGTCACCCGAAACGTCCGGCGTAACGCCATATGCTGTCCTCCTGCGCGGCTAACTAGCCGCGATGTTCCACCAAGATCAAGCTCACCCAACGTCAGCGTAGTTGTGTGCGTCGCGGCCGATGGTGCGGGCAAGCATGGCCGAATGATGACGCCCGGGTTTTCCATCCCGTCGGATATTAACCATGTTTGGCGAGAGATCGCCGCCGGATGCGCCTGCCCTCTTAACAAAGGTTAAGAAAAGGTTAATTTCCGATTCGATCGGGTCCACAGCAGAGAGGACACCATGCTTTCGAATTCAGGAAGAGCGCGCCTTGCGGCGCTTGTGCTGGCGACAGCCAGTCTCGGCTTCGCCGCCCCGGCAATGGCCTGGTCGCGCCATCATGACCGCGTCTATGCCGATTCCCTGGGCAATCTCGTCATCGACAGCGCCGCCGGCTACAAGCGCATCATTGTCGGCCAAGGCAGGCTGGCCAAGAAATTGTCCGACTACACCAGCGCCGGGCAGCCGGAAGCGGGACCGGAAGTCCTTTATGAAGACGAGGCGGATCACATCTCCAGGCGTGGCTGCTACCAGCCGCCGGTGTTCGTGAAGGGCCGCTCCTATATGTACGGCCTCTCCGACGGCGAAATGCCCAACCTCAGCCCTTGCCGCTGATGATCCGGCACGGCCGAGAGGCCGTTTAAGCGAGACGCTAACCGACGCTGCCTGTATCCGGGATGAACACCGTTTCGGCCCGCTCATAGGAAAGCCGCACGCTGTCGCGGCCGTTCTTCTTGGCCTTGTAGAGCGCTTCGTCGGCGCGCCGCCTCAGCGGCTCCAGCCCTTCGTCGCCGGTGCGCACCGCGACGCCGAAGCTCGCGGTCACCCTGGTGCCCGGCGGCAACCCGTCGACACTGCCGGCCGAATAGTGCGTGCGCACGGCTTCGGCAAACAGCCGCGCCGTGGCAAGATCGCTCAGCGACAGAAGCACAGCGAACTCCTCGCCGCCGATGCGGCCGGCAACCGCACGCGTGCCGGCGGCCGCGCGAAGCTTGGCGGCGAAGTCGGCGATCACCTGGTCGCCCGCGGCATGTCCGTATTTGTCGTTGAGCGCCTTGAAGTGATCGAGATCGGCCAGCACCAGCGCGACCGGCACCTTGGCGGCGGCGCAGTGTTGCAGCACCAGCAAGGCGCGCTCCTCGAAACCCCTGCGGTTGAGCAGGCCAGACAGGGGATCGGTGTGCGTCTCGGTCTTCAGCGCCTTCATCACGTCGAGCGCAGCTGCCGAGAACAGGCAGAGCGCGATCAGCAACGACAGCAGCGCGTGCGACAAAAGCGCCGTCGTCCAGTAGGACGAGCCATAAAACCCGTCATAGCTGGTGAACGGCCCGTGCGAGATGACGACGAGCAGCGTGCGGCCGATAAAGTTCAGCCCGGACAGCAGCGACAGTACGAACAGGATTTTTTCCGTCGGGCCGTTCTTGCGCACGGCGCGCAGCTCGGCGGCGACCAGCAGGCTGAGGCCGCCAAAGCCGAAATTGATCGACAGGATGCGCCAAGTCAAGTCCGGCTGGACGAACAGGAACCAGCAGAATGCCACCATCCCGCCACCCGCCAGAATGCCGATCGCGATATAGGGCACGCGCCTGCCGTAGCGTGAGATGATCGCACCGACGAGGCAACAGGCGGCAAGCGTGAAGCAGAGGTTGGAGACCAGCTTGGTCAGCACCATGCCGCCGGGCAGCGTGAAATACTGCAGCAGGAAGCCGGGCGCGGACACGCAATAGCTCGTGCCGAGCACAGCCAGATAGGGCCGGTGGCGCTGATAGAACCATAGCACGAGGAACGCCGCGCCGAGCGCCAGCGCGATCGTCGGATTGAGCAGCGCTATGAACAGGCCGGTGTCCAAAGGACGGTGACTTCCCCGCTTGACGTCAGGGAAGACCTTAGAGCGCAAGCCCCAACAAGCGGTTAAGCCGGGACGAATATGCAAGTCGCCACTGATGAAGCTGCTGCACGGAACCGGGACCTGAGGCAGGCGTTTCGTGACAGCAATCAAGGAGAAGTTATTCATGGCCGACACGATCACGCTGACCGACCACGAAGCAATTCGCTCATGGGCCGCAGGGCGCGCCGGATTTCCGGCGATCGTCGATGTATCGCCCGAAACCGGAACGCAGCCGTTGCTGAGGCTCGTCTTCGGCCAGCACGCCTATCAGGACCAGGATCAGCCTGAACGCCCGGTCAACGCAGGCGGCTACGAGCTGGTCGAATGGGACGAGTGGTTCAAGATCTTCGACGAGCGCGAACTGGCGCTGGTGGTCGCGGCCGACGAACCCGGCAGCCGGGAGGAATTTCATGAAATCATCCGGCGTGCCGGCTAGGGCATATACCCCAAGGGTCTTAGAGCGGCGCGCTTTAAACAAAACCCCGAACGGTTTTGCCGTTCGGGGTTTTGCATACGCTCAGATCAGGCTTGAACCAGTCTGCGCTATTTCCAGTCGCGGATGTCGACGAAATGGCCGGCGATCGCCGCCGCTGCCGCCATCGCCGGCGATACCAGATGGGTGCGGCCCTTGAAGCCCTGCCGGCCTTCGAAATTGCGGTTCGAGGTCGAGGCGCAGCGCTCATGCGGCTTCAGCCGGTCGTCGTTCATGGCCAGGCACATCGAGCAGCCCGGCTCGCGCCAGTCGAAACCGGCGGCAATGAAGATCTTGTCGAGACCCTCGGCCTCCGCCTGTTCCTTGACCAGACCGGAGCCCGGCACGATCATCGCATCGACATGCGCACTCACCGTCTTGCCTTCGACCACCTTGGCCACCGCACGCAGATCCTCGATGCGGCCATTGGTGCAGGAGCCGATGAAGACGCGGTCGAGCGTGATGTCGGTGATCTTCGTGCCCGGCGTCAGTCCCATGTAGTCGAGCGCGCGGATCTTTGACGTCCGCTTGTTCTCGTCCGTGATCTCTTCCGGATTGGGAACGACGCCCTGCACCGAAACGACGTCCTCGGGCGAGGAACCCCAGGAGACGATCGGCGGCAGCTTGGCCGCGTCGAGCACGATCACCTTGTCGAAATGCGCGCCCTCGTCGGACTGCAGCGTCTTCCAGTATTCGAGCGCGGCGTCCCACGACGCGCCCTTCGGCGCGCGCGGCTTGCCCTTGACATAGGCGAAGGTGGTTTCGTCGGCCGCGATCAGGCCGGCGCGCGCGCCGCCCTCGATCGACATGTTGCAGATCGTCATGCGGCCTTCCATCGACAGCGCGCGGATCGCCTCACCGGCATATTCGATGACATAGCCGGTGCCGCCGGCGGTGCCGATCTCGCCGATGATGGCGAGGATAATGTCCTTGGCGGTGACGCCTTCCGGTAACTGGCCATCGACACGCACCAGCATGTTCTTGGCCTTGCGCTGGATCAGCGTCTGGGTCGCCAGCACATGCTCGACCTCGGAGGTGCCGATGCCATGTGCCAATGCGCCGAAGGCGCCATGCGTCGAGGTGTGGCTGTCGCCGCAGACGATGGTCATGCCGGGCAGCGTGAAGCCCTGCTCCGGCCCGATGATGTGGACGATGCCCTGGCGGATATCGTTTTCGGAGTAATATTCGACGCCGAAATCCCTAGCGTTCTTGGCCAAGGCCTCGACCTGGATGCGGCTTTCCTCGTTCTTGATGCCGAACTTGCGCTCGGGCGAGGTTGAGACATTGTGATCGACCACGGCTAGCGTCTTTTCCGGATGCCGGACTTTTCTGCCGGTCATGCGCAGGCCTTCGAAGGCCTGCGGGCTGGTCACTTCGTGAACGAGATGGCGATCGATGTAGAGCAGGCAGGTGCCATCATCCTGGCGGTCGACGACATGGTCGTCGAAAATCTTGTCGTAGAGGGTGCGCGGTGCGCTCATGTGCGTAAGTCCGTCGATTTGCAAAAAGGGGAAGGGCAGACGCGCCGAAGCCTTCGGCCCGGCGAAAGCGGCTTAGCTAAGTCGGCTGGTGAGCGCGCCGGAAATGCGCGAAGAGAAACGCGACGGCAGGCGTTTTCGGTCCTGCAGCACGAAACCCTTATAGGCCGGATCGCCAAAAAGCTCTTCCATGGCGTGGCTCATACCAATGTTTTCGGTTTTCGGCAATTGCGGCGTGTTTTCGCTTCTCCCCTTGTGAGAGAAGGCGAAGAGGGCGGCGCTCAAAGCACCTCGAACACAAAAGTCTTTACCAACGCATCCGGCTCGGCGATCGCATAGCAGCGGAACCATGGGCTTTGCTCGACCGGCTGCCATTTCCCGGCCCGTTCCAACTCATCGAACACGTCCTGGAAGCCGCCGCTTTCGAAAACCTGGTCGCGCACGGTGAAGATGGCGTGGCCGCCTTTTCTGGTGATGCGGACAAGCTCGTGCAGGCCGGACGCCGGCGCATGGCTGATGGTGAACACGCCAGTCGAGAAGAAGGCGCGGAAATGCCCGTCTGGCCAGGGCAGCGGCCCGCCGAGCATTGCCTGCTTCAGATCGCCATAGGCATTGCGGCTGCCGGCGATCTTCAGCATGTCGTCGGAGAGGTCGAGCCCGGCAATGTCGTGATAACCCAGCGCCTTCAATGACGGGCCCGACAGGCCGGTGCCGCAGCCGGCGTCGAGCAGCGGTCCTTCGCCCACCTGCACATGGCGCGCCACCCAGGCGGTGATCAGGAACGGCAGCAGATAGCCTAGCGAAGCGGTTTCGCTGTCATAGGTCGCGGCCCAGTCCGCATAGGCCTTGGCCAGCCCTTCCGGCGTGTCGGCCGAATAGACGGTGCCCAGCGCCGCATTGGCCTTGTCGATCGTCATCGCCTGCATCCTCCGGAATCCTGTCCTCCGCGATCGTAGCCGTGCCCGCGTCGGACTTCTATTCCTGCTGCGCCCGCCGCAGTCGTTGCTCCAGCCCCCGCAGTGCCAACGACAGGCTGACAGTGAGGATGAGATAGATATAGGCGACGATCGAATAGGTCTCGAAGAAGCGGAACGAGCCGGCGGCGTAGATCTTGCCCATCTGCGTGATGTCGGCGACGCCGAGCACCGAGACCAGCGAGGAATCCTTGACCATGGCGACGAAGTCATTGCCGAGCGGCGGCAGGATGGTGCGGATCGCCTGTGGGAACACGATCAGCCGGAAGCGCTGCGTGCGCGTCAGCCCGAGCGCCTTGGCAGCCTCGATCTGGCCTTTCTCGACCGACTGGATGCCCGCGCGGAAGACCTCGGAGATGAAGGCGGAATAACCGATGGTCAGCGCCATGATTGCACGCCACAACAGCGACACGTCGCGCACCAAAAGCTCGCCGAGATAGCCGGCGTTTTGCAGCGGCGCGGTCAGCGCATTCCACGCAGCCACGAAGGCCGGCGCGCCGGCGAAGGCGATCCAGAACAACAGCACCAGGATCGGCACGCCGCGGATGATCTCGACATAGAAACGAGCGATCTGCTTGAGCCAACGCGACCCCGACAGCCCCATCAGCGCAATGCCGAGCCCGGTGGCGGAAGCCAGCGCGAAGGCGACCACGGTGACAAGAATGGTGATGCCGATGCCTTTGGCGACGGTGGCAAAAACCTGGGCGTAGAGATCGCTGGCGGCAATGCAGAGCGCAGCCACGATGGCGAGCGCGATCGCAGCGGCAAGCCACCAGGGGAAATCGGATTTTGGGGTTGAGGCGAGCATCAATGCCCAACGCTGGTGAACAGCTGCGCTCGCAAGATCTGCCGATCTCCCCCCTTGCGGGGGAGATGTCCGGCAGGACAGAGGGGGGTGCTGTCCCTCCAACCTGTCAAACGGTTACAGTCACAACCTTTGGCCTCTTTGGAAAAGCTCAAAACAAAAGGGAGGCGATCCTTCACACCCCCCTCTGCCCTGCCGGGCATCTCCCCCGCAAGGGGGGTCAGCGGCCGTCGCGCCAAGACGGCCTATTGCCCCATCTTGTAGTCGAGAAACCACTTCTTGTTCAGCGCCTCGATCGTGCCGTCGGCCTTCAGCGCCGCGATCGCCGCGTTGACCGGCTTCACCAGGTCCGAGCCCTTCGGGAAGATGAAGCCAAAATCCTCGGTGCCGAGCGGGCCGCCGATCAGCTTGAGCTTGCCGCCGGAGGCATCGACATAGCCTTTGCCGGCGGTGCCGTCGGTCAGGACGACATCGACGTCGCCGGATTTCAGTGCCTGCACCGAAGCGCCGAAGGTCTCGAACTGCTTGATGCGCGGGTTCTGCTCATTGCCGTCGAGCACGCTGTAGACGGCGGTGTAGAACGGCGTCGTTCCGGCCTGCGCGCCGATCAACCCGTCCTTGAAGGCGGCGAAGGTCTTGGCGTCGGTGAAGCGGCTTTCATCGGCGCGCACCAGCATGAACTGCTCCGAACGCATATAGGGGTCGGAGAAATCGACCTTCTCCTTTCGGTCGTCCTTGATGGTGATGCCGGTCATGCCAATGTTGTACTGGTTGTCGGAAACCGCCTGGATCATCGCGTCCCAGGAGGTGTTCTGGTACTCCACCTTGAAGTTCAGCCGCTTGGCGATTTCGTCCATCGCGTCATATTCCCAGCCGATCTGCTTGCCGGTCTTGGCGTCGATGAACTGCAGCGGCGGATAGGCGTTTTCCGTCACCACCACGACCTTCTTGCCGCCGAGATCGGGCAGCGCATCGGCCGCCCATGCAGCGACGGGCGCGAGGAAACAGGCCGCGAGGGCGGCCAGCAGCAGCTTCGATTTGGTCATGACACGCTCCAGGATGAGAAGCCCGCTTGCAGCCGGGCTCGCATGAAAATCCAGGCGCGACTTTAGCCGTCCGCAGACGGCTTGCAAGCCGGTCCGGTGCTCAGCGTCCGGTGAAAGCGGATTCCAATGCCTTCAACCAACGCGGTTTTAGAACGCCCCGTGGTCGGAATTTATTCCGTGATTGCGCCGCCGGCAAACCAGGCCCCTCCTGGACACGGGAACCCGTCAGATGACGGATCAGGATGGTGACGTAGCCTCACGCAGCTTGGCGACAAATCCGGTCAAGGTCCGGTGCAGCGACTTCAGCTCCTCGACTTCCAGCGGCATGGCGCAGGCAAGGCCTGCGGATACGTCCTTGATGCGGGCGCGCAGCGCCTGGCCCTTGGCAGTCGGTTCGACCAGCACGCGGCGCTCGTCGGCCGGATCGCGACGGCGAGTGACGAGACCAGCCGCTTCCATCCGCTTGAGCAGAGGCGTCAATGTCGCCGAATCCAGCCCCAGCGCCTCGCCGAGTCCGCCGACCGTGCTCGGCGCATGCTGCCACAGCGCCAGCATCGCCAAATATTGCGGATAGGTCAGGCCGAGCGGGTCAAGCAGCGGCCGATAGAGCTTGGTCATCAGCCCGCTCGCCGAATAGAGCGCGAAGCAGAGCTGCTGGTCGAGGCGCGGAACGGCGATCCTCCCGGCGGTGTCCGCCGGGACTTCGCTGGCCCTGGTTTCGGTCTTCGTCGTCATGCTGCCTTTGCCGGAAGCGCCACGGTCGAAAGCGCCACCTCGACATTGCCTTTGATCGCATTGGAATAGGGGCAAATCTGATGCGCGGCCGATACAAGCGCTTCCGCCACCGCCTGATCAAGGCCTTTCGTCTCCGCGGCGAGTGCGACACCAAGTTTGAAGCCTTCACCATTGGGAAGCAGGCTGACGGTGGCGCTCACCGCCGCATCCTGCAGCGGCAGCTTCTGCTTGCGCGCGACGAAGCGGATGGCGCTTTCGAAGCAGGCGGCATAGCCGACCGCGAACAGCTGCTCGGGATTGGTGGCGCCACCCTGTCCGCCGAGCTCCTTCGGCAAAGCGAGGTCGACCTTCAGCAGGCCGTCGCTGGTCTCGCCGTGGCCGGCGCGGCCGCCGGTGACGCGAGCCTGTGTGGTGTAGAGTGCCATGTCAGTTCTCCATTTGGTTTGTAACGATTATTTAGTGTACAATTTAATTCGGATCAACAGCCGTGGCCAAACTCTCGGCCGGCAATCGTTCACAGTCTGGTGAAACGAAAAAAGGCGGCCGAAGCCGCCTTTTCAAAATCCTTGGACCAGGTTTATTCGGCCGGGGTCGCTTCCGCCGCCTTTGCAGCCTCGTCGGCGGCCTTGGCGGCTTCGTCGGCGGCCTTCTTCTCGGCAGCTTCCTTGGCGGCCGTCTCGGTGGCCAGCGCCTGGGCAGCGGCAACCTTCTCAGCTTCGATGCGGGCCTTTTCGGCGTTCAGCGCGTCGCGCTCCTCATCGTTCAGCTTGCGGGCGCGCACGCCGGTATTTTCCGAAATACGGGCCGATTTGCCGCGACGGTCGCGCAAATAATAGAGCTTGGCGCGGCGCACCTTGCCGCGGCGCACGATCTCGACGCCCTCGACCATCGGCGAATAGACCGGGAACACGCGCTCGACGCCTTCGCCGTAGGAGATCTTGCGGACGGTGAAATTTTCCTGGAAGCCGGCGCCGGCGCGGGCGATGACGACGCCCTCATAGGCCTGGACGCGGGTGCGGGTGCCTTCGGTCACGCGGACCTGGACGCGCACGGTGTCGCCGGGCTGGAATTCGGGAAGCTTGCGCTTGGCTTCGATCTTGGCGGCCTGTTCGGCCTCGAGCTGACGGATGATATCCATGTCAGTAATCCACTTCTTGTTCTTCCGACAGTCAGAGCGTCCGACACTCGCCTTGCAGTTCCTATGACCGCTCGGCTATGCCTTTTGTCCAGAGACATCTTGTCTTCGAAACATTGGGCAGGGGCGACTACACCGTCATTGTTGACGGGTCCGGGAGATTTTTCTCGCCAGTACGGGCGGGCACATACAGCTATTTCGAGGCTTTGTCACGCCTTGGCCCTGTCTTTTTTGGTCGCATGCCACCACGCAATCGTCCAGTGCGGGGTTGCGCCGACCCTTCAAGCTTCCTAATCCGGGGGCAGCACTCTTGTCCGGCGGCCTCACAATGTCTGTTTTCGACGCAGTCCTGCTCTTCCTCGCGGGTTTTCTGTCAGGCGCCGTCAACGCCGTTGCCGGCGGCGGCACCTTCATCACCTTCGGCGCCATGACGCTGGCCGGCCTGCCGCCGATCGTCGCCAACGCCACCTCTTCGGTGACGCAGTTTCCCGGCTACATCACCTCGACGCTGGCTTACTGGACCGACATCAAGCATTTCTGGCGCGGCGCGCTGCTGCTCTGTCTGATCTCGGCTTTGGGTGCGCTGGCCGGTGCGCTCATCCTGCTGGCGCTCTCCAACCCGTCGTTCCGCGCCTTGGTGCCGTGGCTGCTGCTGGCCGCAACCGCCTTGTTCGCCGCCGGGCCGTGGCTGAAACCGGCGCCGAAGCCTGGGCATGAAGCCACGGTCGGCTCGCTGGCCGGTTCGCTGGCACAGTTCGCCACCGCCATCTATGGCGGCTTCTTCGGCGCCGGCATGGGCGTGATGATGCTGGCGACGCTCGGCCTGACGCAAGCCGGCGACTATCACCGGCTGAACGCGCTGAAGAACATGCTGGCCGTGGTCATCGCCGCCGTTGCCATACTGGTCTTCGTTTCCGGCGGCGTTGTTGCCTGGCCTCAGGCAATCATCATGATCCCCGGCGGCGCGCTCGGCGGCTATGCCGGCGTATGGATCGCCAAGCGCGTGCCGCAAAACGCAGTACGCGGCTTCGTCATCGCCGTCGGCCTGTTTCTCGCCGTCTACTATTTTGCCAAGGGCTGAGCGGCGAGCAAATCCGGCCGGCGCTCCCTGGTCAGCTTCTCGGACTCCGCACGCCGCCAGGCGGCGATCTTCTTGTGGTTGCCGGAGACCAGCACGTCGGGGATCGGCCTGCCCTCGAACTCCTGTGGCCGCGTGTAATGCGGGTGTTCGAGCAGGCCGTTCTCGAAACTTTCTTCCTCGCCCGACACCGCATTGCCCATGACGCCGGGCAACAGCCGCACAACGGCGTCGAGCAGCACAAGCGCCGCCGGCTCGCCGCCCGACAGGATGAAATCGCCGATGGAGACCTCTTCCAGTCCACGCGCCTCGATCAGCCGCTGGTCGACGCCCTCGAACCGGCCGCAAACGATGACGGCGCCTGGCCCGCCAGCCAGTTCGCGCACGCGCGCCTGCGTCAGCGGCTTTCCACGCGGGCTCATCAGCAAACGCGGCCGCGGATCGCCCGCCGGCGACGTGTGGTCGATCGCCTTGGCCAGCACATCGGCGCGCATCACCATGCCGGCGCCACCGCCGGCCGGCGTGTCGTCGACGGTGTGATGGCGATCGCTGGCGAAGGTGCGGATCTGGATAGCTTCCAGCGACCATGTCCCGACTTCGAGCGCCCGTCCGGCCAGCGACAGGCCTAGCCCGCCCGGAAACATCTCGGGATAGAGCGTCAGCACCGACGCCTTGAACGTCACCGGTTGCCTCCGGCTTCGCGCGGCCCGCGCGGTCGGCCCTTCGCGTCGAAGTCTTCTTCGCGCGGCGCCTCGCCATCCTCGTCCTCGACCAGCCCGGCCGCCGCCGGATCGACACGGACAAAACCTTCGGCAACCACCACCTGCGGCACGGCGGCCTGCGTGAACGGGATCAGCACGCCTTTGCGCCCGCCAAGCGTGACATCGAGAATGTCGCCGCCGCCGAAATTGTGCACCGCCACCACCTTGCCGATGACCGCGTCCTTATCGTCGCGGACTTCAAGTCCGACGAGATCGGCGTGGTAGAATTCGTCCTCCTCGCCATCGTCGGGCAGCATCGAGCGGTCGACGAACAGCTCGGTTCCGGCCAGCGCCTCGGCGGCGTTGCGGTCGGCAATGCCCTTGAAGCGCACCACCACGACGGTGTTGGCGGGCCTGATGTCGATGATCTGGAAGGCGCGGCCGTCCTTGGCATAGAGCGGCCCATAATCGGCCAGCGCCATCGGCTCGCCAGTGAAAGTCTTCACCCGCAATTCGCCCTTGATGCCGTGGGCGGCGCCGATCACGGCCATTTGCACGGGGTTCTGGGGCTTCGACATGGCTGATATCCTTTGCCCTGCTCTAACGCCCTACCGGCGTCATTTCAATGATCGCCCGTGGCCATTTCAATGACAGGTTCTTCACCGCTTCCTAACCCGGCTGCCTGACAATGGCGGCATGCAGGAATTTCTCATCCCGGCAAAACCCGACCTCCAGGCAGCGCGCGAAAGCTGGCTGAAGATGCTGGCGCGCGAGCGCCGGCTGGCGCCGGCGACCGTCGAAGCCTATGAGCGCGACACGCGCCAGTTCCTGCATTTCCTCACAGGGCATTGCGGCGGCTCGCCTGGTCTTTCCGACATCGCCACTCTGCGCCCGGCCGATCTGCGCGGCTTTCTTGCCGCGCGGCGCAACGCCGGCGCCGGCGCCCGCACGCTCGGACGCGGCCTCGCCGGCATCCGCTCGCTGCTGCGCTTCCTCGAACGGCGCGGTCTCGCCAATGCCGCCGGTGCCGCTGCGTTGCGCGCGCCGCGCCAGCCGAAATCGCTGCCCAAGCCGCTGACCGCCAGCGATGCCAAACATGTCGTGTCGGTGGAAGGCCAGCTGGCTGAAGAGCCCTGGATCGCCGCCCGCAACGCCGCCGTGCTGACGCTGCTTTATGGATCGGGCCTGCGCATTTCCGAAGCGCTGGGCCTCAGCGCCGCCGACCTGGCATCGGAAGCCGACACCGTGCTGCGCGTCACCGGCAAGGGTGGCAAGACACGGCTGGTGCCGGTGCTGCCGGTGGCGCTCAGGGCAATCGCCGAATACCGAAAACTGTGTCCCTACCATCTCGATCCCAAGGGCCTGCTGTTTCGCGGCGCCCGCGGCGGGCCGCTCAACCCGGCCATCGTCCAGCGCGACATGGCCAGGCTGCGCTCGGCGCTGAACCTGCCCGACACCGCGACGCCGCACGCGTTGCGCCATTCCTTCGCCACCCATCTGCTCGGGCGCGGCGGCGACCTGCGCACCATCCAGGAACTGCTCGGCCACGCCAGCTTGTCGACGACGCAGGTCTATACCGGCGTCGACACGGCAAGGCTGCTCGAGATCTACGAATCTGCCCATCCCCGCGCGTGACACTGTATAAGTCGAGGACAATTTCCCCACGCCGGTTAACCGTTTCGCCGCTTTTCAGTCCTAGAACCGCACCATGAAACGCGCCCTTGCCATCGCCGACCGCGCGGCCCTTGTGTCGCTGAAGCTGCTCGTCGCGCTCAACGCCCTGTTTTTCCTGTCTTTTCTCGTCGCGTTGCTGCTTGCCATGGGCAAGGCGCATGCCGAAGCCCCGGCCTGCGCCGGCGCCGATCTGCTATCGGCCCTGCAGAAGGAAGACCCCGCCGCCTATGCCAGGATCGAGACGGAAGCAGCAGCGACGCTGAACGGCAAGGGCCTGTTGTGGAAGTTGGAGAAATCAGGCGAAAAGCCGTCCTTCCTGTTCGGCACCATGCACATGACCGACCCGCGCGTGACCACTCTGCCGCCGGCAGCCAGGAAAGCCTATGACGCTGCCGGCACCATCATCATCGAGACCACCGACGTGCTCGACAAGCAGAAGATGATGGAGGCCATGCTCAAGGAACCCGAGCTGATGATGTTCACCGACAACACGACGTTGTCGTCGCTGTTGTCGCCGGAGGATGCGGCGGTGGTGAACAAAGGGCTCGATGCGCGCGGCATTCCGCCGGCGAGCGTCTCCAAGATGAAGCCGTGGCTGCTGTCGGCCATGGTCGCGCTGCCGGTCTGTGAGGTCGCCCGTCAGGCAGGCGGCGCACCGGTTCTGGACGTCAAGCTGGCGCAGGACGCCAAGGCCTTGGGGAAGCCGGTGGAAGGGTTGGAGACCGCTGCCAGCCAGCTGCACGCCATGGCCTCGCTGCCGATTGCGTTCCACATCAAAGGGCTGGTCGAGACCCTGAAGCTCGGCGACAAGATAAACGACATCAACGAAACCATGATCGTGCTTTACCAGCGCGGCGACACCGGCACCTTCTGGCCGCTGTTGCGTTCGATCTCGCCCGACGAAGACGACGCAGGTTACGCCGAATTCGACCGGACGATGATCACCGGCCGCAACAAGGTCATGGCCGACCATGCCGCACCGATCCTGGCCAAGGGCAATGCCTTCATGGCCGTCGGCGCCATGCATCTTCCCGGCCCCGAAGGCCTGGTCGAGGATTTTCGCAAGGCCGGCTATACCGTCACCGCCGTCGACTGAGCAGCGCCCGTCTTGAATACCGAATCACGTAAGCCCGGCTCTGTGCGGTGCGCAACTGATTCGCAAAGCGGAGGCGGTTGGCCCTATTTTTGGCGGAAAAGGCCAGCTAAGCTCGTTCTACCTCGTTCGTGATTGATTTTGCGGGGGAAATACAGGCCAACAAGCGGTTGCGAATCAGAATTTTCCTGCGTTCGTCAATTTGAAGGCCTAGTATGAACCCGTTCAACGGTTGCGCGTTGAGGGGTGTTGATTGATGCTTTTCATCCACGGAGGACACTTTTATGGCGAACCCTAACGATCCAGCGCCCAGGTCGGGTGGTGGCAGCGGCTGGCTGATTGCGCTGGTCGTCGTCATCCTTGCGATTGTCGCGTACTATGTTTTCGGCAGAAGCGGCGAACATCCTGCGCCCGCAGAGCCGCCGGCAGCCAGCACACCGGCGCCCGCACCTGCACCGGCTGAGCCGATGAAGCCCGCCGAACCGGCTCCCGCACCAGCGCCTGCGCCCGCACCGGCTCCTGCGCCAGCCCCGGCGCCCGCGCCTGCTCCGGCGCCGAGCCCGTAATCTGGCCAACTGATCTGGCATCTTGCTTCCAGCCCAAGAACGGCCCGCTGAAAAGCGGGCCGTTTTGTTTGGGGCACCTGTCGGCGAGCGTCGCGATTCTTCACCGCCCCTCTGTGCTGCCGGACATCTCTCCTCAAGGGGGAGATCGGCTGTCTCACGAACAGCGCCGGGTTAGAAACGTGAGAAACTTGAAGGCTCGCGACGCGGCGGTGAAGTCCAATCTCCCCCGTTGAGGGGGAGATGGCCGGCAGGCCAGAGGGGGGGGTGCCGTCCCTCCAGCGTTTCCTTAAATATGGATCGGCTTGAAGAACGTCGCCAGCGCTGCTTCCTTCACCGCTTCCGACATTGTCGGATGCGCGTGGCAGGTGCGGGCGAGGTCTTCGGATGAGCCGCCGAATTCCATCAGCACCGCCGCCTCATGAATCATCTCGCCGGCGCCGAAGCCGACAATGTGGACGCCGAGCACGCGGTCGCTGGCTTTGTCGGCGAGGATCTTCACGAAGCCGTCCGTGTGCAGCATGGCGCGCGCCCGGCCGTTGGCGGTGAACGGGAATTTGCCGCTTTTGTAGTCGATGCCGGCCTTCCTCAGCTCTTCCTCTGTCTTGCCGACCGAAGCGATTTCCGGGCTGGTGTAGACGACGCTCGGAATGGCGTCGTAATTCACATGGCCGGCCTGGCCGGCAATGGTCTCGGCCACCGCCACGCCTTCATCCTCGGCCTTGTGCGCCAGCATCGGCCCGGCGATGACGTCGCCAATGGCGTAGATGCCGGCCACGTTGGTCCTGAGATGCCCGTCGGTCTTGACCCGGCCGCGCTCGTCGACCTCGACGCCGGCTTCTTTCAACCCGAGGCTGTCGGAATAGGCCCGGCGTCCGGTCGAGATCAGCACCGCGTCGGCCTCGATGGTCTCGGCCGCACCACCCTTGACCGGCTCGAAGGTAACGGCGGCGCCCTTTTTGGCCTTGGTCACCCCTGTCACCTTGGCGCCGAGCTTGAACTCGAAACCCTGCTTGGAAAGCAGGCGCTGGAACTGCTTGGAGACCTCGCCGTCCATGCCGCCCAGGATGGTGTCGAGGAATTCGACCACGGTGACCTTGGCGCCGAGCCGTGCCCAAACCGAGCCGAGCTCCAGACCGATGACCCCACCGCCGACCACCACCAGATGTCCCGGCACTTTCTCCAGCGATAGCGCGCCGGTCGACGATACGATCACCTTCTCGTCGATGTCGACCTTGACACCGGGAATGCCGGCGACATCGGAGCCCGTGGCAATAACGATATTTTTCGTCTCGATCTCCTCGACCTTGCCGTCCTCAGCCGTCACCAACACCTTGCCGGCCGCAACCACCTTCCCGGTGCCACGGAAACTATCGATCTTGTTTTTCTTGAACAGGAAGGCGACGCCATTGACGTTGGCCGAAACGGTCGCGTCCTTGTGCGCCATCATCTTCTTCAGATTGAGTTTCGGCGCCGGTATCTCGACGCCCAGCGCATCGAAGGAATGGCCGGCCTCGGCGAACATCTCCGAGGCATAAAGCAGCGCCTTGGATGGGATGCAGCCGATGTTCAGGCAGGTGCCGCCGAAAGTGGCGTTCTTCTCGACCACCGCGACCTTGAGCCCGAGTTGTGCCGCCTTGATGGCACAGACATAGCCGCCCGGTCCCGACCCGATGATAACGACATCATAAGCCATGTTCGTTTCCCTTAGCTTGGGGCTCAGCGGCCGCCGCTTACATTCAGGATTGCGCCCGTCGTGTAGGACGCTTCATCCGACAAAAGATAGAGAACGGCATGCGCGACTTCATCCGCCGTGCCGGCTCGTTTCATCGGCAGCATGTCGCGGAACCGCTCGACCCGGTCCGGCTGGCCGCCCGAAGCGTGGATCTCGGTGTCGATGATGCCCGGCCGTATCGCATTGACCCGCACGCCTTCGGTCGCGACTTCGCGCGCCAGTCCGAGCGTGAAGGTGTCGATCGCCGCCTTGGACGCGGCATAGTCGACATATTCGCCTGGCGAGCCGTGTAGCGACGCAGCCGACGAGATGTTGACGATGGCGCCGCCCTGGCCGCCATGCTTGCTCGACATGCGCCGCACCGCTTCGCGGGCGCACAGAAACGAGCCGATGACATTGATGCGCATCATGCGCTCCAGCCGCGCCAGGCTCATCTCGTCGACACGCGCCTTGACGTCGACGATTCCGGCATTGTTGACCAGGGCGTCGAGCCGGCCATAGGCGCCATCGACGGCTTCGAACACGGCGACGATGTCAGCCTCGACGCCGACATCGCCCTTGACCGCTATCGCTTCACCGCCACCGACCTCGATCTCGGCGACCAGCGCCTGGGCCGCGGCCTCGTTTGCGGCATAGTTGACCGCGACGCGGTAGCCGGCCTTCGCCGCAAGCCGGCAAGTGGCCGCACCAATGCCGCGGCTGCCGCCGGTGACCAGAAGCACTTTTTGCGATGCACTCATTCCTGGCAGCCCTTCAGCAGAAACACATCCCACGGCAGTTTCGAGAAGCCTTTCGGACCGAAGGCCGACGACATCTGCAGCGACGGGCCGAGATCGGGGAAAATCAGGCTCTGCGGCGCGTCCGTGCCTTCGGCCGCCAGCAGCGCAATGTTGCCCTTGTCGTCGGCGCTGTAGACCACGCCCTGCCAGACCGTGCAGGCGGCAAGCTCGTCGCCGGTGACGTCGCCGGTCGGGCATTTGTACATCAGCGATCCGTGCGGCCGCGAAACGCCCGATGTCCACATGACGATGCCGTCGAGGACGACACCTTTATCGAGCACCATCGTGAAGGAGTTGGTGACGGTGACCGCATCCGTCGTCGGCCGGAAATCGATGCCGGCATCCCTCTCGGCATCGCCATAGACGGCGAGCGCCAGCGGGCAGGCGGCCTGGGCGGGGATCGGCGTCGCCACCGCTGCTGCTAGCGACAGGGCCAGAACACGCTGCGAAATGCGGAAGGACCGGATTGTCATTCGTCGCCCTGAACATCCCGGTCGACAAGGAAGACCGCTGCTAGAAAGTAATCTATCTCAAAGACAATTTTCGCATCCCCGTCCACCGGAATGGTGTTGATCTCATATTTGAGGGTCAAATAGCGGGAGCCTTCCGACAGTTCGATATAGATGTCGCGCTCATCGCCGCCACCGATTGTCCAATTGAACTCAGGCTTGTTCAGGACCTGCAGCGCTTTCGGCAACGCGTGAAATGCAATCGGGTCGTTGCCAGCCAGAATGGTTGGATGTCTTCCCAGATTGAGTTCGAAATCGCCGCGCCAGGTCGCCATCATGCCGTTGAGTGCCAAGGCGGTCTTGGAAGGCTCGACGCTGATCGATCGCAAGCGAAAATCGGGGCTGAAGAAGAATTCGCAATTGGCGCCATAGATACACCACGCGGACTCCGTGTCCCCGTGGCGATAATGACCGTCCACCCGCACATCCTCCGCGTCGATCAGTTGTCGAACCGCCTCACGGCTGCTTTTGCCGAGTTCGAGAGGACCCGCGCGGCCAGTCGTCAGGAGTTCGAACAGGTCGATCGGCTGGGCGGGCTCGGCCATCCCGGATCACTCACAGATCGAGCACCAGCCGTTCGGGATCTTCCAGGCTGTCCTTGACGCGGACCAGGAAGGTCACGGCTTCCTTGCCGTCGACGATACGGTGATCGTAGCTGAGCGCCAGGTACATCATCGGCCGAATCACGATCTGGCCGCCGACCACGACGGGCCGGTCCTGGATCTTGTGCATGCCAAGAATGCCCGACTGCGGCGCATTGAGGATCGGCGTCGACATCAGCGAACCGTAGACGCCACCGTTGGAAATCGTGAACGTACCACCCTGCATGTCGGCGACCGACAGCTTGCCGTCCCGCGCGGCGATGCCCAGCCGGCCGATATCCTTCTCGATCTCGGCAATCGACATTTGGTCGGCATTGCGCACCACCGGCACGACGAGACCCTTTTCGGTGCCGACGGCAACGCCGATATGGGCATAGTTCTTGAAGATGATGTCGGTGCCGTCGATCTCGGCATTGACCGAGGGGATTTCCTTCAATGCGTGCGTAACCGCCTTGGTGAAGAAGCCCATGAAGCCGAGCTTCACGCCATGCTTCTTCTCGAAGATGTCCTTGTACTTGGTCCTGAGCGCCATCACCGCCGACATGTCGACCTCGTTGAAGGTGGTCAGCATGGCGGCGGTCGACTGCGCTTCCTTCAGCCGGCGCGCAATGGTCTGGCGCAGCTTGGTCATGCGCACGCGCTCCTCGCGCGACGCATCGTCGCCCGAAGACGGCGCACGCACAGCGACCGGAGCCGGTGCGGCCTTCGGAATTTCGGCCGGCTGCGACGGCGCGCCCTTGGAAATCGCGTCGAGCACGTCGCCCTTCAGCACCTGGCCGCGCTTGCCCGAGCCAGAAACCTGGTCGACCGACAGATTGTTCTCGGCGATCAGCTTTGCGGCAGCTGGCGCCGGCGGCATGGTGCGCGGCTCGACCGGCCCGGCGTCGCCGGCTATCTTGGCGGTCTCAGCCGCAGCCTGCCTGGTCGTGTGCGCTGCGTCCGGGCTCGAAGCCTGCGACACCGCTTGCGGCTTGGTCTCCTGCTTGGACGCCGGGGCGGCCGTGGCGACGCCTGCCGAGATCGAACCCAGCAACGCGCCGACGCCGACGGTCTCGCCTTCCTTGGCGGTGATCTCGCCCAGCGTGCCGGCGGCGGCGGCAGGCACCTCCACCGTCACCTTGTCGGTTTCGAGCTCGACCAGCGGCTCGTCGACGGCAATGGCATCGCCGACCTTCTTGAACCACTTGCCGATGGTCGCCTCGGTGACGGATTCGCCGAGAGTGGGAACGCGGATTTCGGTAGCCATTGTGCCTGTTCCGTTTCTTCTCTGTCTGTTCTATTCGCCGGGTTTGTTCTATTCGCCGAGCGCGTCTTCGAGCAGGGCGGCGAGCTGCGCCAAATGCTTCGACATCAAGCCGGTCGCCGGCGATGCCGCCGCAGGACGTCCGGTATAGCGCACCCGCTGGTGCTTGGCGTCGATATGAGCCAGCACCCATTCCAGATACGGATCGATGAACGACCAGGCGCCCATATTCTTGGGTTCCTCCTGGCACCACACCATCTCGGCATTGCGGAAGCGCGACAGTTCGGTGATCAGCGCCTTGGCCGGGAACGGATAGAGCTGTTCGACGCGCAAGAGATAGATGTCGTTGATGCCGCGCTTCTCGCGCTCCTCGTACAGGTCGTAATAGACCTTGCCCGAGCACAGCACGACGCGGCGGATTTTGGAATCCTTGGTGAGCTTGATCGCCTGGTTCTGCAACAGCTGGGCGTCGTCCCACAACAGCCGGTGGAACGAGCTTTCGCCCGAAATCTCCGGCAGCGTCGACACTGCCCGCTTGTGGCGCAGCAGCGACTTCGGCGTCATCAGGATCAGCGGCTTGCGGAAGTCGCGCTTCAGTTGCCGGCGCAATATGTGGAAGTAGTTTGCCGGCGTGGTGCAGTTGGCGACTTGCATATTGTCTTCGGCGCAGAGCTGCAGGAAACGCTCGAGCCGGGCCGAGGAATGTTCCGGCCCCTGGCCCTCATAGCCATGCGGCAGCAGGCAGACCAGGCCCGACATGCGCAGCCACTTGCGCTCGCCCGACGAGATAAACTGGTCGAACACCACCTGGGCGCCGTTGGCGAAATCGCCGAACTGCGCTTCCCAGAGCGTCAGCGCCTTAGGCTCGGCCAGGCTGTAGCCATACTCGAAGCCGAGCACCGCCTCTTCCGACAGCATCGAGTTGATGACTTCGTAGCCGGCCTGTGCGGCCGAGAGATTGTTGAGCGGGATGTAGCGGGTCTCGTCGCGCTGGTCGTAGAGCACGGAATGGCGCTGCGAGAAGGTGCCGCGTTCTGAATCCTGGCCGGAGAGCCGGATCGGATTGCCGTCGAGCAGGATGGCGCCGAAGGCCAGCGCCTCGGCCGTCGACCAGTCGATGCCTTCGCCGGAGTCGATCGCCTGGCGGCGGTTTTCGAGGAAGCGGATGATGGTCTTGTGCGCCTCGAAACCTTTCGGCACCTCGGTCAGTTTCTTGCCGATGTCCTTCAGCACCTTGACCGGCACGGCGGTCTTGCCGCGGCGCTGTTCGTCCTGGTTGTCGGCGGTGCGCAGGCCGGACCAGGCACCGTCCAGCCAGTCGGCCTTGTTAGGCTTGTAGTGCTGGCCGACTTCCCATTCGGATTCCAGATGGGCGCGCCAGTCGGCCTTCATCTTGTCGAGTTCGGCCTGGCTGATATGGCCCTCGGCGATCAGCCGCTCGCCATAGATCTGCACCGTCGTCTTGTGGTTGCGGATGTTGGCGTACATGATCGGCTGGGTGAAGGCTGGCTCGTCGCCCTCATTGTGGCCGAAGCGGCGATAGCAGAACATGTCCACCACCACCGGCTTGTGGAACTTCATGCGAAATTCGATCGCCACCTTGGTGGCATGCACCACCGCTTCCGGGTCGTCGCCATTGACGTGGAAGATCGGCGCCTCGATCATCTTGGCGACGTCGGACGGATAGGGCGACGAGCGCGAGAAGCGCGGATTGGTGGTGAAGCCGATCTGGTTGTTGATGATGAAATGCAGCGTGCCGGCGACGCGGTGGCCGCGCAACCCCGACAGGCCGAGGATTTCGGCAATCACACCTTGGCCGGCAAAGGCGGCATCGCCATGCAGAAGCAGCGGCAGCACCTTGGCGCGCTCTTCCAGCGGCACGATCTCCTCGCGGCTGCGGCCGAACAGATAGTCCTGCTTGGCGCGCGCCTTGCCCATCACAACCGGATCGACGATTTCCAGATGCGAGGGATTGGCGGTCAGCGACAGATGCACCTTGTTGCCGTCGAATTCGCGGTCCGACGAGGCGCCGAGATGGTACTTGACGTCGCCCGAGCCCTCGACCTCGTCAGGAGCGGCCGAGCCGCCCTTGAATTCGTGGAAGATGGCGCGATGCGGTTTGGCCATCACCTGGGACAGCACGTTCAGCCGGCCGCGATGCGCCATGCCGAGCACGATCTCCTTCATGCCGAGCTGGCCGCCGCGCTTGATGATCTGCTCCAGCGCCGGGATCAGGCCTTCGCTGCCATCGAGGCCGAAGCGCTTGGTACCCTTGTACTTGACATCGATGAACTGCTCGAAGCCTTCGGCCTCGACCAGCTTCTGCAGGATCGCTTTTTTTCCCGTAGCGGTGAAGGAAATCTCCTTGTCGGCACCCTCGATGCGCGCCTGGATCCAGGCCTTCTCCTCGGGATCGGAAATGTGCATGAACTCGACACCGAGCGTCGAGCAATAGGTGCGGGTCAGGATCTCCAGCATCTGCCGGATGGTGCCGAATTCGAGGCCGAGCACATTGTCGAGGAAGATCGGCCGGTCGTAGTCGGCTGCGGTAAAACCGTAATTTTCCGGCGACAGTTCGTTATAGTCCTCAAGCGGCTTGGCGATGCCGAGCGGGTCGAGATTGGCGTGCAGATGGCCGCGCATGCGGAAGGCGCGGATCATCATGATGGCGCGCACCGAATCGCGCGTCGCCTGATGCACGTCGGCATCCGACAGCACGACGCCATTGGTGACCGCCTTGTCCTTGACCTTCTTTTCCAGATGCTTCTCGACGATGCCCCAATTGCCGTCCAGCGCCGACACCAGTTCGCCATTGGCCTGCAGCGGCCAGGACGGCTTTGCCCAGGAAGCGCCCTTGGCGTTCTTGCGCACATCGCCGGCGTCGTCCTTCAGCCCGGCGAAGAAGTCCTGCCATTCGGGGTTTACCGACTCTGGATCATCCTCATAGGAGGCGTACAGCGCGTCGATATAGTCGGCATTGCCGCCATACAGGAAAGAGGTGAGCGAAAATTGGTCGTTGGCCTGATCTTGTCTTGCCATTTTTGTCCGCGGAGCCTGGCTCCGTCTCCTTTTCAAAAGCGAATAGTGAGTAGCGAATAGCGAGTAGGGATTTTTCCCGGGTCGCGCCGTTACTCTCTTTTCCCTATTCGCTATTCACTACTCGCTACTCACTTGGCCTTGATCGCCTCGACCAGCGTCGTGCCCAGACGCGCCGGCGATGACGATACTTTAATGCCGGCCGATTCCATCGCCGCGATCTTGTCTTCCGCGCCGCCCTTGCCGCCGGATATGACCGCGCCCGCATGGCCCATGGTGCGACCGGCCGGCGCGGTGCGCCCGGCGATGAAGCCGGCCATCGGTTTCCTGCGGCCGCGCTTGGCCTCGTCCTTGAGGAACTGCGCGGCGTCTTCCTCGGCCGAACCGCCGATCTCGCCGATCATGATGATCGACTTGGTCTCGTCGTCGGCGAGGAACATTTCGAGCATGTCGATGAACTCGGTGCCTTTGACGGGGTCGCCGCCGATACCGACGGCGGTGGTCTGGCCGAGGCCGACATTGGTGGTCTGGAACACTGCCTCATAGGTAAGCGTTCCCGAGCGCGAAACAACGCCGACCGAGCCCTTGCGGAAGATGTTGCCGGGCATGATACCGATCTTGCATTCGTCGGGGGTGAGCACGCCGGGGCAGTTCGGGCCGATCAGCCGCGAGGTCGAGCGGTCGAGCCGCGCCTTGACCCTAACCATGTCCATCACCGGAATGCCTTCGGTGATGCAGACGATCAGCGGGATCTCGGCTTCGATGGCTTCGAGGATGGCTTCGGCGGCGCCCGCCGGCGGCACATAGACCACCGAGGCATTGGCGCCGGTCTTTTCCTTGCCCTCGGCAACGGAACCGAAGATCGGCAGGTTTTCGCCCTTGGCGCCGGTCCAGGTCTCGCCACCCTTCTTGGGATGGATGCCGCCGACCATCCTGGTGCCGTGATAGGCCAAGGCCTGCTCGGTGTGGAACGTGCCGGTCTTGCCGGTCAGGCCCTGAACCAGCACCTTGGTGTTCTTGTCGATGAGAATGGACATCGGAGCCCTTTTCTAAAAACCGTTGATCGAGGAAGGCGAAACGCGCCGGTAGACGCCGCTCACCATGTCTTGCCAGCTGTCGCTGCCGGCAGGTTTGAAATGCAGTCGCATCCGGTAGGCATCGGGAGTGTCGAAAATATACGTCACGCGCGCTGAGCCGCGCGGCGATGACCGCTCCAGAATCAGTTCTGCGCCGTTCCATGCACCTGTGGCCGGCGAGGCCGGCATAAAACCCATGGAATCGAACTGATGCATGGTGACGAGGCTGTTTGGCTGGTCGAAGCCGAACACTGAGTGCGACCCGAACGAGACCGTGCCGTCGCGGCGCTGGCGATAGCGCTGCACCACGAACAGGCCGCCGAACTGCGCCTCCGCCAGCACCTCCGACGTCGCCGTGCCGCCATCGGCCCATTGCGTTTCCGCCACCTCTTCCTCGCCGCGCCACGCGCCGACCAGCGCCTGCAGGCGCTGGTGATCGGCCGAGAGCGAGGAAAAGGAAGCCGCGTTCATGGTCAGAGCCGCTTCAGGTCGGTGACGGTGAGGTCGCTCTTGGCATTGCCGGTGTTGAGCGTCGTTGCCGGCTCGAACATCAGCACCACGGGCTCGGCGGTCAGCGACCGCGGCCGGTGCTCGACACCCCTTGGCACGACGATGAAGTCGCCCTCGCCGAGCTCGACCGGACCGTCGCGAAAATCGATGGCGATGCGTCCGCGCAGCACGAGAAAGGCCTCGTCCTCATGCTCATGTGCATGCCAGTCGAAGGTCTCGCCGAACTTGGCGACCTTCGCCTGGCTGTCATTGACGTCGCCGGCGATATGCGGATCGAAGACCTTGGTGATCGTTCGATCCGCCGCCTCGACCAGGTTTATCTTGCTCGGAGGCATTCGCCTTCAGCCCTTCACCGCCGCCACGATCTTCTTGGCTGCGTCGTCGAGATCGTCGGCCGACACGACGTTGAGGCCGCTGTCGTTGATGATCTTCTTGCCGAGTTCGGCGTTTGTGCCTTCGAGGCGCACCACCAACGGCACTTCCAGGCCGACTTCCTTGACCGCGGCAATCACGCCCTCGGCGATGATGTCGCACTTCATGATGCCGCCGAAGATGTTGATCAAAATGCCTTTGACCGCCGGATCCCGGGTGATGATCTTGAACGCCGCCGTCACCTTCTCCTTCGACGCGCCACCGCCGACATCGAGGAAGTTGGCGGGTTCGGCGCCGTAGAGCTTGATGATGTCCATCGTCGCCATGGCAAGGCCGGCGCCGTTGACCATGCAGCCGATATTGCCGTCGAGCGCGACATAGGCGAGGTCGTATTTCGACGCCTCGATCTCCTTCTCGTCCTCTTCGGTGGTGTCGCGCAATTCCATCAGTTCGGGGTGGCGAAACAGCGCGTTGTTGTCGAACGACACCTTGGCGTCCAGCACGCGCAGGCGGCCGTTTTTCATCACGATCAGCGGGTTGACCTCGAGCAGGCTCATGTCCTTCTCGACAAAGGCCTTGTAGAGGATCGGGAACAGCGTGCCGGCATCCTTGGCGGCATCGCCGTTTAGTCCCAGCGCTTCCACCAATATGTCGACGTCGATGGTCGTCACGCCGGCCAGCGGATCGATGGCGCGGGTGATGATCTTGTCCGGTGTGTCGTGGGCGACGCCTTCAATGTCCATGCCGCCCTCGGTCGAGACGACGAAAGCGATGCGGCCGACCGAGCGGTCGACCAGGATCGACAGATAAAGCTCGCGCTCGATGTCGGCGCCGTCCTCGATATAAAGACGGTTGACCTGCTTGCCGGCGGGGCCGGTCTGCTTGGTCACCAGCGTGTGGCCGAGCATCTCATTGGCGTTGGCAACGACTTCGGCAACCGACTTAGCCAGCCGCACGCCGCCCTTTGCGTCGGGCGACAGTTCCTTGAACTTCCCCTTGCCGCGGCCACCGGCGTGGATCTGGCTCTTCACCACATAGAGCGGGCCGGGCAGCGCTTGTGCCGCGGCTTCCGCCTCGCTTGCCTTGAACACCGGCACGCCTTCGGCCACCGGCGCACCAAACGACTTCAGCAGCGCCTTGCCTTGATATTCATGGATGTTCATCTGGATGGTCTCCGGATCGGCTGCTTTGGGGGATTACTTCGAGGCGAGGTGCGGGGCGATCTTGACGCAAGCCTCGGTCAGGCCCTGCACTGTCGCCACCGAAGCGTCGAACATCTTCTGCTCGGCCTTGTTGAGGTCGATCTCGATGATGCGCTCGACGCCGCCGGCGCCGATCACAACGGGAACGCCGACATAGGTGCCCTTGACGCCATACTGGCCCGAGAGATGCGCCGCGCAAGGCAGCACGCGCTTCTTGTCCTTGAGGTAGGATTCGGCCATCGAGATCGCCGAGGCGGCTGGCGCGTAGAAGGCCGAGCCGGTCTTGAGCAGACCGACGATCTCGGCGCCGCCGTCGCGGGTGCGCTGGACGATCTGGTCGAGCTTTTCCTTCGAGGTCCAGCCCATCTTGATGAGATCGGGCAACGGAATGCCTGACACAGTGGAGTAGCGGATCATCGGCACCATGGAATCGCCGTGGCCGCCGAGCACGAAGGCGGTAACGTCCTCGACCGAGACCTTGAATTCCTCGGCGAGGAAATAGCGGAAGCGCGCGCTGTCGAGCACGCCGGCCATGCCGACGACATGGGTCTTGGGCAGGCCGGAAAACTTCTGCAGCGCCCAGACCATGGCGTCGAGCGGGTTGGTGATGCAGATGACGAAGGCCTTGGGTGCATATTTCTTCAGCCCGGCGCCGACCTGTTCCATGACCTTGAGGTTGATGCCCAGCAGATCGTCGCGGCTCATGCCTGGCTTGCGCGGCACGCCCGCGGTGACGATGCAAACGTCGGCGCCCTCGATGCCGGCATAATCATTGACGCCGGTCAGCCGGGAATCAAAACCGTCGACCGGCGACGACTGCGCGATATCGAGCCCCTTGCCTTGCGGAATGCCCTCGGCAATATCGAACAGCACCACGTCGCCGAGGTCCTTGAGGCCGATCATGTGAGCGAGCGTGCCGCCGATCATGCCGGAGCCGATGAGCGCTATCTTGTTGCGTGCCATGTGAGGAAATTTTCCCTTTGTCTGTGACGACGCCCAAAATCCCTGGCGATCTGTTGACGGCGTCGAAGAAGAGGCCGGAATGCTATGGTCTCAGCTAGATTTCGCCGCATCCAGTAGCCCCGGTGGAAAATATATTCAATCGATTATTTTCGAGTGAATGATTTCAATCGGTTAGAAACATTGGGACTTACGTAAACGTCAAAGTTTGTAGGCCAGCTTGGGAGATTTTAAACAATGAGCGTGGAAATCAGAAGACTATATCCAGGCGATGACGCCCTTGTGAAGCGCATCGCCGAGGACGTGTTCGACGAGCCGGTCCGGGCAGACAGGCTTGCTGCCTACCTCGCCTCATCATCAGGTCATCTCATGATCGTGGCATGGCCGACGGCGTCGTCGACCAATGCCCCACAATCATCCACCGCCATCCCGACAAGGTCAACGGACTCTACATCGACGAAGTCGGCGTCTCACCCGCCTACCAGCGCCAAGGCATCGCGCGAAAAATGCTCGACGCGATGTTCGCGCTCGGCCGCGAGCAAAGGTTGCGGCGAAGCCTGTGTTGGAACCGAGCCGGACAATGTTCCATCGCGCGGGCTTTATGAAAAACGCAGGGAGGAGCATGGGCAGGCGGAGTCGTTTGTGATGTATGTGTACGAGCTTTAGGCGTCGGCGGGACAGCGCCCCCTCTGCCTTGCCAGGCATCTCCCCCACGAGGGGGGAGATCGGACGTCACGCGACCTTTCGCCAATCTCCAATGGCCGCAGGAATGAGCGGAGCGCCGAAACCGCCAATCTCCCCCCGTGTGGGGGAGATGTCCGGCAGGACAGAGGGGCGCGAAGGATCACTACATAATGACCACTTGGAACCCTCAGACCTGCGCTTCCGCGTTGTCCTTCTGCCGTTCCGCCCAGTCCTCCAGCCAGTCGCGGCTTTGCATCTCGATCAGCCGCGAGGCGGTGCGTTCGAATTCGAACACCTCGACGCCGCGCCTGGCCGTGTAAAGCTCAGGCGGGGGAGCCTCAGCGCTCACCACCAGCCGCGTGTGATGATCGTAGAGCGTGTCGATCAACAGGATGAAGCGCTTGGCCTCGTTGCGCTTGCCTTCGCCCAGCACCGGCACGTGATCGATGAAGACGGTCGAGAAGCGGCCGGCAATGGCCAGGAAATCGCGTGCGCCGAGCGGCTTTTCGCAGAGGTCGGCGAAGGAAAACCGCGCCGCATTGCCGGCAGCAGCCGGTATTCTCACCTGCCGCCCCTTGAGCGTCAGCGAGGTCTCGGCCGTCGGCGCTCCACGCGTCATCGCCTGCCAGGCCTCGTCGAGCACACGGTCGGCTTCGGCATCCGCCGGGGTGACATAAACCGGCGTGCGGGCGAGCTTTTCCAGCCTGTAGTCCTTGTCGGCATCGAGCGTCAGCACATGGGCGTGGCGCTCGAGAATGCTGATGAAGGGCAGGAAGAGCTGGCGGTTCAGCCCGTCGCGATAAAGGTCCTGCGGCGCGACATTCGAGGTGGCGACCAGAACCATGCCATTGGCGAACAGCGCCGAAAACAGCCGCGACAGGACCATCGCATCGGCAATGTCGGTGACCGAAAACTCATCGAAGCACAGCACCCAGGCCTGTTCGGCAAGCTGAAGCGCGACCGGCGGGATCGGGTCGTCCTCCTTGACGTCGCCGTTCTTGCGCGCCTGCCGGTGCTTCTGGATGCGGTCCTGCACATCGGCCATGAAGTCGTTGAAATGAACGCGGCGCTTGCGCCTGACCGGCAACAGCTCGAAGAACATATCCATCAGCATGGTCTTGCCGCGACCGACGCCGCCATGGATGTAGAGGCCCTTGACGGCCTCGCGCGTCTCGCGCTTGCGGGCAAACAGCCAACCGAGCGCGCTCGACTTGTGCGCCAGCCGCTTGACCGAGATCTCGTCGGTCAGCCGGTCGAGCGCGGCGGCGATGCGCTCCTGCGCAGGATCGCGCTCGATGGCGCCGGTTGCGACCAGATGGTCGTAGCGCTGCCTGACGGTCGCATGGGTCTGGAGGCCGTCACGCAGATGCATCGGTCACGTCGCTGTCAGGGATAGGCAGCCTATCTTGTAAGCGATATCGGCAAGCCGTTGGTAGTCTGGCCGTCGAATTTCGAACCGCCCGAGGAATAGAGCCGCGCCAGCGTGCCGCCATTCTCGTCATAGAGCGTCAGCTGCTTGCCGGCGACGTTCCACGATTTGATGCCGTCGATGGGCGGCGGGCAATGCAGCGGCCCGGCGCGGAAGCCGGCGCCGAATTTGGTCTGCGGCGTCGCCACCTTGCAGCTCTGTCCGGACACGCTGGCGTTCCAAACGCCGGCAACGCTCGCAGCGGTAAGGTCGGAGGCTCCGGCCGGCGCCGATCCGTCCGGCGGCAGCGAGGCGACCTGCGCGCCTGCCGGCGCGGTCGGGAATTGCGATGGGTCGGTGGTGCCCGGCGCTGCCGGGGGCGGCAGTTGGCTTCCGCTCACCGTGCCGGCGGGCGCGGGCTGCAGCGGGGCGGGCTGCTGGTCATCCATCGATGAAAAACGCGAGGTCGAACAGCCGCTCGCAACGAGCGCTGCCAGCGATACGGCCATCAGCCCGCTTCTCGAAAAAATCATTCCAACCTCCGTCGGATCCGGCTGGGGGGAAGCCGTCCGCACAATCTCACCCCTCACCAAGATGGAGAAGGTGGCGAAATTTCAACCCGATATGGTTAAAATAGGGTTTGCACCACGAATTGTTGTAAATTTGTCGCAAAAGGGATGGCGGACGAAAGGCATGTCTTCGCTCTAGCGCGGTTCCAACCGGTACATCGGTTGCGAAAGCGGCACCGGAGCCCGGGGCAGGTCGGCGCATCGGCGGTCGAGCGCAAATGCCGGCGCAAAACTGACTGAAGCGCTTGAGGCGCAAGGCCTGGGTGAGCGGTTTCGCGCCTTCCGTCCGGGCGAGCTTTGGGACGTTCCCGAGATCGAGCGCGGCTGAAGTCTGCATTTGGCCGTTTACGGCACTGCCATTTTAGCCGATGGTCTATCGCAACAGAGGGAACAGATGAAATCAATCTTGGCAGTTTGATCGCGCTGGTAATTTCGACGCCGGCCGCTTTCGCGGGTGAAATCACCGATCGCGCCGCTGAAGCCGAAAAGGCACTGCAGGCGGGTGATGGTGCCGGCGCGCTGGACAAATTCCGCAGCGCCGAGGACGCTCTGTGGCAAGCGATGCCGCTTGGCGTGCAAAATGTGAAGCACATCATGTCGGCCAGCGGGTTCGGGGCCTACGCCGAGCGCCCGAACCATGTCTACAAGCCGGGCGAAGAGATTGTGCTTTATATGGAGCCGGTCGGTTACGGCTACGGCTCGGATGGGCTCGGCAACAACCAGATCGCGCTTTACGTTGACCTTACCGTGCTTTCCCAGTCGGGCGAGAAGCTGGGAACCGTCGAAAAGCTTGGCCGGGTCCAGCTCGCCTCGCGCTCGCATAACCGAGAGATGTTCTTCAAATTAAACGTCTCCCTGGATGGCGTTCCCCCCGGCAAATACCGAGCGGATTTCCTCATGCATGATGAGAACTCGCAAAAGACGGCGCCTTTCGCGACCGACTTCGAGATTGCCGAATAGCGCGCCCAGTCGGAGAGAGCCTCGCGGCAAGAGGGAACCAGAGCGCGGCAGATGCGTTCTTAAGCCGCTGCAGTCAATTTGCGAGGCATTGTCCATGATCAAATGGATCATCATTCTTCTGATCGTTGCTGCCGCCGCCAGCCTGCTCGGCATGCCGGCGCTGGCCGGGGCCGCCGCCACCGGCGCGCGCGTGCTGATCGGCATCGTTCTCGTCATCTTCCTGCTGATCGTGCTCGGCGTTTTCGCGGTAACCTAGACGCAGCCCACACTGGTAATTCCCGCCCGTTTCCGCCATATAGCGGCGAAACGTACAGGAATTACCTCAGATCATGGCAGGCACTGCCCCCTTCGCCAAGATGAACGGCATCGGTAACGAAATCATCGTCGCCGACATGCGTGGCCGTGCCGATAGGGTCACGGCGGCGTCGGCTGTCGCGCTGAACGCCGATGCGGCGACCAGGTTCGACCAGATCATGGCGATCCACGATTCGCGCACGCCGGGCACCGCCTTTTACATCGACATCTTGAATTCCGACGGCTCGGGCGCGCAGGCCTGCGGCAACGGCATGCGCTGTGTCGTCCAGGCGCTGGCCGCCGAAACGGGCCAGAAGACTTTCACCTTCGAGACCCGCGCCGGCATCCTCAACGCCGTCGAACATGCCGACGGCACCATCTCGGTCGACATGGGCACGCCGCGCTTCGGCTGGCAGGACATTCCGCTGGCCGAGGAATTCCGCGACACCCGCATGATCGAGTTGCAGATCGGCCCCATCGACGCGCCGGTGCTGCATTCGCCTTCGGCTCTTTCGATGGGCAACCCGCACGCCATCTTCTGGGTCGACAACGATGTCTGGTCCTATAAACTCGAGCGTTTCGGCCCGCTGCTCGAAAACCATCCGGTCTTCCCCGAGCGCGCCAACATCACCATCGCACAGGTAACGTCGCCGGAGACGATGATCATCCGCACCTGGGAGCGCGGCGCCGGCCTGACCAAGGCTTGCGGCTCGGCCGCTTGCGCTTCCGTCGTCGCCGCTGCCCGCACCCGGCGCACCGGCCGCAGCGTCACGCTGATGACGCCCGGCGGCGGCTCGCTGCATGTGGAATGGCGCGACGACGACCACGTCATCCTGACCGGCGCCGCTGAATGGGAATTTTCCGGCAGTTTCGATCCGTCGACCGGCACCTGGGCCCGCGACACCGAAAGCGCGGCCTGATGTCTGCACTTGCCGATACCAAGGGCCTCAACTCCCAAGGCATAGACGTCGTCACCTTCGGCTGCCGTCTCAACACCTATGAATCCGAGGTGATGCGGCGCGAGGCCGAAAGTGCCGGCCTCGGCGCGCTCAAAGGCGGGGCTATCATCTTCAACACCTGCGCCGTCACTTCGGAAGCGGTGCGCCAGGCCAGGCAGTCGATCCGCAAAGCCCGCCGCGAAAACCCGGCGGCGCGCATCATCGTCACCGGCTGCGCCGCGCAGACCGAACCGCAGAATTTTGCCGCCATGGACGAGGTCGACCTCGTGCTCGGCAATGAGGAGAAGCTGAAGGCGAACTCCTACCGCGCGCTGCCGGATTTCGGCGTCAACAACACCGAGAAGGCACGCGTCAACGACATTTTCTCGGTGCGCGAGACCGCCGGCCACATGGTCGACGCCATTGAGGGCCGGGCACGTGCTTTCGTCCAGGTGCAGAACGGCTGCGACCATCGCTGCACCTTCTGCATCATCCCCTATGGCCGCGGCAACTCACATTCGGTGCCGATGGGCGCGGTTGTCGAGCAGGTCAAGCGTCTCGTCGGCAACGGCTACGCCGAGATCGTGCTGACCGGCGTCGACATGACCTCTTTCGGCGCCGACCTGCCGGGCGCGCCGAAGCTGGGAAAGCTGGTGAAGACCATCCTGAAGCAGGTGCCTGATGTGAGGCGGCTGCGGCTGTCCTCCATCGATTCGATCGAGGCCGACGACGATCTGCTGGACGCCATCGCCACCGAGCCCAGGCTGATGCCGCATCTGCATCTGTCGCTGCAATCAGGTGACGACATGATCCTGAAGCGCATGAAGCGCAGGCATTTGCGCGACCAGTCGATCCGCTTCTGCGAGGATGTGCGCAAATTGCGCCCGGCAATCGTCTTCGGCGCCGACATCATCGCCGGCTTCCCGACCGAGACCGAGGAAATGTTTCAGAATTCGATAAAGATCGTCGAGGAATGTGGGCTGACGCACCTGCATGTCTTCCCGTTTTCGCCGCGCGAAGGCACGCCCGCCGCGCGCATGCCGCAGGTCCGCCGCGAATTGGTCAAGCAGCGCGCGGCCCAGCTGCGCGCCGCTGGTGAGGCTGCGTATCGCCGCCATCTGTCGTCGCTTCCCGGAACGCGCCAAACGATCCTTATCGAGCGCGACGGCGTCGGCCGCACCGAAGGGTTCACGCTTGCCGGGCTCGGCACAGGCGCGCCGGGCGAGATCGTCGAGGCAGACATCACCGGCCATGACGGCGTGCGCCTGATAGCGGCCCCGCTCACTGCCCGCGCCGCCTGAGACGATTGAAGCATGGCCGGTTTTTTCAAGAACATATTTTCGTTCGGCAAGAAGGAAGTCGTCGAGGAGCGCATCGACGAAACCGCTCCCCTGCCGCCGATCAAATGGGATGCGCTTGAGGCGCTGAAGCCGGCGGCCGAGCAGATCGTTCCGGAGTTCTTGAAGCGCGAGGAGCCCGAGCCGCCGACGCCCCACCCTCCCCTCGATGGGGAGGGTCGCCACGAAGTGGCGGGGAGGGGTGAGAGCGCCGACGCCGGCGCCACTCACCCCCACCCCCAAGCTTCGCTTGGGACCTCCCCCATCGAGGGGGAGGTAAAGCCTGCGCCGCAGTCGGCGCCAGAAGAACCGAAGCCCAAACCCGCGCCGACCATCCCGCCCGCGCCGGAACCGGTCGTCCCATCCGAGCCGGAACCGTTGCCGGAGCCCGCGCCGGTAGAAGAACCGCAGCCTGAGCCGGAGATACCCGAGCCGCCTGCACCGGAAGAAGTTCCTGCGCCGCCAGCGGTTCCGGAGCCGGCTCCCGAGCCGCAGCCCCAAGAAGTGCCGCCGGCGCCGGCCGAGCCGGAGATCGAACCATCGCGTCCGGAACCGCAGCTGGAGCCCGCTCCCGTCGAAGTGCCGACGCCTGCCGAGACTCCAGCAGAACCGGCCGACCCGATCGAAGTGCCGCAACCGTCCGCGCCTCCCGCACAGCCTACCTCAGAGGTCAGCGCCGCCCCTCATCCGCCTGCCGGCACCTTCTCCCCGTATAGCCACGGGGAGAAGGACGAGGCGCCCCACCCTCCCCTCGATGGGGAGAGTCGACGCGAAGCGGCGGGGTGGGGTGACAGCGCTGACGCCAGCGCAAATCACCCCCACCCCCAAGCTTCGCTTGGGACCTCCCCCATCGAGGGGGAGGTAAAGCGCACTCCGGTCGAAGCCACACCCGCGCCGGTCGAAGTCCGGGCTGTCACGGCGGGGGTTGCGCCCATGCCTGAACCGGGTTTTCCGCCGACACCACAGCCCACACCGTCAGTCGGCAAAGTCACCGTAACCAAAAAGGTCGAGCAGAAAGCCGAGCCGCAAAAGGCGCCCGAACCGGCGCCGCGACGCTCCTGGTTCCAGCGCATGCGCGACGGGCTTGCCCGCTCCTCGAAAGAACTCACCGGCAACATTGCCGGCGTCTTCACCAAGCGAAAGCTCGACGAAGAGACGCTACAGGACCTCGAAGACGTGCTGATCCGCGCCGATCTCGGCATGGAAACAGCCTTGCGCGTCACCGATGCGCTCGCCGCCAGCCGCTACGGCAAGGATGTCTCCGACGCGGATGTCCGCACCATCATGGCGGCCGAGGTGGAGAAGGTGCTGGCCCATGTCGCCATGCCGCTGGAGCTCGACCTTTCGCACAAGCCCCATGTCATTCTGGTGGTCGGCGTCAACGGCACCGGCAAGACCACGACCATCGGCAAGCTCGCCGCCAAACTGACCGATGGTGGCCTGTCGGTGATGCTGGCCGCCGGCGATACCTTTCGCGCTGCAGCCATCGAGCAGCTGAAGATCTGGGGCGAGAGGACGAAGTCGCCGGTCATCGCCTCGAAGATAGGCGCGGATGCCGCCGGCCTCGCCTACGACGCTTTCGAACGCGCCAAGGAGGCCGGCTCCGACGTGCTGATCATCGACACCGCCGGCCGGCTGCAAAACAAGACCGAACTGATGGCGGAGCTGGAAAAGATCGTGCGCGTGCTGGGCAAGCTCGATCCGGAAGCGCCGCATACCGTGCTGCAGACGGTCGACGCCACCACCGGCCAGAATGCGCTCAATCAGGTCGAGATTTTCCGCAATGTCGCCGGCGTCAACGGCCTGGTGATGACCAAGCTGGACGGCACGGCGCGCGGCGGTATTCTGGTCGCGATCGCGGCAAAGCACAAACTGCCGGTCTACTTCATCGGCGTCGGCGAACAGGTCGACGACCTCGAACCATTCTCGGCCGGCGAATTCGCCAGGGCGATCGCCGGCGTAGCGTAACAGGCAATGATCCCGAAGAGCTGACGGCTTTTTGGACAAGATCATGCGTCAGAAGGAAGTCATGAACCCACCCATCCTCGAACGCGACCCGTCCGACCCGCGAAAGAAGAAAGAAAGCGTCAATCCGCTGCTCAAGCTGGTGCTGGAACTCGGGCCGCTGATGGTGTTCTTCTTCGCCAATGCACGCGGCGCCTGGCTGGTGCAGAAATTTCCTGTCCTGGCCGAATTCGGCGGGCCGATCTTCGTCGCCACCGGCCTGTTCATGGCGGCGACGGCGATCGCGCTGATCGCCTCCTGGCTGCTGCTGCGCACCTTGCCGATCATGCCGATGGTCTCGGGCGTCGTCGTCTTCATCTTCGGCGCGCTGACGCTCTATCTGCAGGACGACGTGTTCATCAAGATGAAGCCGACCATCGTCAACACCCTGTTCGGCGGCGTGCTGCTCGGCGGTCTGTATTTCGGCCGATCGCTGCTCGGCTATGTCTTCGATTCGGCCTTTCGCCTCGATGCCGAAGGCTGGCGCAAGCTGACTTTCCGCTGGGGCCTGTTCTTCCTGTTCCTGGCTCTTGCCAATGAAGTGGTGTGGCGGAATTTTTCCACCGACTTCTGGGTTACCTTCAAGGTCTGGGGCATCATGCCGATCACCCTGTTGTTCACCTTCAGCCAGATGCCGCTGATCCTGCACCATTCGATCGAGGATAAGGCCGAGAAGGTGGAAGAAGCCGGCAAGTAGAGCAATTCCAGGAAAAGTGTGAAGCCGTCCGGAATTGCGTCCGAATAAACGGAGACGGCCATGGAATTCGTTACCACGCGCGATGAACTGAGGGCGATCTACAAAACGCCGCGGCCGACCGACGCATCGATGCGCAAGGAGCTCAAGGCGCTTGACGGCCACTGCCGCTCCTTCATCGGCAAGAGCCCTTTCGTGCTGATCGGTTCTTCCGACGGCGCCGGCAATGCCGACGTGACGCCTAAAGGCGACAGGCCCGGCTTCGCCCTTGTCCTTGACGACAAGGCCATCGCCATTCCCGACCGGCCTGGCAACAACCGGCTGGACACGCTGGAGAACATCCTGCTCAATCCTTCGGTCGGGCTGCTTTTTCTCATCCCCGGCATGAACGAGACGCTGCGCATCAATGGCGACGCCCGCATAACCGTCGATGCCGGTTTGCGCGAGCGCCTCACCGTCGACGGCAAGCAACCGCAAAGCGTCGTCGTGGTGAGCGTCAAGGCCGCTTACATGCACTGCGCCAAGGCCTTCATGCGCTCCGAATTGTGGAAGCCGGACAGCTGGCATGACCGCGCGACGTTGCCGACGCTGGGTCAGATGCTGTCCGATCAGATGGCGCATGCCGAAACTGCCGACGATTTCGACCGCTCGCTGGACGAAGCCTACAGCAAGACCCTGTGGTAGATTTCGGGTACGATTCGCCATTGCGGTCCTTTGCCGGTTTTCCCTAGCCCTGTTTCCCCGTGATCGAACTCCTCGCCATCTCCGGCAGCCTGCGCGCCGCCTCGACCAATTCGGCGCTGCTGGCGGCGCTGTCCGCGAACGCGCCTTCGGATTGCCGCGTAACTGTCTATGACGGGCTCGGCCTGCTGCCGATCTTCAACCCGGATGACGAAGGCGAGCGCACACCGGCCGAGGCCATGCGGCTGATCGAGGCCGTCACCGGCGCCGACGGCATCATCGTCTCCTGCCCCGAATATGCCCATGGCGTGCCCGGCGGCATGAAAAACGCGCTCGACTGGCTGGTCTCGCGCGACGCCGCAGTCGGCAAGCCCGCCATGCTGGCCCACGCCTCCGCGCGCTCGCTCTACGCCCGCGCAGCGCTTGCGGAGATCATGCGGACGATGTCGTTTGCGCTTTGTGAGGACGCGGTTCTGGAGATTGCCTTGCTCGGCAAGAAACCGCCGGAGATGGAAGCGATCCTGGGAGAGGACGAGAACCTGCGGGCCATGCGCGAAGCGGTGCAGGTTTTCGCGAGTTTTATACGCGCAGACGTTGCCTCGTCCTAGGGCGGAGCAAGGAGCGAAGCGACGCGGCGCAGACCCTAGGATGACGAACGAAAGGGTGCGGCCGCACCCCAACGTGCCGCTGTGCTACCCCTTCCGCAACGTCTCGACATCGGTCACACCGACATACCAGTCGCGCGCGTTGACCTCTTCGAACACCACCCAGACGTCGTCATTGCTAAGCCCGGTGGCGTCCATGATGGCCGCCGTGACCTTTTTGGCAATGTCGGCCTTCTTGCCAGCGGGATCAGCGGCGATCACTTCCTTGACGATGCGGATGTTGACGAATGGCATGACGTCCTCCCCTTGAATTGTGTCTGATACCGCCGCCGCTGGGCGGCTTCGAAATCCGCTCCGGCGAACCGCTTGGCGGCGGTTCCGGCGGCCGCCGCGCAACAGGCGCCGCGGACATGCGCAGAAACGCCATCAAGGGCCGCCAGAGAAGCGTTTCCAGCAGCCTCAATACGTCTTCGCCCCGTTCACCATCAGCCGCACCATGTAGAGCGACGTGGTGCCGGCGATGTAGAGGCAGTTCAGCTTGTTGCCGCCGAACACGCAATTGGCGGTCACTTCCGGCACCTTCACCTTGCCGATCAGCGTGCCGTCGGGATCGTAGCAATGGATGCCGTCGGCGGCACTGGTCCAGATGCGGCCGGCCTCGTCGAGCCGGAAGCCGTCGAACAGGCCGGCCGTGCAGTCGGCGAACACCTTGCCGCCCGACACCTTCTTGCCGTGCTTGCCGACGTTGAAGACCCGCATATGCGCGGGGTTCTGCGCGCCATGGGTGCGGCCGGTGTCGACGACATAGAGCTGGCTTTCATCCAGTGAAAAGGCAAGCCCGTTCGGCCGGACCATGTCGGTGATGACGGCCTCGACCTCGCCCGTATCCGGATCGACCCGGTAGACATTGCAAGCGCCGATCTCGCTTTCGGCCTTGTCGCCCTCATAGTCGGTGTCGATGCCGTAGCTCGGATCGGTGAACCAGATCGAGCCGTCGGATTTCACGACCGCGTCATTGGGCGAATTCAGCCGCTTGCCTTTCCATTCGGCCGCGATGGTGGTGACGGAACCGTCATGCTCGGTGCGGCTGACGCGGCGGCCGGAATGCTCGCACGTCACCAGTCGGCCCTGGCGGTCGACGGTGTTGCCGTTGGAATTGCCGGAGGGCTGACGGAAGACGCTGACATTGCCGTCGGTCTCGTCATAGCGCAGCATGCGGTTGTTGGGGATGTCGGACCAGACGACATAGCGGCCGGCGGCGAACCAGGCCGGCCCTTCCGCCCACTGACATCCGGTAAACAGCTTTTCCACCTGGGCGTTGCCGTTGAAAAGCCGCGCGAAACGCGGATCGAGAATTTCGTAATAGTCTGCGGTCGCCATGCATTTCCTCCGGGCATCACGTGACGCGCGGATCAAGCCAGCCTGCGGGCGCGATGGCAAGGTGCCGCAGGCGCAATTTGTAAGACAAAAGGTGCCCGGCCGGCATGGCCCGCCAGCCTGTCCGGCCGTTTATGGTGCTGTAGCTCTGTATTAACCCGCTATGCGCCCTGTGCAATGGTGCATTGCAACATCTTCTTTTTGCATCGCACCATTCCTATGTCATGGTGCGAACGATCAAGGGAGGAACAAATTCACCGCCGATATGCGGCACGAAAGGACCCTTGCTGTGGCTTTTGACAACCTCTTCTCCCGCGCGCGCACCTCGATGGCCAAGCGCCGCCACTACAACCGCCTCGTCGCGGAAATCGAAAACCTGACGAGCCGCGATCTGGCCGACCTGCGCGCCGACCGCTCGGAAATGCTCTACCAGGTCCACAGGCAGATCTACGGCTGAGCATTTCAGACCTCAGCGGGGCACCGCCCCCTCACCCGGATTGCCAAACCGAATTGCATGAGCAATTCGGGCAATCCGACCTCTCCCCCCGGGGAGAGGAGCTAGCCTGTGCCGATGCTTCCCTCTTCTCCCCCACGGGGAGGAGGGGGCGCGTAGCGGCCCGATGAGGGGGCATGGCGCCAACGTCAGCCCGGTGCCGCGAGCGCCTTTTCAATCTGCGGCAACAGAACATCCCTCGCCGACTCCCCTGTCAGCGGCCCGACATGCTTGTAGGCAATCTTGCCGTTCTTGCCGATGACGAAGGTTTCCGGCACGCCGTAGACGCCCCAGTCGATGGCCGTGCGGCCGGCCTCGTCGACACCTATCGCCTGGAACGGATTGCCGAGATCACCAAGGAACCGGCGCGCGTTTTGCGCTTGGTCCTTGTAGTTTAGCGCGGCCATGACGAAGCGCTTGTCCTGCGACAGCTGCAAGAGCACCGGATGCTCTTCCCGGCACGGCGCGCACCACGATGCAAAGACGTTGACCAGCGTTACCTTGCCGGCGAAGGCTTTCGAATCCAGCCCGGGCAGGTTTGACCCTTCCAGCGCCGGCAGGTTGGTCTGCGGCGCCGGCAGGCCGATCAGCGCCGACGGCACTGCCGCCTCATCGCGTCCCGACAAAAGCTGCGACAGGAACAATCCGGCGAGGCCGAGAAAAACCAGCAGCGGCAACAGCACGATCAGGCGGCGGCGCGGCGACGCCGGCGTTTCGCTTTCCGTGCTCATGGCTTGCTGGCCCCAGTGCTGGCCCCAGTACCGGCTTTGTCCGAGCGACGCCGCACGCCGGCCGCTTCGAGGTCTGCCAGTTCGCGCTTGCGGGTCCGCTGGTCGAGCAGGATCCAGCCGATCAGCCCGGCCAGCACGATCACCGTGATGCCATAGGCGGCCGCGACATAGAGTGCGTGTGCACTCATGCGCTTCGCTCCCCTTCCACCGTCACTTCGTCGTGCTCGATCATGGCCTTCCCATGGCTTTGCGGCTTTCTTAGCTTTGCGGCTGGGGCTTCGCAATTGATCGTCGCGCCGCAGCGGTCATATCAATCCGTTCCATGCCGCAGCGCCAGTGCTGCCGCCACCGGACCCAGCACGGCAAGAAACAGCGTCAGCGCGGCAAGAATGAGGAAGGGCTGCAGGAACGGATCAGGGTCGGCCACCGCGCCGTAGCTCGCCGACACCCCGAAGATCAGCACCGGGATGGTCAGCGGCAACACCAGCACCGAGATCAGCAGCCCGCCACGCGGCAGCGCCACCGCCACCGCCGCCCCGACCGCGCCGATGAAAGTGATGGCCGGCGTGCCGACCAGCAGCGTGAGCGCGGTGGCGCCGATGCTGAGCGGCTCCATGTTCATGAACAGGCCGAGCAGAGGTGCCGCAACCACCAGCGGCAGAACGCTGCCCATCCAGTGCGCCAGGCACTTCACCAGCACCGTCAGCGCCAGCATGTGGCGGTCATTGCCCAGCACCAGAAGATCGAGCGAACCGTCTTCGCGATCGGCCTGAAACAGCCGGTCGAGGCCGAGCAGGCAGGCGAGCAGAGCGCCGATCCAAAGGATCGCCGGACCGATGCGGGCGAGCAGCTTCAGGTCCGGTCCGACACCGAAGGGGATGGTGGCGATGACGGCGAGGAAGAAGATGACGCCGGTGAGCGCCCCGCCCCCGGCACGGATTGAGAGACGGACGTCGCGCAGGAAGAGGGCTAGCATTGGCGAGCCGCGCCTGCGGTTTGATCGCCATCTTGCCGAAGGTGGCGTTCCTTCACACCCCCCTCTGTCCTCCCGGTCATCTCCCCCGCAAGGGGGGAGATTGGCAGTTCCGTTGCTGACGCCTCTTTTTCAATGCCGGTGATTGGCGAAAGCCGGCATGACATCTGATCTCCCCCCCTGCGGGGGAGATGCCCGGTAGGGCAGAGGGGGGTGGGCGGGAATGCCGACATCACCCTATTGCTCCCATCCTCAATTCCTTCGCCCCATCCAATCCCAGTGGCAAATGCGTCGCCGCGACAATAATCCCGCCCTCCGCGCAATGCCTCGTCATCAGCCCCGCAAACCGCGCCTCCGAGGCCTTGTCCAGCCCAGCCGTCGGCTCATCCAGCAGCCACAGCGGCTTATGACTGACCAGCAATTTCGCAATCGCCGCCCGCCGCCTTTGCCCGGTCGACAAATATCCGAAAGGCAGATGGCCGATGCCGCCGAGACCAACCGTCTCCAGCGCCTCCCCCACACCCGACTGCCCGTCGCCGTTGAAATCGCGCCAGAAGCGCAGATTCTCCGCCACGCTGAGCGCCGTCTTCATTGCATTGAGGTGGCCGAGATAGTGGACCGCCGAAGCGATCGTCGGAAACCTCTCGCCGCCCTCGATGCGCACATCGCCTTGCGCCTTCGGCAGCAGCCCGGCGATGACCCTGAGCAGCGTCGATTTGCCCGAGCCGTTCGGCCCGGTGACGACCAGCACCTGGCCCTTGTCGAGCGCAAAACCGATGCCGGAAAAGACCGTCTCGCCGCCGCGTTCGCCGCCCAGATTTTCGGCAATCAGCCGCATGCCTGCCCGTCCCGAAAACTTTACCGCGCGATAGCTGCCGCATCGCACAAATTTGCTCCGCAACTGTCTAGAACTATTCCAGAAAATTCTCTATATGCGGGACATCCGTGCCAGCGGTCGGCACGGGAACAGAATTTGCGCCGAACCAGCGCACGCGCCGCCTTGAACGGCTCGGGTTGGCTGGGAACGGACAGCGGAAATGGCCGTACCCGCACCTTTGCGCGTGATTGCATGCCCATCGGCGTCCGTTCCCTTTCAGGCTGAACAGACAAGGACGGACCGCACGTGTCAAAATCCCTCGACAGTTTCAATTGCCGCCGCACCCTCACCGTGGGTGGCGCGGACTATGTCTATTACAATCTGGTCGAGGCCGAGAGGAACGGCCTCACCGGCATTGCCCAGCTGCCTTATTCGATGAAGGTGCTGCTGGAAAACCTTTTGCGCAATGAAGACGGCCGCTCCGTCACCAAGGACTCTATCCAGGCTGTTGCCGGCTGGCTGACCGACAAGGGCACCGCCGGCGTCGAGATCGCCTATCGCCCCGCGCGTGTCCTGATGCAGGATTTCACCGGCGTCCCGGCGGTGGTCGACTTGGCCGCCATGCGCGACGGCCTCAAGGCGCTCGGCGGCGATCCGCAGAAGATCAATCCGCTGGTGCCGGTCGACCTCGTCATCGACCACTCCGTCATCGTCGACGAATTCGGCACGCCACTGGCCTTTGCCAGGAATGTCGAGCTCGAATATGAGCGCAACGAAGAGCGCTATAAATTCCTGAAATGGGGCCAGCAGGCGTTCCGCAATTTTCGCGTCGTGCCGCCCGGCACCGGCATCTGCCATCAGGTCAACCTCGAATATCTCGGTCAGGTCGTCTGGACCAACACGGAAGACGGCGAAACGACCGCCTATCCCGACACCTGCGTCGGCACCGATTCGCACACCACTATGATCAACGGCCTTGGCGTGCTCGGCTGGGGCGTCGGCGGTATCGAGGCCGAGGCGGCGATGCTCGGCCAGCCGGTTTCCATGCTGTTGCCCGAAGTCATCGGCTTCCGCCTTACCGGCAAGCTCAGGGAGGGCATCACCGCCACCGACCTCGTACTGACCGTCACCCAGATGCTGCGCAAGAAGGGCGTCGTCGGCAAGTTCGTCGAGTTCTTCGGCCCGGGCCTGTCCAACATGACGCTGGCCGACCGCGCCACCATCGGCAACATGGCGCCCGAATATGGCGCCACCTGCGGCTTCTTCCCGGTCGACGGCGAGACCATCCGCTACCTCACAATGTCGGGCCGCGAGGAAAGCCGCATCGCCCTGGTCGAGGCCTATTCCAAGGCGCAAGGCATGTGGCGTGACGCCGGCTCGGCCGACCCTGTCTTCACTGACCTGCTCGAACTCGAGCTCGACAGCGTCGTGCCGTCGATGGCAGGTCCCAAGCGCCCCGAAGGCCGCGTTCCGCTCGAAGGCATTCCGGCCGGCTTCGCCAAGGCGATGGAGACCGAGTACAAGAAGGCTGCCGAAATCCACAAGCGCTATGCCGTCGAAGGCACCGACCATGATCTCGGTCATGGCGATGTCGTCATTGCCGCCATCACGTCCTGCACCAACACCTCCAACCCGAGCGTGCTGATCGGCGCCGGCCTCTTGGCGCGCAACGCCAACCGGCTCGGCCTCAAGCAGAAGCCGTGGGTGAAGACCTCGCTGGCGCCGGGCAGCCAGGTGGTCGCCGAATATCTGGAAAAGTCCGGCCTGCAGAAGGAGCTCGACCAGATCGGCTTCAACCTGGTTGGTTTCGGCTGCACCACCTGCATCGGCAATTCGGGCCCGTTGCCAGCGCCGATCTCCAAGACCATCAACGATAAGGGCCTGATCGCCGCCGCGGTGCTCTCCGGCAACCGCAATTTCGAAGGCCGCGTTTCGCCTGACGTGCAGGCGAACTATCTGGCGTCGCCGCCGCTGGTGGTAGCCCATGCTTTGGCCGGCACCGTCACCAAGGACCTGACCACCGAGCCAATCGGCGAAGGCCGTGACGGCAAGCCGGTCTATCTCAGGGATATCTGGCCGAGTTCGGCCGAGATCCAGGAGTTCATCGAGAAGAACGTCACACGTGAGCTGTTCGCCCGCAAATATGCCGACGTCTTCAAGGGCGACGAATACTGGCAGAACGTCAAGGCGCCGGAAGGCCAGACCTATGCCTGGGACGACAACTCGACCTATGTGCAGAACCCGCCCTATTTCGCCGGCATGACCTCCGGTTTCGGCAAGATCGGCGACATCAAGGGCGCGCGCGTGCTCGGCCTGTTCGGCGACAAGATCACCACCGATCACATCTCACCGGCGGGTTCGATCAAGGCCGCTTCCCCGGCCGGCAAATACCTCACCGACCATGGCGTCGGCGTTGCCGACTTCAACCAGTACGGCACAAGGCGCGGCAACCATGAGGTGATGATGCGCGGCACCTTCGCCAACATCCGCATCCGCAACCACATGCTGGGCGAGAACGGCCGCGAGGGCGGCTACACCATCCACTACCCGTCGAAGGAAGAGGAATCGATCTACGACGCGGCGATGAGATACAAAAAGGAAGGCGTGCCGCTGGTCATCTTCGCCGGCGTCGAATACGGCAACGGCTCCTCGCGCGACTGGGCAGCTAAAGGAACGAATCTCCTCGGTGTCCGTGCCGTCATCGCCCAGTCCTTCGAGCGCATCCATCGCTCCAACCTAGTCGGCATGGGCGTCATCCCCTTCGTCTTCGAGGAAGGCACCTCATGGGCCTCGCTCAACCTCAAGGGTGACGAGCTGGTCGAGATCGACGGCATAAGCACCATCAAGCCACGCCAGACGATGATCGCCAAGGTGACTTATGGCGACGGCACCGTGAAGAACGTGCCGATCATCTGCCGCATCGATACGCTGGACGAACTCGATTACTTCAAGAATGGCGGCATTTTGCAATACGTGCTGCGCGATCTGGCCGCGTAGCGGCCAGGGCTTAGGCAGTAGGGATTGGGCGGTAGCGGGGAACGACATCCCCCTACTCCCTACTCCCTACTCCCTACTCCCTACTCCCTACTCCCTACTCCCAGCCTTTCCAAAGCATTGCCCGACCCGATCGAAGCTCCGCCCTGTACGACAGGAGTAAAAACCGGCTGGGCTCAGCAAGATCTGCCCCACGCTCATGATGCCATGCTCCCGATCGAACCGGGCGGTGAAGTGCTCCGCCTGTAGGGGCCATACCCATGGTTGCGCAGCAAAAATTTCACCGCAACGTGACTTCCCGTTGACTGTCGCTTCTGCCACAAATCTGGGCAACCAGAACAAGGCCGGCGTCACCGGCGGGAATCGGAACGATCATGGCACCTCGACACCCTCTGCGGCTTGCGGCTTTTGCGCTGGCCTTCTCGGCGCTTGCCGGTACCGGGTTCGCCGAGGAATCGGGAACGACTCAGACCGACAAACCGCAGATTGACAGGCCCTTGGGCGTGGTCGAGCTGTTCACCAGCCAGGGCTGCAATTCCTGCCCGCCGGCGGACGCGTTCTTTGCCGAACTGGCGGCCAAGGACAACGTCGTCGCGCTCGCCTACCACGTCAATTACTGGGACTATCTCGGCTGGCAGGACACGCTGAGCAGCAAGGACAATACCGACCGGCAATATGACTATATGCGCGCCTTCGGCACCCGCTCCGTCTACACGCCGCAAGCCGTCATCAATGGTCGCAGCCATGTCAACGGCGCCAGCCGCAAGGAGGTCGACGGCGCGCTTGCCCGCATGGAGAAATCCGGTGAAGGCATGCGGGTCAGCGTCAAGGTCAGCCGCACCAGCGATCGCGTCATGATCGATGCCGGCGACGCCGGTAGCGGCCCCAGCGACGCCCATGTCGTCATCGTCTATTTCGAACCACCGCAGACGGTGACCATCGCCAAGGGCGAGAACACCGGCCGCAGCATGACCTACTGGAACGCCGTCACCGGCATCCAGACCGCCGGCATGTGGCACGGCAAGGCGCAGCGCTACGAATTGCCGATGACGGAGATCGCCAAGAAAGGCGGCTGCGCCGTGCTGCTGCAGTCGGTCGGCAAGGACGGCCTGCCGGGCCCTATTCTGGGCGCTGCGTTTATTCACAAGCCTTAAGAGGCCCCCTCATCCGGCCGCTCTCGGCCACCTTCTCCCCGAGGGGAGAAGGGGCTGAATCAGCGCTGGCGCGAACTCCTCTCCGCTCGGGGGAGGTCGGATTGGCCCGAATTGCTGTTGCAATTCGGCTGGCAATCCGGGTGAGGGGATGCGCCCGCAAACTGGGCACCGCAGCCTCCGGCAAATTCTTCAAGCAGCCAAAAACAAAAAAACCGACGTCAGCTTGCTTCTGACGTCGGTCATTTAGGTTTTGGGATCGTCGCACCCGGTCTCTCCCTGAGGAAAGTCCGAGGTTGGTTCGATCCGACGCAGACCCGTGGGCGGGGGGCTTGGGGTTTACGAGCCGGTGCCGGACCGAACCGTCTCAGGCAACGCCGGTAAATTCGTCGGACATTGGGGCATGAGCGCGGATAAAAAAAGGCGGAAATGTGGCGAGGCATCACCAATTCAAACACCGCGTTTTATAAAAGTGACTGGACGTTGCGAAAACAGCGCAGTCCCGGGATGGTTAGCCGGGCCTTGCAATTCCACGGTGAACACGCCAACTTCTGCAAGCGAGATTCATTTTCAAAGGGATCGCGGGATGACCGATCGCAGCGGTGGGACGGAGGATGGGGACGCATCCGCAATATTGATCCCGCTGCACGAGGCGCGACGCGAACGCCTCGACCAGCCGGTCCGTTTCGACCGGCGTGAACTCGACGAGATCCTGAGGCTGTACGGACGCATGGTCGCCGCCAACGAATGGCGCGACTATGCCATCGATCATCTGTCTGATCGGGCTGTGTTTTCAGTCTTCCGCCGGGCCAGCGAAGTGCCGCTGTTCCAGATCGTCAAGGATCCGAAACTGGCGCGCCGGCAAGGCGCCTTCGCCGTCATCGCCGCCGGCGGCCGAATCCTCAAGCGCGGCCAGGAACTCGGTCGCGTGCTCAACGTCTTCGATGCTAAGCTGAAGATTGTCCAGGCCTAATTGAGAATTGGGGAATTGAAGAACTGAAGAATTGAAAAAAGAGGATGTAACGGTCGAAATACCGCCGGGTTTGTTCTCAGCTATTCAAATCCTCAATTCTTCAGTTCTTCAACTCCTCAATTCCCCCTCCTCAGGCTCTCACGAAACTTCCGCTCCGGCAGCGAATGCGGATCGGGCGGAACCGTTACGCCGCCATTCAGCGACAGCTGCATGAACACCGTGTCAAGCCAGCGCCCATGCTTGTAGCCGGAGCCTTCCAGGCGACCGGAATGGCGAAAGCCGAGCTTTTCATGCAGCCGCACCGAGGCGCTGTCTGCATGGCCGTCGCCGATCACCGCGACGATCTGGCGAAAGCCCGCCATACGGCAGGCTTCAATCAGCGCCTGCATCAGCAGCAGCCCGACGCCCTGGCCCTTCGCATCAGGCGCGACATAGACGGAATCCTCTACGATGAAGCGGTAGGCCGGGCGCGGCCGGAACGCGCCGGCATAGGCGTAGCCGAGCAGCGCGCCACCTCGTTCCGCCACCAGATAGGGAAAGCCCCCCACCGTCAGGCTGTCGAAGCGCGTACCCATCTCAGTGCGGCTGGGCGGCTCCAGCTCATAGCTCGCGGTGCCATGCGTCACGGCGTCAGCGTAGATCTCGGTGATTCGGCCGAGGTCGCCTTCCAAGGCCGCGCGGATGGAAATAGTGCTCATAATTTCTGCCTCCATGACAGCAAAGGCCGGCACAAAAGAAAAGGGCGGCCGTTGGGCCGCCCTCTTGATATCAGCTGGTCCAGTTGCCTGATGGGAAGACCGCCTAGCGGCGATCGCCCATGAACTGCAGCAGGAACATGAACAGGTTGATGAAGTCGAGATATAGCCTCAACGCGCCCATGATCGCCTTGCGGCCGGCAACGTCGGCCTGATCGCCTTCGTAGTACATTTCCTTGATGGTCTGCGTGTCGTAGGCGGTGAGGCCGGCGAAGATCAGCACGCCGATCGCCGAGATGGCGAAGCCGAGCGCCGACGACTGCAGGAAGATGTTGATCAGCATGGCGATCACCAGGCCGACCACGCCCATGACCAGGAACGAGCCGAAGGCCGAAAGGTCGCGCTTGGTCGTGTAGCCGTAGAGCGACAGCGCGCCGAAGGCGGCCGCCGTGGCAAAGAAGGTCTGGGTGATCGAGGCGCCGGTGTAGACCAGGAAGATGGTCGACAGCGACAGGCCGACCAGGCCCGAATAGACCCAGAAGGTGGTTTGCGCCGCGGCCACGCTCATCGACTGGATCCTGAACGACAGGAAGAAGACGGCGGCGAGCGGAGCCAGGATGACCACCCAGCGGAAGGCGCTGGCATAGATCAGCGTGCCGAAAGCGGTCAGCTGTCCGTCGCCGGTGACGGCGAGCTGGAAAGCGCCCCAGGCGGCGACGCCGGTGATGAGGAGGCCAAGCCCCATCAAATTGTAGACCTTGAGCATGTAAGTGCGCAGGCCTTGGTCGATGTCGGCGCGCGCGCCCGGCACGGCCGAAGTCTGGTAGTTGCGAATGGGCTCAGCCATTGGAATCCTCTGTTGCTTCTGCCCCGTACGGTGTCAGGCCCTTTCGGACCTGGGCGCCGCTGGCGGGGCTCCAGCATGCCTGTGGCGAAATATGATGGTTCTTGACGTCAAGAACAAGACCGTAACAGGCTGCAACGCTTGGTGAATCGCAGGAAGCCGGTTTTCTTGGGCTTCCATGACTGCACATTACCAAGATTTAATCGGAAACGGCAGATTCGGCCAACCTTGCCGCTTGGGGCCTAGAGGTCGCGCAGCACCGGCGCCGCCTTGTGCCCGAGCACCCGCCAGGTGCCGGCAAGGCCGATGCCGACCGTGATCACCAGCGCAAACACCAAGGTCGCCACTGCCACCTCCGGCATGAAATGCGACGGCAGTGTCATGATGCGGGCAACGATGTACCAGGCGGCGATGCCGCCGGCAGCCAACGCAAACACCGCGGTGGCCAGGCCGATCAGCATGTATTCCAGCGAAAACGCCGCGATCAGCGTGCGCCTCGTGGCGCCCAGCGTCTTCAGCACCACGGCATCGTGGATGCGGGCGCGATTTCCCGCGGCGAGCGCGCCGGCCAGCACCAGCACCGAAGCGATCAGCGCCACGCCGGCCGCGGCCCGGATCGCCGTGCCGAGCTGGCCGACCAGCCGGTTGACGACGTCGAGCGCGTCCTTGACCCGAACTGTCGTCACCGCCGGGAAGGCGCGGGTGACGGCGTTGAGCAGGCGGGCATCCTCTGCTGCCGTGGCATCCTTTTCGGTCAGCGTCGCCAGCCAGCCATGCGGGGCGCCGGCAAAGGTGCTGGGCGAGAACACCATGACGAAATTGATGCCCATCGTCTCCCATTGCACCTCTCGGAAATTGGCGATCCTGGCCGTCACATTGCGTCCGAGCACATTGACGGTGACGGTATCGCCGAGCTTCAGGCCGAGCGCCTTGCCTTCATCGTTGGAGAACGAGACCAGCGGTTCGCCGCTGTAGTTCTCCGGCCACCAGCTGCCCTCGGTCAATGTCGCATTGGCCGGCTGTTTGGCGTCGTAGGTCAGGCCGCGATCGCCGCGCAGCACCCAGGCGCCTTCCGATGGCACATTGGCCTTGTCGACACTAACGCCGTTCAGCGCCATCACCCGGCCGCGCAGCATCGGCACCTTGACCAGCGTTCCCTTCGGCGCCTCTTTGCCGATCAGTGTCGAGAAGGCATCGACCTCGCTATTCTGGATGTCGACGAAGAAGAAATTCGGCGCCCGTTCCGGCAGACTGCCGGAGATCTGCTGCCTGAGATTGCCGTCGATCAGCGCCAGCGTCACCAAAAGCGTCAGCCCGAGGCCCAGCGACAGCACGACGGACGGCGTCAGCGCGCCGGGCCGGTGGATGTTGCCGATGGCGAGCCTGAGCGCGACCGAGCGCACACGCGGGCTTTTGCGCGCCACCCACTGCACCAGCGCACCGACCAGGCGCAACACCAGAAAGGCAAAGATCGTCGCGCCGACGAAGATCGTGGCGATGCGCCGGTCGCCGGAAAACAGGATGGCGAGCGCCGCCAAAGCGAGCGCGATACCGACTGCCGCCGTGAGATAGGGCAGGCGCGGAAAACCGCGGCCCTCGAACCCCATTTCGCGAAACAAAGCGGTCGCCGGCACATCGCGGGCGCGGCCGAGCGGCAACAGCGCGAAAGCCAGCGTCACCAGCAGCCCGAACAGCGCCGCCATAGCCAGCGCGTCCGGATAGAGACCGCCTTGCGCCGGCACCGGAATGACCGACTGAAGCGCCGCACTCGCCGCAAACGGCATGGCGGCGCCGAGGATGAGGCCAAGCGCGATGCCGAGGCCGGCGATCATTAGGATTTGCACGAGATAGACGGTGAAGACGAAGCCGCCCGAGGCGCCAAGGCTCTTGAAGGTGGCGATGACGCCGCGCTTGCCGTCGAGATAGGCGCGCACCGCATTGGCAACGCCGACGCCGCCGACCACCAGCGCCGTCAGCCCGACCAGCGTCAGGAATTGCGAGAAGCGCTCGATGTTGGCCGACAGCGCCGGCGCGGCGTTCGAGCGGGTGCGGATCGACCAGCCGGCTTCGGGGAAATCGCTCGCCGCCCGATCCTGGATGGCCTTGAGATCGGCCTCGCTGGCGCCGGCCGGCAGCCGAACCTTGTAGGCATTCTCGACCAGGCTGCCTGGCTGGATCAGACCAGAGGCGGCGAGCCCTTGCATCGAAACCATCAGCCGCGGCGCGAAGCCGAAACCGTCCGACACCGCATCCGGTTCGCTCACCAGCCTGGCCCGCAATTCGAATGTCGCGCTGCCGACCTTCAGCCGGTCACCGATCTCCACATTCAGCCGGTCGAACAACAGGTCGGGCGCGGCGGCGCCAAAGACGCCTGATTTCTCGCCGAACAAATCCTCTCGGCCAAGCTGCGGCGCGGTCTCGAGCGCGCCATAGAGCGGATAGGCGTCGTCGACGGCCTTGGCCTCAACCAACGCCTGGTCGGAGCCGTCATCCAGCCGCGCCATCGAGCGCATATTGGCGCTGTGCGACACAGTGCCGAGGCGGTCGAGGAAGGTGCTTTCGGCTGGCGTCGCATCGCGCTGGTTGAGCTGGAAGCGCAAGTCGCCGCCAAGCAGCGTCTGGCCCTGGCCTGCAACGCCTGCGGTGATCGCCTGCGCCACCGAATTGACCCCGCCGATTGCAGCGACGCCGAGCGCGATGCACGCAAGGAAGATCAGGAAACCCGACAACCCGCCGCGCATCTCGCGCAGCGAGAAGCGGAACGCGAGCTTCAGCGTCTGCGACAGTGGCATCAGGCCGGCACCTTGACCTGCGCTACCGGCGCATCCTCGATGCGGCCCGAGCGCATCGAGACCTGGCGCGAGCAGCGCGCCGCAAGGGCCGGATCGTGCGTGACCAGCAACAAGGTCATGCCGCGCTCGGCCGCCTTGGCGAACAAAAGGTCGGCAACCTGCCGCCCCGTCGCATGGTCGAGATTGCCGGTCGGCTCGTCGGCGATGAGAATGCGCGGCGACGGCGCCAGCGCGCGGGCGATCGCCACGCGCTGCTGTTCGCCGCCGGACAGCTCGCCCGGATAGTGGGTGACGCGGTCGCTCAAGCCCACCGCTGCCAGCTCGCGCGCCGCGACACCGAACGGATCGGCATGGCCGGCCAGTTCCAGCGGCACCGCGACATTTTCGAGCGCCGTCATGTTGGGAATGAGATGGAACGACTGGAAGACGATGCCGATGTTTCGGCCCCGAAACGATGCGATCTCGTCCTCGCTTTTGCCGTTCAGCAATTCGCCGGCGATCCGCACCGTCCCCGAATCGACCTGCTCCAGCCCGGCAAGCACCATCAGCAAGGTCGACTTGCCGGAACCCGAAGGGCCGACAATGCCGGTCGCCTCGCCGCGCGTCACGTCAAGGCTGACGCCTTTCAGCACATGCACCGACGAAGCCCCTTGGCCCAGGGTCAGGGATATGTCTTTCAGCGCGATGACGGCTTCTGTCACAATTAAAGCGTCCTATATCAGGATGAAGGCTCTGCTTGCCGGAAGCCGCCGCCGGAAGAATTCCTCGGGTATATGGGGCCTGCCACATGTCTTTCAAACGCAAGATATCTTTCAAACGCTTGAATGCCGCAGGGCTCGTCCTTTTCGTCACCCTTTGCGGCGCCATTTCGTCCGTGAGCGCCGAGACGTTCACCATCGTCGGCTTCGGCGACAGCCTGATGGCCGGTTTCGGCCTCGGGCCTGGCGATGGCTTTACCGACAAATTGCAAGCTGCGCTGCGCGCCAAAGGCCATGACGTCACCGTAGCCAACGCCGGCGTTTCAGGCGACACCTCGAGCGGCGGCTTGGCGCGGCTTGACTGGTCGGTGCCGGATGGGACAAGGCTGGTTATCCTCGAACTCGGCGCCAACGACATGCTGCGCGGCGTCTCGCCCAGCATTACGGAAAAGAACCTGGACGACATGCTGGCGAAGCTGAAAGCGCGCAAGATCGCGGTGCTTTTGGCCGGCATGCGCGCCGCTCCCAATCTCGGCGCCGACTACCAGAACGCCTTCGATGCGATCTATCCAAAGCTGGCCGCGAAATACGATGTGCCGCTCTATCCGTTTTTTCTCGATGGCGTCGCCGGACAGTCCGGCCTGCAGTTGGAGGACGGCCTGCATCCCAATCCGAAGGGCGTCGCAGTGATGGTCGAGCGCATCCTGCCCGCCGTGGAGAAGGCTGTTGCGGCAGTTCAGGGTGGCGGTTGAACGCCGGCCTGACGAGAATAACGCGGCGTTCGCCTCGCGCGAACTTTGAAACAAAAGACCGGGCTGCCGATGACCCGAGTCATTCATGCTGCGCTCGAAGAGCATATGCAGCATCTGGGTAATGCAAGCGCCGAAGCGGCACGGCAATAGTGCTTATTCATCGCTTGGAGGCGCCTGTTCGTAAAAATGCCTGCAACCAACAAACCACTTGCCCCGTTTGACTATCGATGATTCGCTAGGGGCACAGTTCGATTCGAGGAAGGGAGGCTCACCATGCCGCGTCTTTTCACCGCCCTCGAAATACCCCGTGACGCCGCTCTTTCGCTGTCCCTGCTCAGGGGCGGCCTGCCCGGAGCCCGCTGGATCGATGTCGAAAACTACCATCTGACGCTGCGCTTCATCGGCGACGTCGAAGGCCATATCGCCGACGAAATCGCCAACGCGCTCGACCGGGTGCACCGCCCATCCTTCTCGCTCACCCTGTCCGGAGTTGGCGCTTTCGGCCAGAAGAAGCCGCACGCCGTCTGGGCCGGCGTCTTCGCCTCGCCCGACCTTTCGGCGCTGCAGAGCGAAATCGACCGCATCTGCCAGCGGCTCGGCCTGCCCGCCGACCCGCGCAAGTTCACCCCGCATGTTACGCTGGCACGCTTGCGCAATTCGAGCCCGCTCGACGTCGCCCAGTACCTGTCGGCGCGCGGCAATTTTGCGACGCTGCCGTTTCGCGTCGGCCGCTTCGTGCTGATGTCGTCGCGCGATTCGGTCGGCGGCGGTCCCTACATTGTCGAGGAGGCATGGCCGCTCTCCGGCGTCGACGCCCGCGCCACCAATCTCGTCGCCAGCGCCTCCGACGCTTCGCGGATCATGCGGTAGACCGAAGCGAACGCTTCGGCCCCGTCATAATAGGGATCCGGCACGTCGCGGGTTTTGCCCTGCGCAAACTCTGCCAAGAGATGAATACGTTCGCGCGCACCGGCCGGCGCCAACGCCTTGAGGTCGCGGACATTCTGCCGATCCATGCCGAGGATCAGGTCGAAGCGCGAAAAATCCCCCGGCCTGACCTTGCGTGCCCGCTGCCCTGATATGTCGATGCCGTGGCGGGCCGCAATCGCGATCGAGCGCGGGTCGGGCGCTTCGCCGAGGTTCCAGCCGCCGGTCGCCGCAGAGCACGATATCGTCCAGCACCATGTCGCGGCCGCGTTCCGCCAGCACGGCGCGAAACACGCCTTCGGCCAGGGGTGAGCGGCAGATGGCGCCGAGGCAGACGAAGAGTATGGAATTTATCGGCTTTACGCTCATTCGATATGCGCCGTTCGTGCATTTGGAAGCCCAAAACGCAAAGGACTTTTGGGCGACTTGCATTATGGTGAGGGTCGATATCTGGGATAGCACGGGAAATCATCATGACGAGAGAGAAACTCAGCAAGGACGCCATCGCCGCCGCACTGGCCGAACTGCCTGGCTGGTCGCAGGCAGCCGATGGCGCCTCCATCAAGCGCAGCTTCGACTTCAAGAATTTCTCCGAGGCCTTCGCCTTCATGACCCGCGTTGCGCTGGCCGCCGAGAAGATGGACCATCATCCCGACTGGTCGAACGTCTACAAGACTGTCGACGTGACGCTCAACACCCATGATGCCGGCGGTGTCACCGCGCTCGACATCGCGCTGGCCAAGAAGATGAATGGGTATGCAGGCGGCTGAACGCTGGGGCGGCAACGCCAAATCGGCGCTATCCTCTTGCAGTGGACCGGGGCTTTCACCACATTTTCCATGGCAGCCGCGCAACACGCAGCGCGACGGCCGGCAAGGAGAGGATTGATGGCGCAGCAGCGCGGTTTTGATTTCTTCGGCTTCGGCAGCAAGCTCGGCGACGAAAGTGAAGTGCGCGCCAAATTCTGGCGCACGGCCAAGAAGGCCGCCCGACAGATTCCGTTCATGGAAGAGGTCGTCGCCGGCTATTACTGCGCGCTCGACAGGAAGACGCCTTTGCGTGCCAAGGGCATATTGCTGGCAGCGCTTGGCTATTTCGTGCTGCCGGTCGATGTCATCCCCGATTTCGTCTTCGGCCTCGGCTTCACCGACGACATCGCCGTGCTGACCGCCGCGATCACCGCCGTAAGCGCCCATATCACCCCTGCGCACCGCAAGGCCGCCAAGGAGGCGATCGCCGACAAGAGCTGAATCGGCGGTCGCGTTAACAACTGGGTTCAGAAGAAATCCTCCGCTCAAACAGGACGATAGCGGCTTGGCTTCGGGTTCCGCTGCGGCCGTTCAAAAAGTCAAACTCTTGCCGCTTTCGTGGCCTCCAAGTCGCCGCAGGGACATTGCGAAAGCCGTTTTTTCAAGAAGCGGCGCGGAAATGGCGGTGGTTTCCATGGGTGAATGTCCTTTTCCGAGGGAAATTCACCGTTTGGTAACCCAGATTAAATCAAAATGAAGCGACGGGCAGGACGCCAAGCCGGCCTGCCCCGCACCATTTGGAATACGGGAAAAGCGATGCGCGGATTGATTGCACTAGTCTCGAGCCTGGTCCTGGTGGCCTTTGCCGCGCCGGCGCTGGCGCAGCAGGCGACCAAGATCGGCCAGCACAATGCCTGGGGCACCTACAGCTACCAGGCGCAGGGCGGCAAGGTCTGCTATGTGCTCACCGTGCCGACCGACAAGCAGCCGCCGACGCTCGATCATGGTGACATGTTCTTCTTCGTCAGCCAGCGGCCGGGCCAGCAAGTGTCCTACGAGCCGCAATTCATCGCCGGCTACACCTTCCAGGAAGGTTCCAAGGCCACCGTCACCATCGACAAGAAGACGTTCTCGATGTTCACCCGCGGCAAGTCGGCCTGGGTTGAGAACGCCGCCGAAGAGCCGGTGCTGATCGCCGCCATGAAGACCGGCACCGACATGAAGGTCTCGGCGAAGTCTGGCCGCGGCAATCCGACGACCTATGTGTTTTCGCTGAAAGGCATCTCGGCCGCGCTGACGTCGATCGCCAAGTGCAAGTAGGCTGGCGCGTTCCCGCCGCATGACTCTCGCCGCAACCTGTGCTATGCGCCGCGCTTCTTTTCGGCACGATGGATGAAATCGGCCGCAATTCGCTTATATTGGCGCTGATATGACCCTTTCCTTCGATCTCACCACTGAGGGCGCACGCGATGCGTTGCGCGCCCGCGCCACGCCCGAGAAGCCGTCGCTGATCGGCCTGACCCGGGCCGAGCTCGGTGACGCCCTCATCAGTGCCGGCATCGTGCCCGAGCGCCAGGCGAAAATGCGCGCCCAACAGCTCTGGCACTGGATGTATGTGCGCGGCGTCTCCGATTTTGCCGGCATGTTCAACATCTCCAAGGATCTGCGCGCCGAACTCGACAAGCATTTTACCGTCGCCCGGCCCGAAATCGTCGAGGAGCAGATTTCCTCCGACGGCACGCGCAAGTGGCTGTTCCGCTTTCCGCCGCGCGGTGCCGGCCGTCCGGTCGAGATCGAGACCGTCTACATTCCCGAAGAAGGCCGCGGCACGCTCTGCATCTCCTCGCAGGTCGGCTGCACGCTGACCTGTTCGTTCTGCCACACCGGCACGCAGAAGCTGGTGCGCAATTTGACGGCGGAAGAGATCCTGGCGCAATTGCTCACCGCCCGCGACCGGCTCGGTGACTTCCCCGACCGCGACACACCCGACGGCGCCATCGTCCCGGCCGAGGGCCGCAAAGTTTCCAACGTCGTCATGATGGGCATGGGCGAGCCGCTCTACAATTTTGAAGCCGTGAAGAAGGCGCTGCTGATTGCCTCCGACGGCGACGGACTGTCGCTGTCGAAGCGCCGCATTACGCTCTCGACCTCCGGCGTGGTGCCCGAGATCTTCCGCACCGGCGAGGAGATAGGGGTCATGCTGGCGATCTCGCTGCACGCCACCAATGACGATCTGCGCGACCTGCTTGTGCCGATCAACAAGAAGTATCCGCTGAAGGAACTGATCGAGGCCTGCCGCGCCTATCCCGGCCTGTCCAACGCCAAGCGCATCACCTTCGAATATGTGATGCTGAAGGACGTCAACGATTCCATCGAGGACGCCAAGGGGCTGATCAAGCTGCTCAAAGGCATTCCAGCCAAGATCAATCTGATCCCGTTCAACCCGTGGCCGGGCACCAACTATCAGTGCTCGGACTGGGAGACGATCGAGAAGTTTGCCGACTACATCAACAATGCCGGCTATGCCTCGCCGATCCGCACGCCGCGCGGCCGCGACATCCTGGCCGCCTGCGGGCAGCTCAAATCCGACTCCGAACGCATGCGCAAGGTCGACCGCCTGGCGCTGGAAGCCATGATGATTGCGGGGCATGGCGAGGCGTGAGCCGCCTCTTCGCCTATATCCTCCGTTTCGCTGTCATCCTGTTCGGCTATGTCGTCGCCTCATTGGCGGCGAGCGCCTTTCTCAACGTGCTGTTCCTGGCTTCCGCCGGTTATATGCCGGACGATGCGCACCCAGCGGCGGCCGCGGCGCTGTATTTTTCGATCCCGTTCGTGGCGCTGTTTGTCGCCTATTTCGCTTTCATACCGGCGGTGGTCGCAATCCTGATCTCCGAGGTCCTCAGCCGCCGCGACTGGCTGTTCTATGCACTCGCGGGCGGCTTGGTGGCCGCGGCCTTCCTCGGCTTCGTCCACCAGAACGTGGATTTCGACGTCACCGAACCGCGCGCCATCGCCGCGGTGATCGGCTGCGGCATGGTCGGCGGCATCTTCTACTGGCTAAGCGCCGGCCGCTGGGCCGGAAGCTGGTGGCAGGCCGCTACTTCGCCTGAGCGGTCAGGATCTTGAGCGCGAAGGCCGAAAACACACCGGCAAAGAGATAGTCGACGACCCGCGTTACGCGCGGGCTGGCCTTCATCGCCGCCGAAAACCTTTCCGCAGCAAAGACCATCGGCGCTGTCACCGGGACCGACAGCACGATGAACATGAGGCCGAGGAAGAACAGTTTTCCCGGCGCGTTCGGATCGTGAGCGGAGACGAACTGCGGCAGAAACGTCATGAAGAACAGGATGATCTTCGGGTTGAGCAGATTAACGCCAAGCCCGGCGGCCCAGCTGCGGAACAGCGAAATTTGCGGCCCGTTCTTCTTCTGCGGTGAAAACGCCGAGCCCTTGGTGATTGCCTGCCAGGCCAGGAACACCAGATAGGCGGCGCCGAACGTTTTCAGCACGAGGAAGGCCATTGGCGAGGCGACGATCAGCGCCGAGATGCCGACCGCCACCAAAGTTGTGTGGATCAGCGTTCCGAACAGAGCACCCGCCAGCGAGGCAAAGCCGGCGGCGCGGCCCTGGCTCAGTGTGCGCGAGACGAACAGCGTCATATCCGGCCCCGGCGTGATCGCCAGGATCATGGTGGCGATGGCGAACTGGATCAGCGTGGTGGTGTCGGGAATGAAGGACATCGGTGGGCCCTGGCGAATGATCGTCGGTCTATAACGCAGCCTCCCGGCTCACGCCAGCAACTGACTGGCGTGGCATCTGGTCCAGCGGCTGCGGCGGCCGGAGCCCGTTCATCCCTTGCGCTGGCCGGAAATGCCGTGATACCTCGCCCCCGAAACTCATCGCGGAACCGCCAAAATGTCCCCAGCAATGCCCAAGACAAAAGACGTCAAGAAGGTCGTGCTCGCCTATTCCGGCGGTCTCGACACCTCCATCATCCTGAAATGGCTGCAGACCGAGCTCGGCGCCGAAGTCGTCACCTTCACCGCCGATCTCGGCCAGGGTGGCGAGTTGGAGCCGGCGCGCCAGAAGGCCGAGATGATGGGCATCAAGGATATCCGCGTCGTCGATGTCCGCGAGGAATTCGTCGCCGACTTCGTCTTCCCGATGTTTCGCGCCAATGCCGTCTATGAAGGCACCTACCTGCTCGGCACCTCGATCGCCCGGCCGCTGATCTCCAAACACCTGGTCGAGATCGCCCAGGAGGTCGGCGCCGATGCTATTGCGCATGGCGCCACCGGCAAGGGCAACGACCAGGTGCGTTTCGAGCTGTCGGCCTATGCGCTGAATCCCGACATCAAGGTTATCGCGCCGTGGCGCGACTGGTCGTTCAAGTCGCGCACCGACCTGATCAACTTCGCCGAGCAGCACCAGATCCCGGTGGCCAAGGACAAGCGGGGGGAGGCGCCGTTCTCGGTCGACGCCAACCTTCTGCACTCCTCTTCCGAGGGCAAGGTGCTGGAAGACCCGTGGAGCGAGCCGCCGGAATTCGTCCATCAGCGCACCGTCTCGCCGATGGAGGCGCCGGACAAGGTCACCGAGATCGAGATCGAATTTTTGAAGGGCGATCCGATTGCACTGAACGGCAAGAAGCTGTCGCCGGCCGCCATGCTGACGGCGCTTAACGATCTTGGCCGCGACAATGGCATCGGCCGGCTCGATCTGGTCGAGAACCGCTTCGTCGGCATGAAATCGCGCGGCGTCTACGAGACCCCCGGCGGCACCATCCTGATCGTCGCCCACCGCGCCATCGAATCGATCACGCTCGACCGCGGCGCCGGCCACCTCAAGGACGAGTTCATGCCGCGCTACGCCGAGCTGATCTACAACGGCTTCTGGTTCTCGCCCGAGCGGCTGATGCTCCAGGCGATGATCGACAAGAGCCAGGAAGACGTCGAAGGCACGGTGCGCCTGAAACTCTACAAGGGCAATGTCATGGTCACCGGCCGCAAATCCAAGAAGACGCTCTATTCCGACGCGCTGGTCACCTTCGAGGATGACCGCGGCGCCTACGACCAGAAGGACGCCGCCGGCTTCATCCGCCTCAATGCGCTGCGGCTGAGGACGCTGGCGGCAAGGAGCCGCAAGGGTGAACCAAACTAGTGTTCCAGGAAAACCCGGCGGTCACGCAGGGTTTTTATTTGGTACCTCTAATATAAGAGGCCAAGCTGGCTGACATGGTTTCCGTTTGACCTTTTAAAAGCCTCATCTAAATTCCTTCGCGGGACGGAGGGATTCTGATCGTGAAAAACGCCATTTTTCTCATGCTTGCGGCGGCCATCGTCTTTACCGGATGCCAGTCCTCGCAGGCGGCCGCAAAACGCGAGCAGGACGGGTGCATCTCCGCCGTCCATCTATGGAGCATCACGTTCAAGCACGAAATCGCCTCTTTCATGGGCGTCTCGCAGGAGCGCATGCCGGCCCTGTTCTGCCAGCGCATCACCGAAGGAGTACGCAGCGGGCGGATCAGCTACTCCGATTTGAACAGAGTGCAGCTAGACCTGCCGACCGAGATATGGCTGGTCATCAAGGGCAAGTCAAAGGCGGCTGCCAGGGCCGCGCCGGTGCTGCGCAACTCCAAATTCCGGAGCTGCAAAGGTACTGAAGGCGCCTTCGAGGTTCCTATTTCCGAGAAGTGCCCGTTGAGCGGCTACGCACATTATTGAGAGCCCAGTCGCTCAGCCGGCATTTGCGCCAACGATCGAGCAATTCGAGAAAGAGCATGCCCGACTTCGTCCGTAACTGCGTAAAAACAAAGAAATAGAGCGCCGGCAAAGAACTCAGTGCTTTTCCTGCTTGATCTTTTCGGGCCCTTATCTAGCCTCCTCACAATCGATGGGGGCAGCTGACAATGAAGCCGTGGTTTGTGGCGCTGCCTGCAATGGTCGTCATGCTGGCCGGTTGCCAGACTGGGCAGGAGCAAGTGAAACAGGATCCCGAGGCGGCATTCGATCGCTGCATCACCAAGGTGGCTATATCGAATATATCGGCCAAACACGAGATCGCCGCTTTTATGGGCGTTTCCCTGGAGCGCATGCCGCCACTGCTGTGCCGCCGCCTTGCCGATGCCATGAAGAGCGGCCGGCTGACCTTCTCCGACATAAACCGCCTCCAGTTCGACCAGTCCACGGACATCTGGAAGGTCATAAAAGGCGGGTAGCCGCTCGGCTGCTGAACGGTTTGAACGCCAAAAGCTCCAGTCCTTGCAGAAAAGCCCGGCGCATGGCCGGGCTTTCCGTTCTTCGATCTGGATATTTCTATCAGCCGCCGTCGATCGCGTCGGCGATCTGGGCGATGGCCTGCTGGTAGACGCTGGCGGAATTCCAGCCGGCGATGGCCCCCATATTCGCACTTGCGCTCGCACCCGCCCGCCAGCCATGAGCCTTGAGAAAGTTGGCCGTCGAAGCCAAGGCCGTCGCCTTGTCGCGCAGATTTCCGTTGCCGACGCCATACTTCAGGACATTGCCGGGCAGGAACTGCGTATGGCCGATCTCGCCATGCGCAGCGCCGACCGACGAGGCGCTCAGCGCGCCGCGATCGACCAGCTTCAGCGCCGCAATGGCATGCGGGTAAAAGAAGCCCGGGCGACGGCAATCATAGGCAAGCGTCAGAATGGCGGAGACCGTGTTCTGGTTGCCCAGGGAGGCTCCGAAGCCGGTTTCCATGCCCCAGATGGCCAGCAACACGCCCGGCGACACGCCGTAATTGCTCTCGATCCTGTCGAACATCGCCGCATTCGACTTCTTCAGCGCACGGCCCCTGGAAATGATCGCAGCTCCGCCACGGCGCTTCATGAAGGCGTCCACCGAACCGCTGAAAGCCTTGTGGATGGCGCGGTCGACGGAGATTGTCTTTGTCGCGTAGCTGGCACCGGCCAGAGCAGCCAGACCCTTCCCGCCGACACCTTCGGACCTGGCCTGCGCGGCAAAGTCCTGCTTCCACGCTTCGAAGCCCGCGCCGGTCTTGCCGCAGCTGGCCGCCGCCTGCGCGCCCGTCGCCAGCGCAAGTACCGCGACCACCGCGGCAGCAATAATCTTTCCCTTGGCAAGCAATGCCATGCTTTTTCTCCTGATTGCCTGAATCACGTCCCGGTTGCGAACTTGCCAGCGAAACGCGCCATTGTCACCGTACCCCCGGCGCTACCCTGGCCAATGCAGCGGAATTTGCTTACGATCAAGTGCTTATTGTGGCCGAAACGCCCGGGCGCCGGGCAGGCGAATTCGCTGCTCGGGTAAAAAGAGGTGACGGGGGCATGGAACGGCGGCCCGTGGCGGGCGTTTGGGCGAGGCGCCGCTCCGCACCATATTCCTCCTCTGACGCCATACGCCAACGCCTGACGCATCGAGATCGACATGAAACTGTTCGACTGCCCGCATTGCGGCCACCGCCTCTACTTCGAGAATGCGCAGTGCCTGAATTGCGGGAGTCTCGTGCTTTACGATCCCGAGCATGCGCGCTTTGCCTTGTCTGACGTCGACGGCATCTTCCACTGCACCAATGCGGATGAATGCGCCTGCAACTGGATGGCCGAACCGGGCCATACCTACTGCCGCGCCTGCTTGCTGAACCAGCTGATCCCCGACCTCTCCGTCGACGGCAACCGCCGCCGCTGGATTCGCGTCGAGGCGGCCAAGAAGCGCGCCGTCTATTCGCTGCTCGCCTTCGGCCTTCCGGTCGCGCCCAAGCACAAGCACGGCGACGAAATCGGCCTCGCCTTCGACTTCATTGCCGATCCGATCGGCGGCGGTCCCGGCGGCGAACGCATCCTTACCGGCCACGACAACGGCCTGATCACGCTCAACGTCGCCGAGGCGGACTCGGCCGAGCGCGAGCGGCGTCGCGTCGAGATGGGCGAAAATTACCGCACGCTGCTCGGTCATTTCCGTCATGAGCTTGGCCATTACTACTGGGACCGGCTGATCCGCGACGAGCCGCAACGGCTCGATGCCTTCCGGGCGCTGTTCGGCGACGAACGCCCCGACTACGAGCAGGCGCTGAAGGCCTATTACGCCAATGGCGCTGCGCCCGACTGGCAGCAGAACCACATCTCCGCCTATGCGACGTCGCATCCATGGGAAGACTGGGCCGAGACCTGGGCGCACCATCTCCACATCACCGACACGCTGGAGATGGTGCACGCGCTGAATTTTCCACTCGGCCAGCTTGAGACGATGGAGACCAATGTGCTGCCGCAAGGCGACACCGGCGGCCGGTTGCAGGCGGCGCCCGCGGAACCTGACGCCGTGCCCGAGCCCTTCGAAAAGATTCTCGCCCGCTGGCTGGTACTCTCGGAAGCCTCCAACTCGATCAACCGCTGCATGGGCCTGCCCGACCTTTATCCCTTCGTCATTTCGGACGTGACGGCGCAGAAACTCAGCTTCGTGCATGAGCTTTTGACCGGTTTGCCGAAAGAAACCGGAACAAATCGTGAGCTGGCGTCGGTATTTTAGCCGGAACGCATGCGTTCTGGTTTCGTTTGGTGTCGCGAGGGACCATGAAAGGGAGAGAAACCATGAGACGCATATTGTTTCCGGCCGTCGCCGGGGCGCTTGTCGCGATGTCGGGTGCGGCACTCGCCGATACCGCCGTCTCGGCCGTCACCGATCTTAATGTGCGCGCCGGCCCCGGCCCGCAATATCCTGTGATCGGCGTGCTCGCCGCCGGCCAGTCGGCGACGCTCAATGGCTGCATCGAAAACAGCAAATGGTGCACCATTGCCGAAGCCGGAGGCCAGGGCTGGGTCTATTCCGACTATGTCACGGCCGATTTCGGCGGCAACCGGGTCGTTCTGACACGCCGCCCCGCCGACGCCGCCATCACCGTGGTTACACCGCCGCAGGATGATTATCCCGATACCTATACCGGTGCGATTCTGTCCGACGACGGCCCCGTCGACGCCATCGACAGGCCACCGGCGGAAGTCGGCACCTATGTCAGCACGCACCGGCTCGATCCTGTCTATCTCGAGGGCGAGGTGGTGACCGGTGCCACCTTGCCCGACACGGTCGAACTGCGCGAAATCCCCGACTACCGCTACCGCTACGTCTATGTGAATGGCCAGCAGGCGCTGGTCGACCCGCAGACACGGCGCATCATGTACGTCGTGCGCTGATTTTGCCTGGAAAGAATGACAAGTGAACTCGTGCCGCCCTCCTGCCGAGGCTGAGGGCGGCAAAAGGGTCGCTGAACAGCAGCAATTGCGCGAGAGCCGACGATCCCCTAGATCATGCGACCCGATGCGTTCGGCAGAGGAACTCGCGTGATATCAGATCCAGCCGCCTTCGAGCGCTATAGCAACACGGCCACCGAAAAGACGAACCTGCCGCGGCTGATAATCGGAACGGCGGTCGTCGTCCTGTTCTGGGTGGCGATCACCCTGGTTGTGGTGCTTGGCGGCACCTATGTCGCGATCGTCTGGCATGTATTGCCGGACGATCCGCGCGGGCCGCTTCAGGGCTTTCTGGCCTCGCCCATCGGCATACTCGCCGCACTCACCTCGTTTACCGGCATCTGGCTCGGCCTCTGGCTTGCCATGCGTTTCGTCCATGGCGAGCCGCTCTCGGCGCTTTTCGGCGCCAGTCGCCGCGTGTCCTTGTCGGGCTTCCTCAAGGGCCTGGTCGCGGTGCTGATCACATCGGCGCTTTCCGAAATCCTGCTCTACTGGCTACAGCCCGAAATCGCCCGCGGCACGATCAACCTGTCGACCTGGCTGCTGTTCCTGCTCCCGATCGTGGCGCTGACCCTGCTGCAGACCTCGTCCGAGGAGATGCTGTTTCGCGGCTATCTGCTGCGCGGCCTGGCCAGGCGCTTCGAGAGCCCTTACGTGTGGGCGCTATTGCCCGCTTTGCTGTTCACCTCCTTGCATTGGAGCCCGGGCTCGACCCCCGCCATCAACGCCTGCGTGCTGGCCTCGATCGCCGCCTTCGCCTTGCTGTTGACGCTGGTGGTTTATGTCACCGGCAATCTCGGCGCCGCCTTCGGCGCCCATCTCGGCAACAATCTCACCGGCTTCCTGCTGATCTCGCATCAGGAGAACTACAATTCCTTCGCCCTGTTCAACGCCAAGCCGCTGGAAGGTCCGGGCTGGACGACGGCGGATGCCGTCATCATCGCCGCCATCGGTATCGTCTGCACCTTGCTGACGATCCTGCTGCTTCTGCACCCGCGCTCGCCGCTGAAGGTTACGGCCGACCCTCGGGATGCAGGGTGAACTAAACAGGGACCGATCCAGAGACCGGGAAGCCGCCCTTGTCTTGACTCTTCGGCCGATTTCCTGTCTACAGCCCCGAAATCCGCGACGAGTATCCCTCCGAGCAAGCCGACCAGGACGCCAAAACCTTTTGAGGTGGGTGCTGTAAACAGATCCTGGAGGCCAACACCCGGCAGCGCTGAGCGCCCCCGGGTGCTTTTTGGTTTTGAGCTTTGCTTGGATGAGCGGCGCGAACGCACTACCTCTCGGGCACCATCGGGGTGCCTGAGAAAAAGGAAACGGAATGTTTGAATCGCTGCAGGAGCGCACAAGAGGCGTGGAGGGCCATCGGCCCGACAGGGATCACCATGAATCCAAGGCGCTCTCGCGCGGCGGGTTGACCAATGTTTGAATCACTTCAGGAGCGCCTTGGCTCCATCCTGAACGGCCTGACAGGCCGCGGCGCGCTGTCGGAGGCTGATGTCTCGGCGGCGTTGCGCGAGGTGCGCCGTGCGCTGCTCGAAGCCGACGTTGCGCTGGAAGTGGTGCGTTCCTTCACCGACAAGGTGCGCGAGAAGGCCGTCGGCGCCGCCGTCGTCAAGTCGATCAAGCCTGGACAGATGGTCGTCAAGATCGTCCATGACGAGTTGGTCGACATGCTCGGCGCCGAGGGCGTCGCCATCGACCTCAATGCGCCGGCGCCGGTCGTCATCATGATGGTCGGCCTGCAGGGCTCCGGCAAGACGACGACCTCCGCCAAGATCGCCAAGCGCCTGACCGAGCGCCAGAACAAGAAGGTTCTGATGGCCTCGCTCGACACGCGGCGGCCCGCGGCGCAAGAGCAGCTGCGCCAGCTCGGCGAGCAGGTCAAAGTCGCGACCCTGCCTGTCATTGCGGGCCAGAACCCGGTCGACATCGCCAGGCGCGCCGTCCAGGCAGCCAAGCTCGGCGGTCATGACGTCGTCATCCTCGACACCGCCGGCCGCACCCATATTGACGAGCCGCTGATGGTGGAGATGGCCGACATCAAGAAGATGTCGAGCCCGCACGAAATCCTGCTGGTCGCGGATTCGCTGACCGGCCAGGACGCCGTCAACCTTGCCAAAAGCTTCGACGAGCGCGTCGGCATCACCGGCCTGGTGCTGACCCGCATGGACGGCGATGGCCGTGGCGGTGCCGCGCTTTCGATGCGCGCCGTCACCGGCAAGCCGATCAAGCTGATCGGCACCGGCGAAAAGATGGACGGGCTGGAGGAATTCCACCCCAAGCGTATTGCAGACCGCATCCTCGGCATGGGCGACATCGTCTCGCTGGTCGAAAAGGCCGCCGAAAACATCGACGCCGAGCAGGCGGCGGCGATGGCCAAAAAGATGCAGTCGGGCAAGTTCGACCTGAACGACCTTGCCGGCCAGCTTCAGCAGATGTCGAAAATGGGCGGCATGGGCGGCATCATGGGCATGATGCCCGGCATGGGCAAAATGAAGGACCAGATGGCGGCCGCCGGCCTCGACGACAAGATGTTCGGCCGCCAACTCGCCATCATCTCGTCGATGACCAAGGCCGAGCGCGCCAATCCGGACATGCTGAAACATTCGCGCAAGAAGCGCATCGCCGCCGGCTCAGGCACGGATGCGGCCGAGATCAACAAGCTCTTGAAAATGCATCGCGGCATGGCCGACATGATGAAGGCGATGGGCGGCAAGGGCAAAGGCGGCGGCCTGATGCGCGGCATGATGGGCGGCCTTGCCTCCAAGATGGGCCTCGGCGGCATGATGCCGGGTGGCCCCGGCGGCATGATGGGTGGCGGCATGCCCGACCTCTCCAAGATGGATCCCAAGCAGCTCGAAGCCTTGCAGAAGCAGATGCCCGGCCTTGGCGGCATGAAGGGCCCGCCCACCCCGAGCGGCGGTGGCCTGCCCGGTCTGCCCGGCGGCATGAAGCTTCCCGGCCTTGGCGGCGGTGGTCTGCCCGGCCTCGGAAAGAAGAAGTGAGGACGCTATGAACGAAGAAAAAGACATGGCCGACGCACGCACCATCCTGGCCGGCTATCGCGCCTCGATCGACAACATCGACGCCGCCCTCATTCATATGCTGGCCGAGCGCTTCCGCTGCACCAAGGCGGTCGGCGTGCTCAAGGCCGAGCATGGCCTGCCGCCCGCCGACCCGGCGCGCGAGCAGGAGCAGATCACCCGCCTTCGCCAGCTGGCGAAGGACGCTCATCTCGACCCCGATTTCGCGGAAAAATTCCTCAACTTCGTCGTCCGCGAAGTGATCCGCCATCACGAGCAGATCGCCGCGTCCAACGGCGCAAGCAAAACCGGCTAACAAAGTGCATGTCGCCCAAAAGTGCGCAGCGGTTTTGGGACAACGACCTGCACCAGACAAAGCCATTAACCCAACACTGAAATCAGAAATTTAGGAGAGATGAAATGCCCTTGAAGATCAGACTGGCCCGTGCGGGCTCGAAGAAGCGCCCTTACTACCACGTCGTCATTGCCGACGCCCGTTCGCCGCGCGACGGCCGGTTCATCGAGTCGATCGGCTCGTGGAACCCGCTGCTGCCCAAGGACGGCGAGCGCGTCAAGGTCGACGCCGACCGCGTCAAGCATTGGCTGTCGCACGGCGCTCAGCCGACCGACCGCGTGCTGCGCTTCCTCGATGAGGCCGGCCTCCTCAAGCGCGAAGCCCGCTCCAACCCGAAGAAGGCCGAGCCCGGCAAGAAGGCGCAGGAACGCGCCTCTCTGCTGAAGAAGGCCCAGGAAGACGCTGCCGCCGCCGTTGCCGCCGCTGCTGCAGCCCCGGCCGAAGCGGAAGCCGCCACCGCCGAATAAGCATCGCGTCATCGCATCGACAAAACGGCGGGCCTGTGCCCGCCGTTTTGCTAATGTGCGGCGATGTCATATGCGTTCGAACGAAAGATGACTGAGCGGACCGTCACGGAAGAGACCCTTTTCGGCGGCGTAGCCGGAACGCTGTTGCGATGCGCCGGCGCCACGACAGGCGTCGTCGTGCTCAGCGGATCGAGCGGCCGCATCGACGTCACCCGCGCCCGGCTCTTTGCCAAGGAAGGAGCATCCGCTCTCGCGCTGCAATGGTTTGACGGCGAAGGTCAGGTGCCCGGCATTTGCGAGATCCCGCTCGAAACGTTTTTCGCGGCGACCGACTATCTTGTCCAGATGGGATGCCGGCGCATCGTCTATGTCGGGACCTCGAAAGGCGCCGAGGCCTCCCTGCTTGCGGCGGCTCACGATCCACGCATCGGCCTCGTGGTTGCGATCAGCCCGACATCGGTGGTCTGGGGCAATATCGGGCCGGGCCGCGACGGCGTCAGCTGGCCGGAACGATCGTCGTGGACGCTCGAGGGATTCCGTTGCCGTTTGTCCCAAGCAATCCCGCTTGGAACGCTGAGTATGTCCATGGTCTGGTGTCCTACCGGGGGCTCTTCCTACGTGCCTTGCAAACCTTCAAGGACGCAGCGGCCAAGGCTGCCATTCCCGCCGAAGCTATTTCAGCCGACATTGTTCTGGTTGCGGGCGGCGACGACGCGCTATGGCCATCGCTGGATTTTGCCCAGTCGATCGTTCGGCGTCGCCAGGACACAGCAATGACCACCTGCCTCGTCTCAGTGCCCGACGCCGGCCACCGCATTCTGCTGCCGGGCGAAAACACGCCGCGCTCGGGGCTGCACGCCCATGGCGGCAATGACGACGCCGACACACGCCTGGGCCGCCTGGCTTGGGAGCATATCCGGGGATTGCTGTAGCGCAGCATCCATGGTCCAGCTGCCTTGGGCAACAGCGAAACCGGCGATCTATAGCCGCCGGTTTCCGATGTTGGACCTGGCTGTGTTCAATAACCGTCGGGGCAGCTGGCGATATAGGTGCGCCCGTTGCGGCCGCGGTAGCGACATTGACCGCTTTCGCTGGCACGGCCGATCAGCGCGCCGGCTACGGCGCCGACGGCGCCGCCGACGACGGCGCCCTGAACCGGATCACTTGCCACAGCTGCGCCAACCGCCGCGCCGCCGAGACCGCCGACCGCGGCACCCTTTTCGGTTTGCGAGCACGCACCCAGTGCGGTCGCCAGTACCAGAATGATCATCGCTTTTTTCATTGTCGTTCCTCTCTCACGCGGATCGCCGTCCTCGCCGCCACGGCTCTAACTCCCAGACAGCTGATTTGATCCCGAAGACGTGAGAGATCCCGGTGCGCGTGCCTGTCACATTCGTAACGACCGCCGCCGAGCTTGTTGAAATGCAGGACGTTTTACCTTTCAGTGGCCTTCTTCAGATTGGCGAGGCCAGCCTCGAAATCCTTGCCGATCAGCGTATCGAAATTCATGAAGAGGCCCAAAAGCTTGGCAATGAAGGGCCGGCTGCCGCGCATTGCCCAGGTGACTGCGGTGGTGTCGCCCGAGGGCTTCAGGGTGAAGTCGACGCTGTTGTTGGCCCGGAACGGCTTCTCGAAGTCGAGCTTCAGCGACACCAGCGAGGATGGCACGGAATTGACGATCTCCATGCGTCCCTTGCCGGCCTTGGCATTGCCTTCCCAGGCGTAGGCGGCGCCCTTGCCGGCATCAGCGCCCGACAGCGTGCGCTTCATCAGCGGGTCGAGCTTTTCGTAGGGTGACCATTCCGGCCACTGCTTGAAATTGTTGATCAGCGGAAAGATCGCTTCCGGCGCGGCCTTGATGCTGGCGGTGCGGGCGGTGACGAAATCATTCGACCTCGTCGCTGCATAGATGAGCACGGCGGCGATGATGACGACCAGGAGGATGAGAATGGTGCTGAGCATGTTTTTCTCCTCGCTTAACGGCTGAACGGGATCAGGGCGCGCACGCTTGGGTCGCGCAGATAGAGACCGCCCCACAGGATGATGCCGAGATAGACGCTAAACAGCGTGTGCGAAAACAACGGGCTGCCGACGCGCATATTTGTGGCGATGGCGCCGCCGAGATAGCCGGTGAGCAGGATGGCGCCGAGCACCGAGGTGCGGGGCAGCGCATAGAGCGCGGTCGAGATCAGCCCGATAATGCCGAGCGTGCGCGCGACATTGACATCGGCCGGCCAGCCGAGCGGCACCATGGTCTGGGTGACGACATCGAGCGGCGGCAGCTTGATGACGCCGTCGAAGATCATGAACAGGATGATGAGGCCGCTGAGCACGCGGCCGGTCCACAGGGCGCCCGATGAGACGGGCATGGTTTGAGAAATACTCACGGGTGTTCCCTCCTAAGCGGTTCGAGCCGTTTGCTGGCTTCGGACCAAGGACGAGCGATGGGGCGGCGATCCTACAGGGTGCGGATTCTTTTTGGGTAGCAGCAAGCAAAAGCCGCTGCATGGCGATCCTTCACACCCCCCTCTGGCCTGCCGGCCATCTCCCCCGCAAGGGGGGAGATTACACGCTCGACCGCTTCGGCAATGTTCCATGAATGAGCGGAGCATCGAAACCGCCGATCTCCCTGCTTGCGGGGGAGATGCCCGGCAGGGCAGAGGGGGGCGCTGTCCCTCCACCTTGACGGACTATCGACATCCACCAGTCACGGCTATTGATAGGGCTGGGCGAGAGACGAGCGAATGGCCGGCGAGACTGATCTGAAAAAGCTGCTGGCGGCGATGACGCCGGAACTGCTGCCGGACGTCTACGTGTTCGCTACGCTCACACCTGGAATCAGCCGGCAGGCAGGCCTCGATCCCGTGATGGTCTTTCGCGAGCGCGAGGGTGTGACACTGATCGTGACCGAGGACGCGGCACGGGCGGCCGGGCTGACCGCTTCGTTCCGCTGCCGCATGATCACCCTGAACGTCCACTCCTCGCTGGAAGCCGTCGGCTTCCTCGCCGCCATCACCGCCCGGCTGGCCGCCGCCGGCATGGGCGTCAATCCGGTCTCTGCTTTCTATCATGACCATCTGTTCGTGCCCGCTGAGCGGGCCGAGGAAGCGATGGAGTTATTGCGCCAACTGGCCAAGGATAACGCCGGCTGAATATCAAGCTCGACGCACGTAGAGAATATCCGGCAGGCCTTCTTCGTTGGTGGTGCCCGCGCCGAACGCCTCGGGGCGAAAGCCATGGCGCTCGTAGAAGCGACGCGCGCCGGTGTTGGCCTGGAAGCAATGCAGTTTAACGATCCGTAGCGCGGCGGTCGCTTGCACCAGCAGCCGGCTGCCGATGCCTTGCCCCGTCCAGGCGGGGTCGAGATAGAGCTGTTCCACCCAATCGCCGCTCAGGGCAATGAAGCCGACAATGCCGGTGCCGGCCTCGGCGACCGTCACCTGCTGCCGGGACAGCACGATCTCGCGGATGAAGGCAAGATCCTCATCCGGCGTGTGGATGACCGGCATCCAGGAGAACGAGCCAAGTGCGGCCCGCATGACAATGGCGATGGTCGCGGCATCCAAAGCCGTGGCGGGGCGCAGCACGATTTTGGTGGGATCGTTCAAAGGCGTTTCTCAACAGAGGTCAGCGCTGCCCTCATCCCCCTGCCGGGACCTTCTCCCCGTGAACGGGGAGAAGGAAGGCTTCGGCCGAAGGCCGAGCCCGCGACTACGGGCCGCCGGCTTTCCGGCGCCCCGCGGAGGGCCAGCCGCGGCAGCGGCGATACGGCCCGTGAGCGATAAACGGAATCGGCCGAAAGCCGAACCCCGTGAGCGAAAACAAACCAGCCGTCAGGCCGCCTTCTTCTTCGGCTGGATCAGGCCGCGCTCGACCAGAAGCTCGGCGATCTGCACCGCGTTGAGCGCCGCGCCCTTGCGCAGATTGTCGGAGACGATCCACATCGACAGGCCGTTGTCGATGGTCGAATCCTCGCGGATGCGCGAGATGAAGGTGGCGTCCTCGCCGGCCGATTCCAGCGGCGTGATGTAGCCGCCATCCTCGCGCTTGTCCAAGACCTGGCAGCCCGGCGCTTCGCGCAGGATATCGCGCGCCTCGTCGGCGGTGATCGGCTTTTCGAACTCGATGTTGACGGCTTCGGAATGGCCGATGAACACCGGCACGCGCACACAGGTCGCCGTCAGCTTAATCTTGGGGTCGAGCATCTTCTTGGTCTCGGCGACCATCTTCCACTCTTCCTTGGTCGAGCCGTCGTCGAGGAAGACGTCGATGTGCGGAATGACGTTGAAGGCGATGCGCTTGGTGAACTTCTTGACCTCGACGCCATCGGCGACGAACACCGCGCGGGTCTGTGTAAAGAGTTCGTCCATGCCTTCCTTGCCGGCGCCGGATACCGATTGATAGGTGGCGACGACGACGCGCTTGATGGTGGCGACATCGTGCAGCGGCTTCAGCGCCACGACCAGCTGCGCCGTCGAGCAGTTCGGATTGGCGATGATGTTCTTGCGGGTGAACAGCGAGATCGCATCCGGGTTCACTTCCGGCACGATCAGCGGCACGTCCTGGTCGTAGCGGAAGGCCGACGAGTTATCGATGACGACGCAGCCCTGCTTGCCGATCTTCGGCGACCACTCCTTGGAGACGTTGCCGCCGGCCGACATGATGCAGATGTCGGTGTCGGAAAAATCATACTGGTCGAGCGTCTTGACCTTCAGCGAACGGTCGCCGAACGACACTTCGGTGCCCTGGCTGCGCCGCGAGGCCAGCGCCACGACTTCGCTTACCGGAAAGCCGCGCTCTTCCAGTATGTTGAGCATTTCGCGCCCCACATTGCCCGTGGCGCCGACTACCGCAACTTTGAAACTCATCAGAAATCTCCTGTCCCTCTCCGCTTGGTTTTTGGAGAAAACCCGCCGGCCAATGCGGGTTTTGTCCCCCGGGCCGGACCCGGGAGAGGGTGGTTAGGCCAAGGGAATCACACCGTTTTGGTGGTGGTTTTGGCCATAGTTTTGCTGGAACGGTAAGACACGCCAACGCGCCCGGCCCCATGATTGTGGCCGGGGAAGTCGAATGCAAGAAGAGCCATCAGAAGGCCGCGCATCGAAAATGATCCCGTTCGATGCCGGCTTTTACGCGGTTTGCGTCAGGAGTCAATTGCGGCCAGGCACACGCCTGCCCTGTACAATAGCGGCCGCAAGAAGTACGAACGCCCAAATAGTGTTTGGCTGGCGTGCGTCAGCCCCGGCATGTGCTCCATGATGAGCCCAGACCCTGAATTCCGAAAGAGTGAGATGTCCAATTTCGAAGCTATTGTTCCTGCGCTGGCAGAAGCGCTGGAAAAACGCGGCTATACCGAGCTGACGCCAGTGCAGAAGGCCGTGCTGGAGCTCGGCGAGTCCGACGCGTTGGTGTCGGCGCAGACCGGCTCAGGCAAGACCGTCGCCTTCGGCCTCGCTTTGGCGCCGACCCTTCTTGGAAGCGCCGAACGTTTTGACCAGGCTGGCGCACCGCTGGCGCTGGCCGTGGCGCCGACGCGCGAGCTCGCTCTGCAGGTGATGCGCGAATTGCAATGGCTCTACGCGCCGACCGGCGCCACCGTCGCGTCCTGCGTCGGCGGCATGGACATGCGCTCCGAACGGCGCGTGCTGGAGCGCGGCGCCCACATCGTCGTCGGCACGCCCGGCCGCCTGCGCGACCACATCACCCGCAACTCCCTCGACATGTCGGCGCTGAAAGCCGTGGTGCTGGACGAGGCCGACGAGATGCTCGACCTCGGCTTTCGCGAGGACCTCGAATTCATCCTCGATGCCGCACCGGCTCAGCGCCGCACGCTGATGTTTTCGGCCACCGTGCCGCGCTCGATCGCCACGCTGGCGCAAGGCTATCAGCGCGACGCCGTACGCATCTCGGCCGGCGGCGAGGAAAAGCAGCATCTCGATATCGAATACCGGGCGCTGAATGTCGCCTATCCCGACCGCGAGAACGCCATCATCAACGTGCTGCGCTTTTACGAGGCGAAGAACGCGCTGGTGTTCTGCAACACCCGCGCCGCCGTCAATCATCTGACGGCACGCTTCAACAACCGCAATTTTTCCGTCGTCGCACTGTCGGGCGAGCTCAGCCAGAACGAACGCACCCACGCGCTGCAGGCGATGCGGGACGGCCGCGCCAAAGTCTGCATTGCCACGGACGTCGCAGCGCGCGGCATCGACCTGCCCAATCTCGAACTGGTCATCCACGCCGATCTGCCGACCAATCCCGAAACGCTGCTGCACCGCAGCGGCCGAACCGGCCGAGCCGGACGCAAGGGCGTCAGCGCGCTGATCGTGCCCAACGGCGCCCGCAAGCGCACCGAACGGCTGCTGCAGAATGCCGGGCTGAAGGCGACATGGGCGAGCCCGCCCTCCGCCGACGAAGTCATCAAGCGCGACGACGAGCGCATCCTTGCCGATCCAGCCTTCGAAGAGCCGATTGCCGAGGACGAGCGCGGCTTCATCGACGCGCTTCTGGCCAGGCATGGCGCCGAACAGGTGGCCGCCGCCTTCGTGCGCCAATGCCGCGCCAGCCGCTCGGCGCCCGAGGAACTGACGGAGGTCGCGGCCTTCACGCCGTCGCGAGACAGACCGGCGGGCGAAAAATTCGAACGCCGCGACGAAGCGCCCAGCCGCCGCGACGATTTCGGCGACAGCGTCTGGTTCTCGCTGTCGATCGGGCGCAAGCAGAATGCCGAGCCGCGCTGGCTGATCCCGATGCTGTGCCGCACCGGCAACATCTCCAAGCGCGAGATCGGCTCCATCAAGATGCAGCAGGATGAGACCTACGTGCAGATCGCGGCCGACTGGGCCGATCGCTTCCTCGCCGCCGTCGGCCCCGACAAGAAATTGCAGGGCAACATTGCGGTGAAACGCCTGGACGGCACGCCCGACCTGTCGCGGGCCGGCTACCAGGCGCCGAAGCCCGACAAGAAGCCGCATCGCGGCAAGCGCCCGTTCGAGGCGCCGCAAAGCGCACACAAGCCGAAATTCGAGAAGCGGGAACGGCCCGCCGGGGATGCAAAGCCTTGGGCCGGGAAACCGAAATTCGACAAGGCGGGACCGCCGAAGAACAAGAAGCCGAAGAAGCGGCCGGTTTGAGGCTCTTATCGGCCAATTACAAATGCAGGCGCTGCCCCTCATTGCCCTGCCTGGCGTTTCTCCCCGTATAGTGACGGGGAGAAACGGCTGACCGCAGCCTTGGCGCTCTTCTTGCAACGTTGGCGATTGGCGGAATCGTCAATAACAGCGACCCCTCTCCCCGCCATTATACGGGGAGAGGATGCCGGCAGGCAGGTGAGGGGCAGCGCCAACGGACGGGAAAATGAAGCAACTCATGCCTGAACCGTTTACCCTCCATTTCGTCCAACCCCTTGCAGTCCGCCGCAACTTTGAACAGTCTGTGCCTACACGGGGGCGAGGCTAAATGCGCGGCGAAGTTCTTCACTATGACGAGGCCCAGGGTTTCGGCTTCATCACCGGGGCGGACGGCAACCGCTACACCTTCGCGCGCGAGGATCTGCGCCGTGATACCGTGATCGCGAACGGCGCAGTGGTCGAGTTTCTGCCGGCAAGCGGTCAGGCGCGCGACGTTTTTTCAATCCGCGCCCAGCCCGCCAGTCCCGCCACCGCTGCGCCAGCGGCAAGCGCCGCGCCGCCCAAGGCGGCTGCCGCTTCAGCCGCGCCACAGCATTTCGGCCGCCTGGCGGAAGACGGCGCGGTTCGCGATAGCGGACTGCCGGGTTATTTCTGGCGAGGCGTGACGCGCAACTACATCAACTTCGCCGAACGCGCCCGCCGCAAGGAATTCTGGGGCTACTGCCTGTTCTGGACCGTCAGCTTCATCCTGGTCGGAATTGCCGGCGCCCTCGCCGACCAGGCCGTCGGCAATTTCGATGCCGGCAACTGGCCGATTGTGATGATCGGCGTCTGGGGGCTGTTTTGGCTAGCGACGTTCCTGCCCTGGGTCGGGCTCGTCGTGCGCCGCTTGCACGACATCGGCCTGACCGGCTGGCTGGCAATACCTTACTTCGCAATCACCTTCATGTTCGCTCCGGCTACGCTGATCCTCGCGCTGATACTCGGATTGATCCCGACCCAGGCCCACGAAAACCAGTGGGGGCCGGTGCCTGGAGGAGGCGGAGCCTAGACCGCACCAGAAATGAACTGCCGGCTGTTTGCGGACAGCCGCGATTTAACAATGGCTTAGGTCGCAGCCAGGAAGGCAGCTGCTGTTTTGACCGGACGAACAAAATATTTCTCTTGCCGTTTAGTCTGCGCACAGATAATCTGTGCACTCATCAAATCGACGATCGAAAACGGATGATGGAGCCAAGACAAATGTGGACCAACGAGTACACCGCAATTTCCCCCCTTTCGGCGCAGGCCATCTGGAACGCGCTCAAGGCGCTGCACGAAGGCCGCCTCACCTACGAAGGGTCCGATACGTTCGTGCTGCACGGCCCGTTCGCCAAGGGCACCCGCGTCTCTGTAACGCCCGTCGGGCAGGACACCTTCGAATCGACGATCGTCGATCTTGTCGACACTGTGACGTATGCCGACGAGACCTCGTTCGGCGACACGAAACTGCTGTTCAGGCATACGCTGACGCCGGTCGAGGGTGGCACTCAAGTGACTCATCGCCTCGAGATTTCCGGCCCATCGGCCGCCGAGGTCGGACCAGAGCTCGGGCCGCAGATCAGCGGCGATTTCGACACTTCGATGGCCAAACTGTTCGAGCAGGCAAGGGTGTTGGCGAACGGTGGCTGATCGGGGGGATCTGAACACGCGCTTCAGCGGACCATCCGAGAGCCCCGGCTTGCTGCTCTGGCGAACCACCATGCGCTGGCAGCGCGTCATGACGGCGGCGCTGGCCCCGCTTGACCTTACCCATGTCCAGTTCGTGCTGCTGGCTTCGGCGATGTGGCTCGGCCGCTATGGCGAGCCGCCCAACCAGGTGCAGCTCGCCGCCCAGGCCGGCACCGAGGTGAAGATGACATCGGACGTCGTCGCCCGGCTCGAGGCAAAGGGACTGATTGTGCGGGACACCAACCCGCGGGATTCCCGCGCCAAGGTGATCCGCGTCTCCACGACGGGGACGGCCGCAGTCCAGCGCGCTATCGTCGCCGTCGAAGCCGCCGACGCTGCTTTTTTCTCAGCCGTGGATGAGGCGCAACTCGTCGGCCTGCTGAAACGGCTGGCCGGCGAGATCCGCTGAGTCGGCCGCTAAGCCAGGAACTTGGCGATGATGGCATCGCCCATTGCGACAGTGCCGACTTCGGTCATGCCCTCGGACATAATATCCTTCGTCCGCAGCCCGTCGTCGAGCACGGCGGCTATGGCGCCTTCGAGCTTGTCGGCCTCATCGACCATGCCGAAGGAGTAGCGCAGGCACATGGCAAACGACGCGATCATGGCGATCGGGTTGGCGATGCCCTGTCCCGCAATGTCGGGCGCCGAGCCATGCACCGGCTCGTACAGCGCCTTGCGCTTCCTGGTCTTCACATCGGGCGCGCCGAGCGAGGCCGACGGCAGCATGCCGATCGATCCGGTCAGCATGGCGGCGATGTCGGACAGCATGTCGCCGAACAGATTGTCGGTGACGATGACGTCGAACTGCTTTGGCCAGCGCACCAGCTGCATGCCGCCGGCATCGGCCAGCATGTGGTCGAGCTTGACGTCGGCATATCTGGCTGCGTGGGTCTGGGTGACGACCTCGTTCCACAGCACCCCGGATTTCATCACGTTGCGCTTTTCCATCGATGTCACGTGGTTCTTGCGCGTGCGCGCCAGCTCAAAAGCGACGCCGGAAATGCGCTCGATCTCGAACGTGTCGTAGACCTGCGTGTCGATGCCGCGCTTCTGGCCGTTGCCGAGATCGATGATCTGCTTCGGCTCGCCGAAATAGACTCCGCCGGTAAGCTCGCGCACGATCAATATGTCGAGGCCCTCGACGACTTCCTGCTTCAGCGAGGACGACGCGGCCAGCGCCGGATAGCAGATGGCGGGCCGGAGATTGGCGAACAGCTCCATATCCTTGCGCAGCCGTAGCAACCCGGCCTCGGGACGCACCTCGTAAGGCACCTTGTCCCATTTCGGCCCGCCGACGGCGCCGAACAGCACGGCGTCCGCAGCCATCGCCTTTGCCATGTCGCCATCCGAAATCGCCGCGCCATGCGCGTCGTAGGCACAGCCGCCGACCAAGCCTTCATCAGTGGCAAAACCGCTGCCGAGCTTTGCGTTCATGGCCGCGATCAGCTTCTTCACCTCGGCCATCGCCTCGGGGCCGATGCCGTCGCCGGCGAGCAGGAGAAGATTTTTCGAAGCCATGGAGAACCGTCCGATGCTGTTTGGAGAAACCGCGGCCTTGCTAAACGCCAAGAGCTTGCGGCGCAAGGGGATGAAGAACGCTACGACGGCGCCCGCCTCTCAAGACCTGGGTTCCTCGCCGTGGCCAGAGGCGGGGGAGAGGAACAAATCACTTGTGCGACAAAATATTCACCAACCGGCCGAACGGATCGCGCACATAAAACCGCCGTACGCCCCACGGCTCGTCGGCCGGACCGTATTCGATGGCAAAGCCGGCGGCCCTCATGCCTTGCAGCGCCGCATCGACATCGTCGACCTCGATGGAGAGGTCCGGCACCGGCGTGCCGGAGCCGCCCTGGGCCATGAAGCTGATCTGCACCTGCATCCGTTCGTCGGACCCGTAGGTGACGATCCAGCCCTGATCCATCAGCACATCGAGGCCAAGCACGTCCTGATAGAAGCGTTTCGCCGCCGCCGCGTCCTGCGTCCCGATATTGGCTACGATGCGCCGGACCGTCATGGCTTTGGCCTCCTCAAGCCGTGCGCCGCAGCGCCGTGACTTCGATCTCGATCTTCATTTCCGGCTTGTTGAGCTGGCACACGATCATCGTCGCCGCCGGCCTGATCTCGCCGAAAGCCTCGCCGAGGATGGGGAAGACGACGTCCGCGATGGCCTGGTCGGTGATGTAGTAATGCGCCCGCACCACATCGGCCATGTCGAAGCCGCCATCCCTCAGCGCCTCGGCGATGGTCGCCAGGCAATTGCGCGTCTGCGCCTCCACCGTTTCCGGCATGGCCATCGTCGCATAGTCATAGCCGGTGGTTCCCGAGACGAAGCACCAGTCGCCCTGCACCACCGCGCGCGAATAGCCGGCGGTTTTTTCGAAGGGCGAACCGGTGGAGATGAGTGTGCGCATGGAGCCTCGCTGTGGTTTCGGACACTTTTGCAGGGAAAGGGCCGGCCGGGCCATGGGCCAAGTCAGGTGCAAATCTTGGTCGTCGGCGGGACAGCACCCCCCTCTGGCCTGCCGGCCATCTCCCCCTCAAGGGGGGAGATTAGCAGTTCGGACGCCTTTCTCGCTTTCCACATTTGCGATTGGCGAAAGCCAGAGTGACGTCTGATCTCCCCCCTTGAGCGGGAGATGCCCGGCAGGGCAGAGGGGGGTGTGACGGATCGCGACGGAACAAGCATGAACACCGAGTGTTCGCCGCGCTGCCGCGAACCCTAGTTCCCCGACTCCTGCGCCTTGTCCATTGCTTCCTTCACATCCGCAGGCCAGGTCTTCACGTCAGGCCACGCCTGCGGCTCGCCATTGTCGCCGCGCCGGGCGAAGTAGAGCGTGTGCTTGGCCGGGTCGACCGCCATGAAATCGTCATTGCTGCCGCATGCGTGCGGCACGCAGCCGGTGGCGTAGAAGGCGCCCGACGCCGTCTTTTCGGTGCCGCCGCCGACCAGCAGGCTGGTCGCCATGTCGGGCATGGTGTCGCCGAGCAGCGTCTGCGCCGCCTTGTAGACGGCCTCATTGTGGAAGGCGTCGATGATGTTCTGGTATTTGGCCGGATCGACGTCCTTCCAGTCCGTACCCGGCTCCGGCGCGTAGGTCAGGTCGCCCGAGATCGTCAGCCCGTCGCTGGGTGACCATTGCAGCGCTTGCTTCGTATCGCCCGGCAACAGATACGGCACGAAATAGATGGCGTTGTCGGCCACCGCCGCCGGCGGCGCGCCGCATTCGTCCTGTTCGACCTTGAGGCTTTGTATCTCGCCGCCTTCCGGCTTCCAGACGATGACCTTGGCCGGGCCGCACTGGTTGCCGCCGTCGCCGACATCGACCAGCGCCACGTCGACGCCGCCGACCTTGACTGTTCTGTCGAAGAACACGTCGTAATTGCTGGCCAGCTGCTTGCCGTCATAGGCCAGCACCTTTTCGCCATCCTGCTCCGGCTGGGTGATGGTCAGCTGCCCGCCCTCGAACGGGACCGGCCCTTGGCTGTCATCGTCCGCCAGGGCCGCATTGCTCGACGCGCCCGGATCGGCGGCGGACGGATCTTCTGCCGGCACGAGGACCGTGTCGGTCTGTGCTTGCGCGCCGGCCACCGGCATCAGCATCCACGCCAGCGCGCAGGCGCCGGCAAGAAGAAAACGTGTCATGACTGTCCCCTCCGTTCAGCCGCCACGAACCCGGCTTTGTGGCGGCCGGGCCATCTCGTACCACTCAGGCCCAAGGACGCTCGGCAGCGTTCTTCTTCTCGAACGAGGCGATGGCGCCGGCCTTCTCCATGGTCAGGCCGATATCGTCGAGACCGTTCAGCAGGCAGTGGCGCTTGAAGTCGTCGAGGTCGAAGGTGACCACGCCGCCGTCGGGGCCGCGGATTTCCTTGGCCTCGAGGTCGACCGACACCGTCGCATTGGAGCCGCGCGAGGCGTCGTCCATCAGCTTCTCCAGGTCTTCGGGGCTGACGGTGATCGGCAGGATGCCGTTCTTGAAGCAGTTGTTGTAGAAAATGTCGGCGAACGAGGTCGAGATGACGCAGCGAATGCCGAAATCGAGCAGCGCCCACGGCGCGTGTTCGCGGCTCGAACCGCAGCCGAAATTGTCGCCGGCGACCAGGATCTCCGCCTTGCGGTAGGCTGGCTTGTTAAGCACGAAGTCGGGGTTTTCCGAGCCATCGTCCTTGTAGCGCATTTCGGCGAACAGGCCGCTGCCGAGCCCGGTGCGCTTGATCGTCTTGAGATAATCCTTGGGGATGATCATGTCGGTGTCGACATTGACGATCGGCATCGGTGCGGCGACGCCGGTGAGCTTGGTGAATTTTTCCATGGCTTTTGCCCGTTCTTGATCGAATTCGTTGCGTCAGGGTTTGCTGCGCCCGGTTTACACAAAGCCGCCGGCAAATAAAAGGCAACTGTTGGTGCGCGGCCCGATCGAAAGATCGGCGGCAAACGTCTTTAAAACCGGCCGCCGCTGGTGCACCTTGCGCCCATGACCACACAATCGAATATTATCTATGCCAGTGAGCCTGAGCTCGACGTCGCTGAATTCCGCCGCGTTCTGGTTGAATCCACGCTCGGCGAAACACGCCCCGTCGATGACGACGCCCGGCTGCAGGCGATGCTTTCGGGCGCGAACCTGGTGCTGACCGCGCGGCTCGATGTCGAAGGCACGCCGCTGATTGGGGTTATCAGGGCCATCACCGATTTTTCCTGGGTGTGCTACATTTCAGAGCTCGCCGTATCCCAATCTGCGCAAGGCCTCGGCATCGGCAAAGGCCTGATGGACGAGGCCCGCCGGCAGCTTGGGCCTTCGGTCGCCATCAGCTTGATCTCGATGCCCGACGCCGTCGGCTTTTATGAGCGTATCGGCATGAAGCGAATGGCCGACGCGTTCTGGTTCTCCCGCGAGCACTGACGCGCGTCGGGCGCAATTGCCGATCGGGTTGGGGAGTCAAGGCGGGCAAGGTTCTCGGGCAATGCGGAACGGTGTTCAGGACCCCGCGGAGCAACGCCTCCTTGTCGCCCTTGACCCGCGCTTCATCCGGTCCAAATCCGCAGCATGGGAAATCGCCGATCTCTGATAGGCACCGCCGGATGGGGAATTCCGTCTCGATACAAGGCTGACTTTCCGCAGCCCGGGTCGCATCTCGAACGTTACGCAAAATGCTTTCCGGTCGTGGAAATCGACACCTCCTTCTACAAACCGCACCGCCGCGAGACCTATGAGCGCTGGCGCACGCCGTGCCGGAGCACTTCCGCTTCGCGGTCAAGGCACCGAAGAGCATGACCCATGAGCATCGCCTCGCCGATTGCGAGGGGCTGACAGAGGACTTTCTCGGGCAGGTCGAAGGTCTCGGCGAAAAGCTGAGCGTGCTTCTGGTGCAGCTGCCGCCAAGCCTGCCCTTCGAGCCGGAGGTCGCCGGCGGCTTCTTCGACATGTTGGGCAGGCGTAGCCTGGCAAGGCTGGCATGCGAGCCGCGCCATCCCAGCTGGTTCGGTGCCGAGGCGGACGCACTGCTCGCCGGTCACCAGGTCGCACGGGTCGCCGCCGACCCGGCTTCGGTTCCGGAGGCAGCAGGGCCGGGTGGCTCGCCCGGCCTTGCCTATTTCCGCTGGCACGGCGCGTCGCGCATCTACTATTCGGGTTACGATGCCGAAACGCTCGACCGGTTTGCGCGGCAAGTGGAAGCAGCGGCCGCTTCCGGTGCCGAGGTCTGGGGCATTTTCGACAACACGGCCGCCGGGCATGCACTGGGCAACGCGATGGCTGTCAGTGCGATGGTTGCTTAGACTCTCGCGGGACAGCACCCCCCTCTGGCCTGCCGACCATCTCCCCCGCAAGGGGGGAGATCAGATGCCGCGACCGCTTTCGCCAATCGCCGACGTTGCAAGAATGGCGCCTTCGCCGAAGCTGCCAATCTCCCCCCTTGCGGGGGAGATGCCCGGCAGGGCAGAGGGGGGTGGGCGGGAACTCGACAGTGAGCTTTTGCCGCCTCAAATCACATTCAATTCCCGGAACGCCCTTCCCTCAGCCACTCTGGCGTACCCAAACGCCGAGCAATCCACCGTCCGATACCCGCCATGCACCAACAACTCCGCCAGCGCCTTGCCGACGGCCGGCGCCTGCTGCAGGCCGTGGCCTGAAAATCCGTTGGCGAAGATGAAATTGCCGACCTCGGGATGCGGGCCGATCACCGCATTCTGGTCGAGCGCGTTGTAGTCGTAGTGGCCGGCCCAGGCGCGTGTCGGCTTGATCGCCTCGAAGGCAGGGATACGGGTTGCCAGCACGGGCCAGATCACCTCTTCGAACAGCGGCCAGTCGACGTCGAAATCCCTGGGGTCGGCGGGGCCATCGCCCTCCTCCGGTTCGGCGCCGCCGGTGAGATAGACCGAGCCTTCAGGCCGGACATAGATGCCGGATGGGTCGACCAGCAGCGGCATGTCGACGTATTTTTCCCGCGCCTCGAAGACGAAAACGTTGCGCTTGCGCGGCTCGACGGGCAGCACGAGTCCCGCCATGCCGGCCACCTTGCCGGCATTCGGCCCGGCGGCGTTGACGACGATGCCGGCTTGCAGTCTTTCGCCATTGTCGAGGTCCACTCCGGCGGCGCGGTTGCCCTGCCTCTCAATGCCGGTGACATCGGCGGCGATGAAATCTATTTGTCTGTCACGCAATGCCTTGCGAAACAGCGTCAACATGGCATGAGCGTCGAACCAGCCCTCGCCGGTACGGCCGAAGGCGCCGGCGCTGATGCCTTCGGTCGACAGCCATGAAAAGCGCTTTGCCAGCTGGTCGGCGTCCTCGAGCAGAATGTCGGCGCCCTCGGCGACCTGCGCCTCGTGGTTGGCTTTCAGGATCGGCAACCCGGCGTCGCCGGCCAGGATGAGATAGCCGCCTTCGCGAAAACCGATATCGGCGTCGGTGCCGAAGGTCTCCTTCAGCCGCCGGAACAGGTTGAGCGTGAACTGCGACAGCCGGATATTTTCCGGAATCGAGAATTGCTGACGGATCGAGGCCATGGACAGCGTCGTTGCCGCATGGGCGAATTGCGGGTCGCGTTCGATCAGCGCGATGGAGCCGGAAAAGCCTTCCTCGCGAAGGTAGTAGGCGACCGAGGAGCCGACGATGGCTCCGCCGATGATGACGATGTCGTAGCGCACTTTGTTCTCCGATCCACCAGCCCTCACGCGGCTGGCAAGGAAATCTCGAAGCGCGTGCCGCGCCCGGAGTCAACCAGCGCGATCGTGCCATCATGCGCTTTCAGGAGGGCCAGCACGATGCCAAGGCCCATGCCGGTGCCGCCGGACTCGCGCCGCGTGGTGAAAAACGGCTCGAAAATGCGCGCCCTGTTGCTCGGCGAAATGCCGGCGCCATCATCGCTGATCGCAATCGTCACTTTGCCGTCGGCGCTGGCAGCCGCCAGCAAAACCTGGGTCGCGCCGTGCCTGGCGGAATTGTCGATCAGGTTGGCAAGCACGATCGCCGCATTCTCGGCCGAGATGCGCAGACCGGTTTCGCCGCCCGTCTCGATGGTCACAGCCAGCCTGCCGTCCACCGGCAGCAATGCCAGCGCCGCATCGAGCGATGTGCTTTCGCCGCTCGGCGCCAGGTTTTCCGCGCGCGCCAGATCGAGCAGGCGCCGTACCAGCAGATTGAGCCTTCCGGCATCGTTGACGATGTTGCCGGAAAACCGCTTGCGCTCTGCCGCGTCCATCGCCTCGCCGGAATCGCGCAAGAGTTCGGCCGCGCCCTGGATCGCCGTCAGCGGCGATTTGAGCTCGTGCGAGACATGGGTGGCAAAGGTCTGGATCGAGTCGGAGCGCGCCTGCAGCTTTTCCGCCATGTCGAGGAAGGCGGCGGACAGCTCGGCCATTTCGCGCGTGCCGTGATGGTCGAGCGGCCGGATCGCGTCGCGGTCGCCGGCGGCGATGCGCCTCGTGCGCTCCATCAGCGCGTAGATCGGCCGGCTCACGGTGCGCAGGAACACCAGCGCGATCAGCAGCGTGCCAGAGAGCATGGCGATGGCCGCCAGCGTCACCTTGCCGCGTTCGCCATAGAGATGCTTGACGATGTTGTTCGGCGTTCGAGACAGGTAGATCACGCCGGCGACATGGCCGTCGACCGCGATCGGCATGGCGACAAAGACGCGAACTTTCGTGCCGCGGCTGACCGAATAGAGGGGCGGTGGCGGCTGGTCGGGAATTCTTTGTCTCAACACGCTGGCGTAGTGGCCGGCAAGGGCGGTGCGCACCTCTTCGACATTGGCCAGCGATAGTCCGACCTCGTCGCGCCCTGCAATGACAACGCCGCGCGGATCGAGCAGCCGGAAGCCGGCCAGCGTGGTTTTTTGCGTCGTGTCGAGAATGCCGGACAGGCTGGCGCCGATCGCCGCGAAGGCTGGATCGATGGCCGCGGCGATGCCGGCGGGTCGGGTCGGCAGCAGGTAGTCGGAAGCGAGATCGAGGGTAGGCTCGATCGGCTGGTAAGGCGTGTCGTCGCCGCGGCTGGCTTCGCCGCTGTCAGCCTGCATCGGCACCCCAAGCTTCTCCGGGGCAATGGCGGCGTCACTGATATTCTGCGCATAGATGGCGGCGATGACGGCGCCTTGCGCGATCAACTCGCCCTCGGTCTGGCGGATCAGCTGGTTTTCATAAAGCCGGAAGAAGAACAGGCCGACCAGCGGCAGCGCCAGCACCATGATGAGGATGGCGAGGACCACCGTGGCCAGCCTTGGCCGCCATTTGGTGCCGATCCATTTGGCGTCGCTCAGGCGCCGCATCGGCCAAGCCGGAAACCGACGCCATGCACGGTTTCGATGGCGTCGAGACAGCCTGCCGCCGCCAGCTTGGCGCGGATGTTGCGGATGTGGCTGTCGACGGTACGGTCGGCGACATGGATGTTGGCGGCATAGGCGCTAGCGACCACCAGGTCGCGCCCCAGCACATGCGCCGGCCGCGCCAGAAATCCTTTCAGGATCGAGAATTCGATCGCCGTCAGCGCCAGCGCCTTGCCGTCGAAACTGGCGCCGTGGCTGGCCGGCACCAGGCTGAGCTTGCCATGCGCAAAGGCCCTGTCATCGGCCGGATCCGGCGCCAGCGGGCGGGCGCGACGCAGGATGACGTTGACGCGCGCCACCAGCTCGCGCGGGCTGAACGGTTTCGTCACATAGTCGTCGCCGCCCATTTCGAGCCCGAGGATGCGATCGATCTCCTCGTCTCGCGCCGACAGGAACAGTATCGGCACATCGGAGCGCTGCCTCAGCCGCCGGCAGACTTCCAGCCCGTCCATCTCCGGCATGCCGATATCGAGCACGACGAGGTCGGGCTCGCGGCCTTCGATCGCCTGCAGGGCGGCTGCGCCGTCAGCGACGGCCTGCGTCTTCATCCCGGCCCTCTCCAGCGCAAAGCAGATGATCTCGCGTATGTGCGGATCGTCGTCGGCGACCAGGATCTGATGCGGCATGGATCTAACGGTCCGGCACTGAAGGTTGCGAGGGCTGGGTAGGTGGAGGAAGCACGAGCGGACCTCTCTTGTCGAGAACCTGCACGAGCCTCCAGCCGCGAAAGCTCCAGGCGCGCCACTGCTTCTGCTCGGCGATAGTGTCGTCGATCATCATTTGGTCGGCCAGATAGGTGGTTTGGTTTCCGAATTGGTGCATGTAGAGGCGGTCCAGCGCCGGCATGGCGGCAGCGCCGAGCGAGCGCAGATATTCGGTATCGATAGGCGTGCCGTCGCCGGTCATTTCAAGGGAATGGTCGACATTGAAATTGGCGATCATTGCGGCGAAGTTGATGAAGCAGCAGGCATAAAGCGTCGCCGATAGCGTCGCAAGATTGGCGGAGAGCAGCCATTCGTTGGATTTTCCAAGCGCGATGCGGGCAATGATCAGTACAAGCCCTGACGCCACCAACCCCATCCAGACGAAAGCCGCGATGCGCCAGTAGGTCAGTGCATAGACGCCGATATAGAGATCGAGCCTGAGAATCGACGAAATGACCAGCACGATGTTCTGCGCCACCCAGGCATAGACCAGTCGGCGGATCAGCGGATCGCTTGACGTTTCGCTGCCCGGCCGCAGCGCCGCCAGCACGAAGCCGGCGGCCAGCAGCGCGGTGGCGATCAGCGGATAGGCGCCGCGATGCGCATAAGCGGCATAGCTCAACCCGTCGGGAAGGGCGACCCCGCCCCAGAGATAGGCGGCGTCGAGCCCGGTCTGCAGCGCAAACAGGGCATTGAAGACGATCAGCGCGCGCAAGATCGCGGCCTTGCCGAAGACGACGGCCTCGATCGTCGTGGCGGATTTTGTCGCGGCCGGTGCGGCCACGGCTGCAGGCGGCGCCAAAGGTGGAAGGCGGCGTGGGGGTCGGCGCAGCAAGCGCGGCAGGCGAGGCCGCAGGAAAGCCCAGACGCCGGCGAGCACGAACAGCCAGAAGACGATCCGCGCCAGCTGGATGAGATCGAGCAGCTTCATCAGGTCGATCAGCGACAGCCAGTATTCGATGACCGGATTGGCGGTGCCGAACAAAAGCAGGAACACCGCGCCCAGCGTCACCGGCATGACCCAGACGATGATGGACGCCAGGTGGATGCGGCGGCCGCCAAGCCGGCGCACCGTGCGGCGCCATTGGAAAAAGTCACGGATAAGGCGCAGCGGCGCCGCCAGCAGGAACAGCGCGACCTGGCCGGCAATGCGGGCGATGCCGTGCCGCAGCCGCCCGGACAGGGACAGCGCAAACACCACCAGCGCCACGACAGCTATCGCCACCGACAGCGGGCTGACGTTCTCGGCCAGCGGCAGCAGCGCGACGAACAAAGCGGCCGGCTTGAGCCAGGGTCGGGTGGAATTCAGTGCGGCAGGATGCACAGCGACCACCGCGCCGGCGATCAGGATGGCAAACAGCAGCACCGTGATCCCGGCGGGCTGGCCGTAAAAGAAAAAATCCGCCAGCGCCACGAGCAGGACGGCGATGCCGAAGCGGCTGGAAAAGCTTGCAAACGATGTCATGCGCGGATTTTCCTGATGGGCTGGGTCCGCTCGGCCGGTGGGCGGATAAAAGGGAGCAGGCTCGCTTCCAGGTAAGGGCGGGCCGCCGCCCGGGGCGGATCGACCAACCACCAGCTTTCGCTGCGCAGGCGATAGGGCAAGGACCAAAGGTGAGCGTTTCGCTGTTGCATGCCGCTGTTGTCGCGGGCTCGCATGGAAACGGCGGGGCGGAGCGGAGGAGGTTTTCCGCAGGGATGTGCAGTTTTCGTGCAGGACCTGTGCTTACGGCCGGGGCGCTCCCCCCCCATCTTTCCGGACGTTGGCGCTGTCCCAGCCAGGCTCCTTTCCTCTCCCTCCGGAGGGGGGAGAGGTGGCTCGGCGAAGCCGAGACGGAGTGGGGGAACCACCTGGCAGTCGCCGCGAACGGACATCGGAAGGGCACTGAGCGCATGGGTCGAGGGGGGGGGCCGCGCGGGGGAGGGGTGCGGAGAGACGCCGAACACCGAGGCGCGGGGTCGGGAGGCATCGCCAGCCGAGGCCGGGGC